>NZ_JBIAQX010000003.1:0-92041 GCF_042889445.1 Streptomyces sp. NPDC002602 | reverse complement strand
GCCCGTTTTGCCACTGGCGGTGTTCCAACTCCCCGGCCCCCCGGCCCCCCCCGGCCGCCGGCCCCCCCCGGGGGGCGGGCGGGGGGCCCCGGTCGGCCGGCGGACATGGGACCTGGGACGTCGGACGTCGGACGTCGGCCGGGTGAGGTCAGGCCGGCTTGACGCCGCCCAGTGGAGGGACGGTCGGCGGTTGCTTGCCCGCCGGCGGCCGCGGATTGGGGTGCTCGTACCCGGATTCCCGCTCCGCGCGGGCTTCCTCCTGGTGGCTGTTGCTCCGGGAGCCGAAGTTCCCGTACCCCTGCATCTCGTGGGGCCGCAGCCCGGCGGCCGGGAACTCCACGGGCTCACGCTCCTCGGAGACCTCCAGCACCGCACCGCCGTCGGGCAGGTGGGGCTGGCTCTCGGTGGTGGGTGGCGCGGGCTCGTGCGCGCGAACCCGTTTGCCCAGCATGAAGCCGCCGAGCAGGAAGCCCACGACGATCAGTCCGACGACCAGGAGCCACGCGATGTTCGTGAGGGTCCTGTCCACCGCGAGATAGATCAGGTTCGTGTCCATGTGTACTAGTTTCCCGCATTTGGTCCGAATGCACTCCCGTGGCCGAGGAAACCCACAGGTTCCGGGCGCTCCCAGCGCTCCCAGCGCTCCGGGCGCTCCGGGCGTTCCGCGCGTTCCGGCGTTCCGGGCGGGCCGCGCTCGGGGGCGCGCTCACCCCCGCAGCGGACCGTCGGAATCCCGCAACCCGCCGCGGTCCCTGCCGCCCAGCACCCCGAGGATCTCGGCGCAGATCGCCAACGCCGTCTCCGCCGGGGTCCGCGCCCCGAGATCCAGGCCGATCGGCCCGTGCACCCGCGCCAACTCCGCCTCGCCCACCCCGGCCGCGATCAGCCCCTCACGGCGTCGCGTGGTGGTCCGTCGGGAGCCGAGCGCCCCCACGTACGGGATTCCGAGCGCGAGCGCCGTCCGCAGCGTCGGCACGTCGAACTCCGGCTCGTGACTGAGCAGCACCAGACACGCGGCGTCGCGATGATCAGCCAGGACCTTCGCGGCATCGGCGGCCGACTCCACGACCGTGACCCCCCACTCCAGCAACGCGGCCTGCCGCCCGATGATCTCGGCCAGCTCCCCGGTACCCCCGATCACCACCCGCGGAGCGGACGGGTACGCCTCCACGAGCACCAGCCCCGACCCCCCGTACAGCGCGTCCCGCCCGGGCCGCCGGGTCGCCAACAGCTCCCCGGCCCGCCGCGCGGCGTCATCGGCCGGCAGGTCCGCGGCCCGCACCACCTCGCTCACCGCCCGATCGGCCGCCGCGTTCAACCGCGTCACCAACGCCACCCCGGCCCCCCGCCCCAGCAGCTCCCACCACTCGCCCGGGACCGACACCAGCGGCTGCAACAACACCTCGGCCTGTCCACCGCAGGTCAACCGCGCCTCGACGGCCTCCCCGGTTCCGACGGACAGCTCGCACACCCGCGCGCGCTCCCCGCCCCCCAAGCCGCCTGCCTCGACGACGAGTTCGGCATCGAAGACCCCCCGGTACAGGGCCCCCACACACTCCCCGCCGGCATCCACCAACACCGCCCCGGCAGGATCCCGCGGCCCGAACCCCTGCTCGGTCACGGGCCGCGCCAGATACGCCTCCCGCCCCTCGGCCACCCACCGCCGCGCCGTCTCCACCAACTCACGCATCGCGCTGCCCCATCCTCATCGTCAGAGCCCGCCACAAAGCACCTGGTCACCGGCGCGAGGTGGCCTCATCCCCAACCTACGCACGCCACCCCCTCCACCCCACCCCCCAAAACCCACAGACCCACCCCCCACCCCCTCGTACGGACCACCGGAACCCGCCTCCCAAAGCGCGAGCGATCGCCCACCCCTCCATCAACGGCACCAGGCCATCGAACGGCCAGCACGCGTCACCACCTCCGCCCGCACGGCGACGAGTGATCCCTCCACGCCACCGTGCCTGCCGACCACCAGCCGTACGCCCCCAGGCGCTCGGCGGCTCCACAGACTCGGGGATTCGGGGCGACCCACCCTGGGTCGTGCCTCCTGCCAAGTGCCCCGGCGGGATCCGAACCTGCGCACGCGGTTCCCGTGTTGTGTCAATTCCGCGTTCGGCGCCCAGCCCCTCCGGATGAACTGGTCGTTTCCTCGACATGGTTCGACGGAACCTCGGGAAGACCCTGTGGCCTTGTGCCACCGCGGACGAAGGGAGGGTGGAGTGGGGTGCCCTTTCCGCGGCTCGTCTCGATGTGGACCGCCGTCGGCGGGGTCGGGCCGGTTCGGAGGTAGTACTCATGGGTGTGTTGACGCCGGGATACGATCGACCGCATGACGAGCTCGGAGACCCCGGCGCCGCCGGCCATTCAGGAGGAGTACTTCCTCGACGTGCCTACGGGAATCGAGGTCGAGGCGGAGGACGAAGAGGTCCCCGAGATCGATAGGCCGTGGAATCCGGAGCAGATCAGGGTCAACAGTAAACAGTTCTCCCTCCGAAATGCCCTCGACATGATTGACGACGAGTCGCTGGAACTTGCTCCGGACTTCCAGCGTGGCCGCGTTTGGAAACACGTTCAGAAGTCCCGGCTGATCGAGTCCGTATTGCTGCAGATCCCGTTGCCCGCATTCTATTTCGCGGAGGATGTCGACGGATTCATGCGGGTTGTTGACGGACTTCAGCGTCTCTCGACGATTCACGACTTCGTGCGGGGCGAGGACGGTGCCGAGTTCGCCCTCAAAGGTCTCGAGTACCTGGGTGAGGCCGTAGAGGGAAAGCGTTTCGTCGATCTGCCGGCGCCGTGGAAGCGGCGCATCAATAATGCGCAGATCATGGCCCATGTGATCGATCCGACGACCCCGCCAGATGTCATGTATGACATCTTCAAGCGCATCAATACGGGGGGTACCCCCCTCAATGCGCAGGAGATTCGTCATTGCATGAGCAAGGACCGAAGTCGGGGGATCCTCAAAAAGATGACCTCTTCCGAGGAATTCAATGCGGCCACCAACGGGATGGGTGGGCACGTGCGTATGAACGACCGGGAGATGGCGCTGCGTTTCGCCGCCTTCTGGTTGCACGGGGCGCAGGGATACATCGAGTTCGGGGCGATGGATCCGTTTCTTCAGCGCACCACTGCCATTCTGGACAGTCAACAAGAAGCGGACGATGTCAAGATCGATAAGCTTATGAGTGACTTCCGGAAAGCGATGAAGAACGCGCATGTCGTGTTCGGGGACCAGGCGTTCCGGAAGTGGCCTGAAGGGCCGGATCACATGGGTAAGTATCCGATCAATCGAGCACTCTTCGAGGCGTGGGCGATCACCTTGGCCAATTATGGTACCGGGGATTTGGAGAGGCGAACGGAGTCCATCGTTGGCAGGGCTCGATCGCTGATGACGCGTGACTACCGCTATCTGGAGGCCATCACCTCCTCCACGGGCGATACCAAGCGTGTGATCCATCGCTTCCGTGCCACCGCCGAGGCTGCGGACGCCGGCCAGTGATCACTTCATTGGGCATCCGTCATTTCAAGCGTTTCGCCGATACGACCTTCACGCTCCGTCCCCTCACGGTTCTCACAGGTCTCAACGGCACCGGCAAGAGCACCGTCATCCAGACCCTGCTCCTCGCGCGTCAGCTCGCCGACACCCCTGGTACCCGCGTCGTAAGGCTCAACGGCCCGTACGGCTTGGCCCTTGGTGAGGCACACGAACTGCTGCATCCCGACGCGCCGGGATCGATCATCGGTGTCAGGCTCGAAGGCGACGGCGGGGAGCGCGTGAGTGACCTCGCCTTCGCCGTTCCCGATGAGCAGGCGCTCTATCTGGACGTCGTCCCCTCTGCTGCGCTCCCACCAGTCGAACTGGAGGGCCAGGGATGTGCCTTCACGTACCTGTGCGCCGAACGCCTCGGGCCCAGGGATCAGCTGGATGTCTCCGCGGAACAGCCTGACTTCCTCGGGGTCGGTGTGCGGGGTGAGTACACGGCCCAGGTGCTGGCTCTGCACGAGAGCAGGTCGGTACGGGAGGAGCTGCGGCACCCGGAGACCGAGGCCACCCACGGGGTCACCGTGCTGCGCACTCAGGCTGAGATGTGGGCGTCCGACATCATCCGGCCGATCGAGATCAGCGCGCAGTGGCCCCCGGGTATCACAGCGAGCACGATCCGCTTCAAGGAGCCGGGGCTGCTGAGCGAGGCGATCCGCCCCGCCAACATGGGCTTCGGGTTCTCGTACGCCTTGCCGGTGATCGTGGCGGGCCTGCTGACCCGCCCGGGTGACACTCTGATCGTGGAGAATCCCGAGGCGCACTTGCACCCGGGGGGGCAGTCGCAGTTGGGCCGCTTTCTGGCGCGGGTCGCGGGAGCGGGAGCCCAAGTCATCGTGGAGACCCACAGTGACCATGTGATCAACGGGGTGCGGCTTGCCGTGGCAGAGGACCGGGTCATCGACGCGGAGTCGGCACTGATCCATTTCTTCGGCACGGACGCGGCCGGCTCCGTACCTATCGAGCTCACCGGCAAGGGTGAGCTGACGGACTGGCCGGAGGGGTTCTTCGACCAGATCGAGCGGGATCTGGGGAGGCTGGCGCGTGCCAGGCGCAAAGGGAAGTGAACCGGCTCGGTTTGTGGTTGACGAGTCCTCGTTCAACTTTCGGGGGCTTACCGAGGAACAGCTGACCGACTTCATGGACGAGTTCAGCGACTCCCTTGACGAGCTGACGCAGGGGCATTCAGTTGTTGTCTCGCCTTGGTGGTTCGATGCGGAGTGCGCGGACGGACGCGATCTCCATCACGTGCTGTACGAGGGAGGAACTCCGAAGGCAGGGCGTGACGCGCGGCTGAGAATGGCCAGGTTGATGGACCGCTGCCCGACCTGGTCCCCGGATCTGCCCGGTCTGCCGGACGAGGTGGCCGTGGCGGAAGAGGTGCCGTCCCTCGCCCTGTCGATCGGGTACGCCTGGTGGCATGCGGGGAAGGGACACCACGCCGGGTGTCTCGTTTTCCCCGGATCCGCTCGGTACGGATGGCACCCGGTCTCGGCCATGCACGGGGTTCCGACGGGGTACGTCGAGCGCGACGTGTACTTCCTCGCCGGACCACAGGGGCTCATGGAGTTCTGGAGATCACTGTTCGCACGGGAGGATGTGGGAGAGCACGAGTTCTTCGACTGGGCGAAAATGGTGTTCCCCAGGTTGGTCTTCGCGGATTCGCTCACCTTCCGGAAGTTCGACGGCACTTACGCGCAGATGAGGGACTGGGTTGTCCATGCGCTGACCGTGGTGAACGACCACTTCGCAGACGCCCTGGAAGCGCACTCAGGGATGGCCGCGGACATCAAAGCGGAGCTTGGACGTCACCAGCTCAATCTGTCCCCTGAAAGTCCCAGCACGCGCTCCAAACCGGGCGTCATGAAGCAGCGGGACGTCGAGCACGGCGGGCAAACGTTCCGATGCGAGTGGCACGCCAAGAAGGAACCCCATCGCAACCGTGTGCACTTCAGCCTGCCCGACCCGCGTCTGAGCGATCGCATCCTGATAGGCATCTTCGTGGAACACCTGGATACCTGAGGGCTGTCCCGCAGTCCCTGGTGGATCGGCGGACGGTGTCGGCCCTTGTCTGCCCACGGCCTTCATGTTGGCCCGGAATGGCTACCCGCTGGGCTGCTCGCGCGCCGACGACCGGACCACCCGCAACCCGCTGCCGGGGCACGCCGCCCTCAAGGAGGATGCTGCAGCGGCGGCGCAGGACCTCGGCATGATGCCGAGGTTTCACCCCCGCTGTCGGGAACCGTATGGGAGCCGGTTGAGGTAGCCCGAGCCGTAGCGTCGCTCAGTCCACGGTGCCCTCTCCGTTCCTGAGGATGCATACCCGCGGCGAACGAGCTTTCCACGATGCTCCAACGCGCACCCAGCTCGGCGCGCAGCCCGGAGGCCTGTGGGGCCACCTCGTCGTCTTGCACACCGCTCGCGCTCTCGTGGCCTTCCAATCCCCGGCATTCCATCAGAGCGTGATGGGCCACTTCCGCCAGGAAAATGGCCCACAGAGCGGCGACCGCCCGATAGCGCACGAGGGGATCCTCACCGCGGACCCAGCTGCCAGGTGGGTGTCTTACGACCATGGTTCCGGCCGTCCTCACACACCCGTTCTGACATGATGGGCCGACGTGTGAACGCAGGCAGATTGAGGGGAACAGCGCGCGTGAAGAGCAAGGACTTGGCCGAGGTTCGGCGGGCGCTCTGGAATGCCGCTGACGAGTTGAGAGCCAACTCAAGCTTGTTGCCGAGCGAGGCGCGAGGGCCGATTCTGGGGCTGATCTTTCTCGCCTATGCCGAGCACCGCTTCGAGGCTGTCCGCCCTGAACTGGAGGCCAAGGCCACCGTACGCCGACCAGTCATCCCCGACGACTATCGTGCTCGCTCGGTCCTGTTCATCCCTGAGGAAGCCCGCCTCTCCCACCTGGTGCGACTCCCGGAGGAGGAGAACCTGGGTGAGGCTCTGGACACGGGGATGAGTCTGGTGGAGACCCACAACCCTGAGCTCCTGGGAGTTCTGCCGCGCGGCTACCAGCGGCTCCAGAAGTCCACTCTGACTGAGATGCTTCGTCTGTTCGCCCCGCTGCCGCGGACACTCACCGGGGACGCCTTCGGGCTGATCTATGAGGACTTCCTGTCCAACTTCGCGATGGCGGAGGGTCGGCTGGGGGGCGAGTTCTTCACCCCGTACTCGATCGTCCGCCTGATCGTGGAAGTGATCGAACCGTTCCACGGAAAGGTCTACGACCCAGCCTGCGGGTCGGGCGGCATGTTCGTGCAGTGCGCCAAGTTCGTGGAGCGTCACCAGGGCTCGGCCATCCGAGAACTGTCGGTCTACGGTCAGGAGCAGAAGGAGGTCACGGTCCCTCTGGCCAAGATGAACCTCGCTTTGCACGGGCTGTCGGGCGACATCCGTCTCGGCAATAGCTACTACGAAGACCTCCACCACGCAGTCGGCGCGTTCGACTTCGTCATGGCTAACCCGCCATTTAACGTCGACAAGATCGACAAGGCCAAGCTGGCGGGCGATCCACGGTTCTCGTTCGGCCTGCCCAACACCGACAACGGCAACTATTTGTGGATCCAGCAGTTCCACTCGGCGCTCAATGACCGAGGTCGGGCAGGCTTCGTCATGGCCAACTCCGCTTGCGATGCAGGGCATTCCGAGCGCGAGATCCGCCGCCGGCTCATCGAGTCGGGGTCGGTCGATGTGATGGTGGCCATCGGTACCAACTTCTTTTACACCGTGACCCTCCCGGTGACCCTCTGGTTCCTCGACAAGGCCAAGCGCGGTACGACCCGCCAGGACACCGTCCTTTTCATCGACGCCCGACATCTCTACCGCCAGGTCGGTCGGGCACACCGCGACTTCCTGCCCGAGCACATCGAGCTGCTGGCCAACATTGTCCGCCTCTACCGGGGCGAGGACGTCGAAATCGTCGACGGCAGCGTCGGCGTCCTCGAGGAGCACTTCCCCGACGGCGCCTACATCGACGTCCCCGGTCTCTGCAGGGTTGCCACCCGGGCGGAAATCGAAGCCCAGGGCTGGAGCCTAAACCCAGGCCGCTACACGGGCACTGCTGCAGTCGAGGACGATAGCGAGGACTTCACCGAGAAGCTCGAGGAGCTTTACGAGGAGTTCACCCGCCTCAGTGATGCGGCCGGCGAACTTCGAGTCAGGGTCGATGCTGCCATCACCGGGATCCTGAGCGTATGAACGAGTGGCAAGAAGCGAGCCTCATCGATCTTGGATCCGTTGAGCGTGGAAGATCACGCCACCGCCCTCGTAACGACTCTCGGCTTTTTGGTGAGGAAATGCCGTTCTTTCAGACAGGTGATGTGAAGGCGGCAACTCTCCACATGACATCTGCCGGCCAGTACTATTCCGACTTTGGAGTCGCTCAGAGCCGGGTCTGGGAGCCAGGCGTCACCTGCATCACTATCGCTGCCAACATTGCAGAGTCGGCTGTCCTGGGCCGACGCGGGTGCTTCCCTGACAGCGTCCTGGGCTTCACCCCCGCTCAGCAGCCTGACGATGCCTACTTCGTCAAGTACCTACTTGACGTCCACCGTGAACGGCTCACCAGCGCGGCCCGCGGGACCGCGCAAGACAACCTCTCTCTGGAAAAGCTTCTGGCGCACAAGTTCCCCATGCCTGGGCCGGTGACGCGCTGTCGAATCGCAGGCGTGCTGCGGTCCCTCGACGAGCTGATCGAGAACAACCGTCGGCGGTCGGAGGTGTTGGAGGAGATGGTACGGGCGATTTACCGAGAATGGTTTGTCCACTTCCGGTACCCCGGCCATGGGGATTCCACCCTCGTCCCCTCCCTCCACGGCCCCATCCCTGCAGGCTGGACGTGCGGAACCGTCCAAGACATGGTGGAACTGGTGAAGACGACGGTCGATCCCGGCTCTGTTGATCCAGCCACTCCCGCAGTAGGTCTCGAACACATTCCTCGCCGACACCTCACTCTTGATGCGTGGGATACCGCCGAGGGGCTGGGGAGTCGTAAGTCCGTATTCGCCGCCGGCGACATCCTCTTCGGTAAGATCCGGCCGTACTTCCACAAAGTGAGTGTGGCGCCAATCGATGGGATCTGCTCAACCGACGCCATTGTCCTGCGGCCGCTGGACGATCACTGGGGCCAAGCCGTTATGACAGTGTCAAGTGGCGACTTCGTGGCATATGCGACGCAGACCTCCAACGGCACAAAGATGCCGCGGGCTGACTGGAAGGTGATCAAGGAGTTTCCTGTCACTCTTCCGTCCGCGGAGGTCGCTCAACGATTCAACGCGGTGGCCCGTGATGCCCTCCAGACCGCCGAGCTCCTGATGTTCCAGAGTCGTGAGCTCGCCTCCACACGAGACCTGCTGCTTCCAAAATTGGTGTTGGGTCAAGTCGATGTGTCCTCATTGAATCTTGATGCAGTGGTGGAAGGGGAAGTGGCGTGAATCCTGGGGCGTACTCGGAGGACGGACTGGTCGAACAGCCGGCGTTGGAGACATTGGCTGAGCTCGGCTGGTCGGTGGTAAACGCATGGAGCGAGACGTTCGGTCCGGGGGGGAGTCTGGGCCGTGATTCGATGCACGAGGCCGTGCTTGTTCACCGGCTGCGTGGTGCCCTCAGAGTGCTGAACCCGGAGGTTCCTGACGCTGCGCGGGAGGAGGCGCACGCGGCGATGGTCAAGGATCGGTCGGCGATGGACCGGGTCCGGGCCAATAGGGAGGTGCACGACCTGCTCCGTGACGGCTACAGGGCTGAGTGGCTCGATGACCGGGGTGAACACAAGTTCGCCACGGTCCGTTTCATCGATTTCGCCGACCGGTCGAAGAACGACTGGTTGGCTGCTTCGCAGGTCTGGTTCGCCGGGGATCTGCACCGGCGAAGGAACGACGTGGTGCTGTTCGTCAACGGCATCCCGCTGGTGCTGGCTGAGTTCAAGGCGCCGAACCGGCCGGTCAAGGCCGCGTTCGACGAGAACATCACCGACTACCGTGACACCATCCCGGCGTTGTTTGTCCCCAACGGTTTTGTCATCTGCTCCAACGGGTCGGAAGCCAAGATTGGATCCACCCATGCGCCGTGGGACTTCTTCGGAGATTGGAAGGTCATCGACGCAGACGGCAACCGGGGGGTCGTCGCCTTGGAGACGGTCCTTCGGGGCACGTGTGCCCATGACCGGCTATTGGACCTGATTGAGAACTTCGTCGCCTACGTCGAACGCCCGGGCGGGCTGATGAAGGTGGTGGCCCGCAACCACCAGTTCCACGGCGTGAACGCGGCCATCGAGAACCTGCACCGGGTGCGCGCGGCCGGAGGGAAGCGGCTTGGGGTCTTCTGGCACACCCAGGGGTCCGGTAAGAGCCTTTCCATGTTGTGGTTCACCCAGAAGGTGCTCCGTCGCATCCCGGGTGCGTGGACCTTCGTGATGGTCACCGACCGCACCGAGCTCGACGTGCAGCTCCATGGTGAGTTCGCCGACGCCCGCGCCATCCCCGCCGAAGCCAAAGTCCATGCCTCGTCCGCGACCCACCTGCGGGAGCTACTAGCGGCTGACCATCGCTACATCTTCACGTTGATCCACAAGTTTCGGCTCGACCAGAAGGCCGGCGAGACCACCATGCCGGTTCTCTCGGACCGCTCCGACGTCATCGTGATCACTGACGAGGCCCACCGTAGCCAGTACGACACTCTGGCGTTGAACATGCGCCAGGCCCTCCCGAACGCGGCATTCATGGGATTCACCGGCACCCCGCTGCTCGATGGCGAGGAGCTGACACGCCGGCAGTTCGGCGACTACGTCTCCGTCTACAACTTTCGTGACGCCATTGAGGACGGTGCCACGGTCCCCCTGTACTACGAGAACCGCATTCCCGAACTGCAGCTGGTCAACGAGGACTTCGCTGACGAGCTGGCTGATTTGTTGGAGAAGGCAGAACTCGACGAGGAAGCCGAGGGCCAACTCGCCCGCCGGTTTGGCCGGCAATACACCCTGATAACCCGCCCCGAACGGCTTCGCACGGTCGCGAGGGATCTGGTCCGGCACTTTGTGGGCCGCGGCTTCACCGGCAAAGCCATGTACGTCGGGCTGGACAAGGCTGCCGCGGTCCGCATGTACGACTATGTGCAGGAAGCTTGGGCCGAGCACTTGGCTGAGCTACGGGCCGAGCATGAAGCGCTGCCGGAATTGGAGCGGCCGTGGCTTGCGAGTCGGATCGACCTGATGGAATCGACCGACATGGCCGTGGTGGTCTCCCCGTCCCAGAACGAGATTGCTCATCTGGAGCACCAGGGTCTCGACATAAAGCCTCACCGGTCCCGGATGAACACCGAGGACCTTGCCGAGAAATTCAAAGCTTCGGGCGATCCGCTGCGAATGGTGTTCGTGTGCGCCATGTGGATGACCGGGTTCGACGCCCCGAGCGTTTCGACCATCTACCTCGACCGTCCCATGCGCAACCACACGCTGATGCAGACCATTGCCCGAGCCAACCGGGTGTTCCCCGAGAAGGACAACGGGCTAATCGTCGACTACATCGGCGTTTTCCGGAACCTCGAGAACGCACTGGCGATCTACGGCGCTGCGAATGCGGAGGTCGGCGTTGATTCTCCGATCCAAGACGTCGACGCTCTCGTCGACGCTCTCCAAGAGGCCATCGGCGCTGTCACCGCCTTGTGTGCAGCCAACGGCGTCGACCTGATCGCCTTGCGGGACGCCTCGGGCTTCGCCCACATAGCGCTACGCGATGCCGCGGTCGAGGCGTTGCTGGTCGACGAGGACACTCGGACCGGCTTTCTCGCGGCGGCCCGTCAGGCCCGCAAGATCTTCAAGGCTCTCTTGCCCGCCCCGGCGGCAGCGGCCAACCAGCACACTGTGGCCGCTATTCGGGTGCTGGCCGAACGCATCTCCGATGTGTCCCGGCCGCACCAGGCCGACCTCGGCGACGTGGCCGATGCCGTCGAAGCACTGCTCGACCGCTCAGTGGGAGCTGCGGAGTACGTGATCCGGGCAGCTGCGGAGGGTAGCGAACCCGACGCGTTGATCGACCTGTCTCAGATCGACTTCGACGCCCTCGCAGCCAGCTTCGCAGGCCGCAAGCGAGCCGAGACCGACCGCCTCGCAGCTTTGCTCAATCAGCGGGCCGTCGGCATCGCGAGGAGGAACCCGACCCGCTACGACTTGGTCGAACGCATTGAGGATCTGATCGCTGACTACAACGCCGGCAGCCTCAACATCGACGAGTACCTCAAGCGGCTCATCGAGTTGTCCAAGTCGCTGAGCGAGGAGGAACAGCGGGCGGCCATCGAAGGTCTCACCGAAGAAGAACTCGCAATCTTCGACCTCCTCACCAAGCCTGAGCCGGTCCTCACCGACACCGAGAGGGAGGTCGTCAAGGCCAGCGTCAAGCGCCTCCTCTCGCACGTCCACGAGAAACTGGTTCTCGACTGGCGCCGCAAGTCGGCCACTACCGCCGACGTGCGCACCACGATCCTCGACGTACTCGACGCTGACCTGCCGGTGGACCCATATCCGCCTCAGGTGTTCGACGCCAAGGTACAGGCCGTATTCGACCACATCGCCACCGTCTACGGCGACGACGGCACCAGCCCCTACGATGGCGCCAAGGTCGAGCCCGCAACGACGAGAGTCGGGGTGGCGGCTCTGGCCGCCGGTCTCATCAGCGCCAAGGAGCTCACAGACGAAATTGTGGAGCAGCTTCGTCACGATGCCGAGTTCGTATCCTTGGTCGCAGAGAAACTCGGGCTGACTGGTAAGCCCGAACTACGCAGCGTTGAGGAACTGATCGAGAACGACGAGGACTACGCTGTCGAATTCAAGTCCACCGCACGCTGGGACCTGCGCGAGAACAAGCCGAACAAGGCCATGGAGGACGCCATAGTCAAGACCGTCGCGGGCTTCCTCAACTCCGACGGCGGCACACTCCTCATCGGTGTCGGGCCGGACCGCCAGGTCGTCGGCCTTGCCCACGACTACGCCAAAGTGCAGCCCAAGAACGGTGATGGCTTCGTCAACTGGCTGACCACCCACCTCATCAACGCCCTCGGCCACGCGCCGGTCACCCGCACCCGGGCCAGGATCACCATCCACGAAGCACAGGAAATCTGCCGCGTCGACGTTGCAGCCTCGCCCACGCCGGTGCGGGCAAAAACCAGCAAGACGGATCTTGCCTTCTATGTTCGGATGAACAACTCCACCCGATCGATCCCCGAAGATGAGATCACCGCTTACGTACAACTTCACTGGCCACAAGGACTGACGCATCCGGTGGACGTCTGACAGACGCACGACGCGTTCTTGGTGGGAGACGGCCGACATCTCCCTTTCTCAGGTCACTCCAGCAACGAGCCTCTCTTGTGGCTGCCGTGACGGCCCTGCCGCCAACGGTCGCCGCACAAATGCGGGCGAATACGACTGGAAGACGGTTGATCAAGGTCGCGTGGGGCCGATTTCGTGCATTTCGGAATTTCCGCCAAGACCTTGGGGGAATTCCTTGGTTGGTGCTGCAGCGGAGCTTCCGCAGGAGGCGCCAACCCTTCAGCACGGCCATGGCCTGCTCGCCGACGCAGCGGATCTTGGCGTGGCTGCTGTTGTGCCGTCGCTTCCATCGCTTGAGCCGGCGACCCCGGAAGGGGACTCGGATGTGCCGACCGGCGCCTTGGTGGGCCTTGTCCGCCCAGCACTTCAGGCCCACGGCGGCGAGCGCGTCGACGATGCCATGGCTCCGGGCCGCGGTGAGGTCGTGAGTGGCTCCGGGCAGGGCTGGTGACGCCCAGAGCAGTCGGCCGAACGGGTCGGTGAGGACCTGGACGTTCATGCCGTGCCGTTTGTGTCTTCCCGAGTAGCAGGGGGTGTCGACGGCGATCCGGTCGATCGGCAACAGCGTGCCGTCCAGGATCACGAACGCTTTCGTCCTGGCCGTCTCCATCGCCACGGCCAGGGTCGGCACGAGCGGCCAGGACGTCGATGGCCTCGTGTATGTACCGGTAGACGGTCGCGATGCCGATTCCGAACCCGACGGCAAGCCGGGCGCAGGTGTCGCCGCACCGCAGGTGGGCCAGGGCGAGCAGGGCCTGGCGACCGGCGGGCAGTCGTTCCACCGCGTACCGATCTCCCGTCGCCGAACAGCGAGCCGCTGTGTCAGGTGCCGCAGGCTGCGGCTGGACAGATCAATCGAGGACGGGTAGACAAGCGCGCGAAGCTCCTGGCGGACGCGGGTGATCTTGGTCGAGAACCCGTCTACCAGGAGCTTCGTCGTTCCGTGCAGCCCACACCGACCAACACCACAGCCCCACCGTCAGGTTGAAAAGGGCTCACTGACGAGTGTGACCGTGGAGCTCCTCGATGAGCGCGCGGGCCGGCCGTCTGATGAGGCGCTCCGCAGGGCACTGCGGAACTGGGCATTCGTACTGCCGATCCCGCCTCACCTCGTCGCCGTGCTCCGCGAACACCTGGTCACCTTCGGCACGGCGGACGACGGACGGCTCTTCTACAGCGAGAAAGGCTCGGTCGTCCCGTCCTCGACCTACTACCGGGTGTGGCAGGAGGCGCGACTCCTCGCGCTTCCGCCGGCCGTCGCGTCCTCGCCGCTCGCGAGTCGGTCGTACGACCTCCGTCACTCGGCGCTGTCGACGTGGCTCAACGCGGGGGTTGCCCGACCGAGGTGGCCGAACGCGCCGGCAACAGAGTGGAGGTCTTGCTGACCCGCTACGCGAACTGCCTCGACGGACGACAGGACGTTGCCAACCGGCGTATTGAGGACCTCCTTCGCGAATACGAGTGAGACACCCTGCATCCCATGGGGCCCCGGGCATCTTGTCCGGGGCCTCTCTCGTCTTGGGCCCTACCTGCCGCGATGCTTCGACCGAGAGCGGACGAGGGGGGCTCGTGGAGCTGAAGGTCACGCGCTGGAAGCGGTACGGACATGATCGTCTGTATGCGAATCCGCCGGCCGGAATCGCGGTCGGCTGGGCGGACTTGAGTACGGGGGACATCACCGTCTCAGTCGACGAGTATCGCGACGACGTGATCGCCGCGCCGGCACACCACTTACGGGACTACCCCGAGCCGGTCTTGCCGCAGGAGGCACCTGAAGCTGAAGCCCGCCCGATGCTGCCGCCTCTGACGCCGGCAGACAACCTGTCCACCAACCGTTCCGGAGAATCCCTCCGTGACCTGCTCGCCACATCCGGCCCAGGTCTGATCGAGCGAGTCGTCTCACGGCTTCTGCGGCGTCGCTCGGAGTGGCACTCGTGGCGTCAGGGCCTGGCAGGGGAGAAGCGAGTAGGGGCTGAGCTGGACCGCTTGGCGCGTCGCGGATGGCGGGTCCTGCATTCCATCCCCCTGGCCGACAACGTGGACGTCGATCACTTGTCGATCGGGCCTGGAGGCGTCTTCAGCATTAATGCGAAACACCACCACAACAAGGCCGTATGGGTCGGCGACGATGCCGTGAAGGTCAATCACGGAAAACCGGCGCCCTACGCACGCAAGAGCCGAGCGGAGGCCAAGCGCTTGGTTCGGGTGCTTGAGCACTACTGCGGCTTTCCCGTGGAGGTCGAGCCAGTACGTGTCTTCGTTGGTGTTACCGATCTCAAGGTGGTCGCCGCGCAACTCAGCGTCCGGGTGTACCAGGAGCGCCAAGTAGCGGCACTGGCGCCGCTCTCCGGGGTGCTGACGGCCGAGCAGGTTGAGCAGGTGTACGGCGTCGCTCGCCATCGCCAGGCCTGGAGCAGGGCTTGAGCCGGGCCATTCAGCGGGGCACCGATCATTCCCATGGGTACCGCGAGCAGCCTTCACGGCGCGGCCATCGTCCAGGAGAGGGCGTCTGGACTGAACGCGGACTTCCGTCCTTTCGTGGACCTCACCTGCGGTGATGCAGCAAGATCCGCCCACGCCTCGTCCACAGACCTCGACATACGCCCGCTCCGAGCGGCATACGGCTGCACATACGCGAAGACCCCGGCTTCAGCGTTGCCGCTGATGACGGGGTCTTTGGGCACTTCCTGCGAAGTGCCCCCGGCAGGATTCGAACCTGCGCACACGGCTCCGGAGGCCGTTGCTCTATCCCCTGAGCTACGGGGGCGCGTCGCTTGTGTTGCTGCGACGGGTTGAACACTACCAGCTCTCACCGGGTGATCAGGAACTCGTTTGCCGGGGAGTGGGGAGTGCGTCGCCCGCAGGGGGTGGAAGTGGCGAAAACCCGGACGCGGGGGCTGTGGCGGACCTACTCTCGAGTTGTGTCAGGCGCCTCGGGTCGGGTGCTTGTTGTCGACGACAACAAGGTCATCCGACAGTTGATCAAGGTCAATCTCGAGCTGGAGGGCTTCGAGGTCGTGACCGCGAACGATGGTGCCGAGTGCCTGGACGTCGTGCATCAGGTGTGTCCCGACGTGATCACCCTCGATGTGGTCATGCCCCGGCTTGACGGGTTCGGGGCGGCCGCGCAGTTGCGGGCCGATCCGCGGACGCGGCACCTGCCCGTCGCCATCGTCAGCGCGTGCACCCAGTACGAGGTCGAGGTCGGGATCGCCGCCGGCGTGGACGCGTTCCTCGCCAAGCCCTTCGAGCCCGCCGAGCTGGTGCGCGTCGTGCGCAGGCTGGCCGAGCGCCGGGACCGGCGCGAGCGGAAAGGGGCCCCGGCGGGGAGAGGGCGAGGGTGAGCCCTACGGGGCGGACGGCCCCCATGCCTGACGGCTCGCGGGGGCCCTGTCCTCCTTGTATGTGTTCAGGGGTGTGTTCACATGCCGAAACCCTTCGCATGACCCGGGGGCTTCTCCCCTAGGCTGGGTGACGTGACCCCCGCTGACCTCTCTCGTACCGTCGTGCGCGCCGTGCGCTGCGCCGTCGAGGACGGGGAGCTGCCGGCGGACGCGGTCGTTCCCGAGCGGGTCGTGGTCGAGCGGACCCGTCCCGGTGGGGTGGGGGAGTACGCCACGCCCGTCGCGTTCCAGGTGGCCAGGTCGGCCCGCCGCGCGCCCGGTGAGGTGGCGGCGGTGCTCGCGCGCCGGCTGGAGGTGTCGGACGGGATCGAGTGCGTCGAGGTCACCGGGGCGGGGTTCCTGAACTTCGTGCTGCGCAAGCGTTCCGTCGCCGATCTGGTGCGGGAGATCCACGCCCAAGGGGTCCGGTACGGATGTGCCCCGGTTCCGAACACGAGCCGTGCCCCGGTTCTGAACGTGAACCGTGCCCCGGACCAGGCCCCGGCCCGAGACCTGGCCGCCGGCCCCGCCCCCCGCACCGAACTCCGCGCGCGCGTCGTCCGCGACGCCCTGCTGAGGATCGCGGCCACGCAGGGTCCGACGCTCAGTGCCACCGAACCCGCTCCGAGCACCGCACCCGCACCCGACCCGAGCACCGCACCCGCGCGGAACATCGCCCCCGTCCCCGCCAAGGAAGGGGACGTCGTCGCGCGCCTCGGCGTCGACGCCGCCGCCTGGGCCATGCTCGCCGTCGCGCCCCACGAGAGCCCGGTGTTCACCGAGCGGCTGCTCGCGCAGGACGAGTCCAACGAGTTCTTCCGCGTCCGGTACGCCCACTCCCGCGCCCGCGCGCTGACCCGTAACGCCGCCCGGCTCGGGTTCGAGAGCCTGCCCGGAGAGATGCCCGGAGAGGCGGCCGGAGACGGGACAGAAGACCTGGCGGGAGACGTGGCGGGAGAAGGAGCGGGAGAAGTGGTCGGAGAGGACGCCCTCCCGCGCCTCCTCGCCGAGCACCCCCTCGTTCTGGAGGCCGCCGCGCACCACCGTGCGCCCGAGCGGCTCGTACGGCAGCTCGTCGAGCTGGCCGACGCCCTGCTCGACTTCCAGTACCGGGTGCTGCCCCAAGGTGACGAGAAACCCTCGGCCGCCCACCGCTCCCGGCTGGCACTCGCCGAAGCCGCCGGGACGGTGCTGGCCGGTGGCCTGACCCTGCTCGGCATGGACGCCCCTGAACGCCTGTGACCCGCGAAGAGAGATTTCGATGAGCCGTTCCGCGCACCCCGCCGGCCCCCGCCACGCCGACGTCCTGCCCGAGGGCCACTACGCCCCGCCGCCCGCCGACCTGAACGCGCTCGACGAGAAGGTCTGGGCCCGGACCGTCACGCGCGGCGACGACGGCGTGGTCAGCGTCGGCGGAGTCGAAGTCACCCGTCTCGCCGAGGAGTTCGGGACGCCCGCCTTCTTCCTCGACGAGGCGGACTTCCGCGAACGCTGCCGCGCCTGGGCGCACGCCTTCGGCCCGGACGCGGACGTGTTCTACGCCGGGAAGGCGTTCCTCTCCAAGGCCGTCGTGAAGTGGCTCAAGGAAGAGGGACTCAACCTCGACGTCTGCTCCGGTGGCGAGCTGGCCACGGCGCTCGCCGCCGAGATGCCCGCCGGGCGCATCGCCTTCCACGGCAACAACAAGTCCGTCGCCGAGATCACCCGCGCCATCGAGGCCGGCGTCGGTCGCATCGTCCTCGACTCCTACCAGGAGATCGCCCGCGTCGCGCACATCGCCCGCGAGCTGGGTGTACGGCAGCCGGTGCAGATCCGCGTCACCGTCGGCGTCGAGGCGCACACCCACGAGTTCATCGCCACCGCCCACGAGGACCAGAAGTTCGGCATCGCCGTCGCGGACGGCTCCGCCGCCGAGGCCGTGCGCCGCGCCCTCGGGCACGACAGCCTGGAGCTGCTCGGCGTCCACTCCCACATCGGCTCGCAGATCTTCGACATGGCGGGCTTCGAGGTGTCGGCCAAGCGCGTGGTCAGGCTCCTGGCCGACGTCCGAGACGAGCACGGCGTCGAACTCCCGGAGATCGACCTGGGTGGCGGCCTCGGCATCGCCTACACCTCCGCGGACGACCCGCGCGAGCCCCACGAGATCGCCAAGGCCCTGCACGAGATCGTCGCCCGCGAGTGCGAGTCGGCCGGTCTGCGCGCCCCGCGGATCTCCGTGGAACCCGGACGGGCGATCGTCGGCCCGACGGCCTTCACCCTCTACGAGGTCGGCACGATCAAGCCGCTGGAGGGGCTGCGGACGTACGTGTCCGTCGACGGCGGCATGTCCGACAACATCCGTACCGCCCTCTACGACGCCGAGTACACGGTCAACCTGGTCTCGCGCGTCTCCGACGCCGAACCGATGCTCGTGCGCGTCGTCGGCAAGCACTGCGAGAGCGGCGACATCGTGGTCAAGGACGCGTTCCTGCCGGCCGACCTGGCCCCGGGCGACCTGCTGGCCGTACCGGCCACCGGCGCGTACTGCCGCTCCATGGCCAGCAACTACAACCACTCGCTCCGTCCGCCCGTCGTCGCCGTGCGCGACGGACGGGCACGCGTGATCGTCCGTCGGGAGACGGAGGAGGATCTCCTGAGTCTCGACCTCGGATGATGAAATAGACGTCTCACTCAATGGACCGAGGATGGAAACTGCTGTCCATTGAGTGAGACTGGTTCACACCTGGTGTGCAAACCGCGCTCCGGGTAGCGATGGAAGATCGAAAGGCGTAGGTCGAATGATGCGTACGCGTCCGCTGAAGGTGGCGCTGCTGGGCTGTGGAGTGGTCGGCTCAGAGGTGGCGCGCATCATGACGACGCACGCCGAAGACCTCACGGCCAGGATCGGCGCGCCCGTCGAGCTCGCCGGCGTGGCCGTGCGCCGCCCCTCCAAGGTGCGCGAGGGCGTCGACCCGGCGCTCGTCACCACCGACGCGACCGCCCTCCTCAAACGCGGCGACATCGACGTCGCCATCGAGGTGATCGGCGGCATCGAGCCGGCCCGCGCCCTGATCCACACCGCCTTCGAGCACGGCATCTCCGTGGTCTCGGCGAACAAGGCGCTGCTCGCCCAGGACGGCGCCGCGCTGCACGCCGCCGCCGACACGGCCGGGCTGGACCTGTACTACGAGGCGGCCGTCGCCGGTGCCATCCCGCTGGTCCGCCCGATGCGCGAGTCGCTCGCCGGCGACAAGATCAACCGGGTCATGGGCATCGTCAACGGCACGACGAACTTCATCCTCGACAAGATGGACTCGACGGGCGCCGGCTACCAGGAGGCCCTCGACGAGGCCACCGCCCTCGGCTACGCCGAGGCCGACCCGACCGCCGACGTCGAGGGCTACGACGCCGCCGCCAAGGCCGCGATCCTCGCCGGCATCGCCTTCCACACCCGGGTCCGCCTCGACGACGTGTACCGCGAGGGCATGACCGAGGTCAGCGCGGCCGACTTCGCCTCCGCCAAGCGGATGGGCTGCACCATCAAGCTCCTCGCGATCCTGGAGCGCGCCGCCGACGGCCAGTCCGTCACCGCCCGCGTGCACCCCGCGATGATCCCGCTCAGCCACCCCCTGGCGTCCGTCCGCGAGGCGTACAACGCCGTCTTCGTCGAGGCGGAGGCCGCCGGTCGGCTCATGTTCTACGGGCCCGGCGCGGGCGGTGCCCCCACCGCGTCCGCGGTCCTCGGCGACCTCGTCGCCGTCTGCCGCAACAAGCTCGCCGAGGCAACGGGGCCCGGCGAGTCGGCGTACACCCAACTGCCGGTCAGCACCATGGGCGACGTCGTCACGCGCTACCACATCAGCCTCGATGTGGCGGACAAGCCGGGCGTCCTCGCCCAGGTGGCGACGACGTTCGCGGAGCACGGTGTCTCCATCGACACCGTTCGGCAACAGGGCAAGGACGGCGAGGCCTCCCTCGTCGTCGTCACTCACCGCGCGCACGACGCCGCCCTTTCCGGGACCGTCGAGGCGCTGCGTAAGCTGGACACCGTGCGCGGTGTCGCCAGCATCATGCGTGTTGAAGGGGAGTAAGGACCCATGAGCAGCAATCGCACCCACCAGTGGCGCGGCATCATCGAGGAGTACCGGGACCGCCTGCCGGTCACGGCCACGACTCCGGTGGTCACGCTCCGTGAGGGCGGTACTCCCCTCGTCCCGGCCCAGTTGCTCTCCGAGCGCACGGGCTGTGAGGTCCACCTGAAGGTCGAGGGTGCCAACCCCACCGGGTCCTTCAAGGATCGCGGCATGACGATGGCGATCACCCGGGCCAAGGAGGAGGGCGCCAAGGCCGTCATCTGCGCCTCCACCGGCAACACCTCGGCCTCGGCCGCGGCCTACGCGGTCCGCGCCGGCATGGTCTGCGCCGTCCTCGTGCCGCGCGGCAAGATCGCGCTCGGCAAGATGGGCCAGGCCCTCGTGCACGGCGCCAAGATCCTGCAGGTCGACGGCAACTTCGACGACTGTCTGGACCTGGCCCGCGCGCTGTCCGACAACTACCCGGTGGCGCTGGTCAATTCCGTCAACCCGGTGCGCATCGAGGGTCAGAAGACGGCCGCGTTCGAAATCGTCGACGCCCTCGGCGACGCCCCCGACATCCATGTGCTGCCCGTCGGCAACGCCGGCAACATCACCGCGTACTGGAAGGGCTTCAAGGAGTACAAGGCCGACGGCCTGTCCTCCCGTACGCCCCGCGTGTGGGGCTTCCAGGCCTCCGGTTCCGCGCCCATCGTGCGCGGCGAGGTCGTCAAGGAGCCGCACACCATCGCCACCGCGATCCGGATCGGCAACCCGGCCTCCTGGGACTACGCCCTGCAGGCCCGGGACGAGTCGGGTGGATTCATCGACGAGGTGACGGACCGCCAGATCCTCGCGGCCTACCGCCTGTTGGCCTCCCAGGAGGGTGTCTTCGTCGAGCCCGCCTCGGCCGCCTCGGTGGCCGGCCTGCTCAAGGCCGCCGACCTCGGTCTGGTCGACCCCGGCCAGAAGATCGTCTGTACCGTCACCGGCAACGGCCTGAAGGATCCCGACTGGGCCGTCGCCGGCGCCCCGCAGCCCGTCACCATTCCGGTGGACGCCGAGGCCGCGGCCTCCCGGCTCGGCCTGATCTGACCCCGGGGGCCGACCCCGGTCGGCCCCCTCGCCGAGTCGCCGGATTCCGGAAGCCCCCGGAATCCGGCAACTCGGTCCGTACGGCACAAAAGACAACGGAATTCAGCGGAAGAAGACGACACGCATCGTGCGCCTCCTGTGCGCCCTATGTCGCGAGAGAACCTTCCTTCGATACGCTGTACTTACATCCGCCACCGCGCATATGACTCGGTGCTGCCCCACGGGCCTTCGGGTGTCGTACGTTCTCCAGTACATTCGCAGCGAAGATCCCGCCCAGCACCAGATCTCGCACAGTCACAAGGAGTGTCATCGACCGATGGCAGGTCCAGCGTTCCGCGCCGCCGCAGTACGAGTGCGCGTCCCCGCCAGCAGCGCCAACCTCGGCCCGGGCTTCGACGCCCTGGGTCTGGCCCTGGGGCTCTACGACGACGTGGTCGTCCGGGTCGCCGACTCCGGCCTGAACATCGACATCGCCGGTGAGGGCGCCGACACCCTCCCGCGCGACGAGAGCCACCTCCTCGTGCGTTCCATGCGCACCGCCTTCGACCTGTTGGGCGGACAGCCGCGCGGTCTGGAGGTCGTCTGTGCCAACCGGATCCCGCACGGTCGGGGCCTGGGGTCCTCCTCCGCCGCGATCTGCGCCGGCATCGTCGCCGCCCGCGCGGTGACCATAGGCGGGGAGGCGAAGCTCGACGACGCCGCGCTGCTGGAACTCGCCACCGAGATCGAGGGTCACCCCGACAACGTCGCCGCCTGTCTCCTCGGTGGGTTCACCCTCGCCTGGATGGACGGCGGCAGCGCCAAGGCCATCCGTATGGAGCCCGCCGATTCCATCGTTCCGGTGGTCTTCGTGCCGTCCAAGCCGGTCCTGACCGAGACCGCGCGCGGCCTGCTGCCGCGCACCGTCCCGCACGTGGACGCGGCCGTGAACGCGGGTCGTGCGGGCCTGCTGGTGGAAGCCCTGACCAGGCGTCCCGAGCTGTTGCTGCCCGCCACCGAGGACCGGTTGCACCAGGAATACCGGTCCCCGGCGATGCCCGAGAGCGTGGCACTCGTGGGCCGACTGCGGGCGGACGGAATTCCCGCGGTCATCTCCGGCGCGGGCCCCACGGTCCTTGCGCTGGTCGACAACGGTGCGGCCGACAAGGTCGCGCGGCTCGCGGGCGAGGGGTGGGCCGCGAACCGGCTCGCCCTCGACGCCGCGGGCGCGAGCGTACTTCCGCTGGGCACGCAGGGCGGCTGAGCTTTCCCCGAATGGCCGCGGCCGAAAAGGCGCGGCCGAAAAAGGGAAGGCGGGCCAGTGGCCAGGGCGGGCGGCCGGGCAGGTCGCCCGCGCGGAAGGGCGTTACAGCCGGTGATTGAGAGGGGGAATGTTTGTTGGATCCGGTAGTGTTAGTCTCAAGTGCGCATCCGAAGCCGCCATGGCTCGGTGCTCAGTGTCCCCATTCGGGACCACCTTTCTTCCGGGAGCCTCCCCGACTGCTTTGATCGCCGCCAGCAGTTTCGAGCACGCTCCGGAATCGGCGTGACATTCCCATGCTTTCAGCTCGGGGGTTTCTCGCCGGAACCACCCACGCACGTTTCTCTCCGCCGTATCTCTATCGGCGGACCACCGCCCCGGCCGCGGTCCATGACCCATCAAGTCGTGGTCCGTTGTCGGACAGCACAACCGGTCGCCGAGCCAGACAGGCCGACGTCCGCTCCAGGGAAGGACCCTTCGTGAGCGACACCACCGATCTGATGGGCGCTGCCGACACCAACGTCGACACCAGTGCCCCCGCCGCGGGCGCCGCGCCCAAGCGTCGCCGCTCCGGCACCGGCCTCGACGGCATGGTCCTGGCCGAGCTTCAGCAGGTCGCGTCCGGCCTCGGTATCAGGGGCACCGCGCGCATGCGCAAGAGCCAGTTGATCGAGGTCATCAAGGAGGCGCAGGCGGGCGGCAGCGCCCCCAAGGCCGCCGCCGCGGACACCGCCGAGGCCAAGCCGAAGCGCCGCGCCACCAGCAAGGCCCGCACGGGCGACGTCGCAGCCGAGGCGCCCGTCGAGAAGGCCCCGCAGCAGGCCCAGATCGACATTCCGGGCCAGCCGGCGGGGGGCCCCTCCCGCGCGAGCGAGGCCGAGGACGCCCCGGCCGGTGAGCGTCGCCGCCGTCGCGCCACCGCCCCCTCCGGAAGCCCGGAGTCCGCGGCGCCCGTCGCCGTGCAGGTCGAGCAGAAGACCGAGACCGCCCCCGCCGCGCAGACCGACGTCAAGGCCGAGGCCGCGACCGCCGTCTCCGGTGGACAGGGTCAGGCCCAGGAGGCCGGCGAGGGTCGCGGACGCCGCGACCGTCGCGACCGCGGTGACCGTGCCGAGCGCGGTGACGGCCGGCGCGACCGCCGTGACCGCGGCGCCAAGGCCGACGACCAGGGCCAGGCCGGTCAGGGTCAGGCCGGTCAGACCCAGACGGGTCAGGGCCAGGCGGGTCAGGGCGCTCAGGGCGGAGGCCGCCAGGACCGGGCCGACCGCCAGGACCGCGGCGACCGTCAGCAGCAGGGCGGCCGCGGCCAGGGTCAGAACCAGGGCCAGCAGGGTCGTCAGGACCGTCAGGACAACGGCCCCCAGGACGACTTCGACGGTGAGGACGGCCGTCGCGGCCGTCGTGGCCGCTACCGCGACCGTCGTGGCCGTCGTGGCCGTGACGAGTTCGCGCCGAGCGAGCCGCAGGTCGCCGACGACGACGTCCTGATCCCCGTCGCGGGCATCCTCGACATCCTCGACAACTACGCGTTCATCCGGACCTCGGGCTACCTGCCCGGCCCGAACGACGTGTACGTCTCCCTCGCCCAGGTCCGCAAGGCCGGCCTGCGCAAGGGCGACCACACCACCGGTGCGGTCCGCCAGCCCAAGGACGGCGAGCGCCGCGAGAAGTTCAACGCCCTCGTGCGCCTGGACTCCGTCAACGGCATGGCGCCCGAATCCGGCCGAGGCCGGCCGGAGTTCCAGAAGCTGACGCCCCTGTACCCGCAGGACCGGCTCCGTCTGGAGACCGACCCGGGCGTGCTGACCACCCGCATCATCGACCTCGTGTCGCCGATCGGAAAGGGTCAGCGAGGCCTGATCGTGGCCCCGCCGAAGACCGGCAAGACCATGATCATGCAGGCGATCGCCAACGCGATCACCACGAACAACCCCGAGTGCCACCTGATGGTCGTCCTGGTCGACGAGCGTCCGGAAGAGGTCACCGACATGCAGCGGTCGGTCAAGGGCGAGGTCATCTCCTCGACCTTCGACCGTCCGGCCGAGGACCACACCACCGTCGCCGAGTTGGCCATCGAGCGCGCCAAGCGTCTCGTCGAGCTGGGTCACGACGTGGTCGTCCTGCTGGACTCCATCACCCGTCTGGGCCGCGCGTACAACCTCGCCGCCCCCGCCTCCGGCCGCATCCTGTCCGGTGGTGTCGACTCGACCGCGCTGTACCCGCCGAAGCGCTTCTTCGGTGCCGCGCGCAACATCGAGGACGGCGGCTCGCTGACCATCCTGGCCACCGCGCTGGTCGACACCGGCTCGCGCATGGACGAGGTGATCTTCGAGGAGTTCAAGGGCACCGGCAACATGGAGCTCAAGCTCGACCGCAAGCTCGCCGACAAGCGCATCTTCCCGGCCGTCGACGTCGACCCGTCGGGCACCCGCAAGGAGGAGATCCTCCTCAACGCGGAGGAGCTCGCCATCGTCTGGAAGCTGCGCCGGGTGCTGCACGCCCTCGACTCGCAGCAGGCGATCGAGCTGCTGCTCGACAAGATGAAGCAGACGAAGTCGAACGCCGAGTTCCTGATGCAGATCGCCAAGACGACGCCCGCGGGCAAGAACGACGACTGACCGTCGCCGTAGCCGCACGTCCGACCGAAACCGCCCCCGCCGCACCCCGCGGCGGGGGCGGTTTCGTCGTGTACGGGCACGGCGGGCGTACGCCGGCTCGTACACGCGGCGTACACACGGTCGGCACTCGGTGCGACGTTCGACACACTCCCGTCTCTTCGGCACCCCCCTGCGCGCCGCCCCCTCCCGTCGGGAAACCCCAGGCGAGCGCCCCGCGGCGCGGCGCCGATCCCCGGGCCGGCGGACCGCGAGGGGGCCGGACCACGCCGGCGGGCGTGGAACCCTGTGGGGCGTTAGTCCGTCTGTGTCAGGGGGCAACAGGGGGCAGCAGGGGGAGATCGGCCGACCGGGCCGGGCGCCGTACGCAGGACTGAGGAGACCATGAGCGAGGACAGCACGGGCCGCCGCGCCGCAGGCGGAGGGCATCGACGCAAGCCGCCGCCGCGGCGACGCAAGGCCCTCACCGTCGTCGCCTGGACGGCCGCCGGCGTGGTCGTGTTGGGCGGCGGGGGACTGGGCTACTTCTACTTCAAGTTCAACGGGAACCTGAAGAGCGTCGACATCGACCAGGCCCTCGGCAGCGACCGCCCGCAGAACGTCGACAACGGCTCCATGGACATCCTGGTCCTCGGCTCGGACTCGCGCGGCGGAGCCAACGGCGAGTACGGCCGCGACGACGGCGGCTCGGCCCGCTCCGACACCGCGATGATCGTCCACCTGTACGAGGGCCACAAGAAGGCGAGCGTGGTGTCCATACCGCGCGACACCATCGTGAAGCGCCCCTCCTGCGAGACCTCGGAAGGCAAGACGGACAAGGGCGGCAACCGCTCGCAGTTCAACGAGGCCTTCACGGTCGGCGGGGCCGTCTGCGCGGTCAAGACCGTCGAGAAGATGTCGGGGATCCGCATGGACCACTACATCGAGGTCGACTTCACGGGCTTCAAGAAGATCATCGACAACCTCGGCGGTGTCGAGGTCACCACCAACAAGCCGATCAAGGACGGCGCCAGCCACCTGAACCTTCCGGCCGGCGCCAACAAGCTCAACGGCGAACAGGCCCTCGGCCTCGTCCGGACCCGCAAGAGCGTCGGCGACGGCAGCGACCTGGGACGAATACAACTCCAGCAGGCCTTCATCAAGGCACTGATCAAGCAGGTCAAGAACGTCGGCGTCTTCGACAACCCCAAACGGCTGCTCGACCTCGCGGACTCCGCCACCAAGGCGATCACCACCGACCGGGCGCTCGGCGACGTGAAGTCCCTGATGGGCTTCGCGCAGGGACTCCAGGGCATCGACGGCGCGGACATGCAGATGATCACCCTCCCGGTGGCCGGCGACCCCGTCGACCCCAACCGGGTCGTCCCGCTCACCAAGGAGTCGAAGATGGTCTGGGACTCCCTCCTCGCCGACCGGCCGATTCCGGCCGAGGCCACGGCGGACTCGGCCGGGGACAAGGGCACGGCCGGGTCGATCGTGCAGAGCCCCTGACGCGCGTCACCGCAGGTCAGGGCGGTTCCTCCGGGGGGCGGAATAGATGCCCGCCGCACCCTGTTGAGGAGGGCGTCCTCAGAATTTTGACAGGCGGCCCGGTCCTGGCAGACTGGTCTGTCGGCCCCGGTTCACGCAGCGCGCAATTCGGCTCCTGCGACCCGGCGCCCTCCCGAATCTAGGAGACACCTTGAAGCGCGATGTTCACCCCGAGTACGTCGAGACCCAGGTCAGCTGCACCTGTGGCGCGTCGTTCACGACCCGTAGCACCCTGACCGAGGGCACCATCCGTGCCGAGGTCTGCTCCGAGTGCCACCCGTTCTACACGGGCAAGCAGAAGATCCTCGACACCGGTGGCCGTGTGGCCCGCTTCGAGGCCCGCTTCGGCAAGGCTGCCGGCTCGAAGTAGCGAGCCTCCGGCGCCGGATCCCGGCTGCGCACCGTTTCGCACGGGGGCAGCCGGGCCGGCGCCTTTCTCGTCCCGCAGCCCTTTCTCACTTATCTCCAGGAGCCCCCGATGTTCGAGGCGGTCGAGGAACTGATCGGCGAGCACGCCGATCTGGAAAAGAAGCTCGCCGACCCTTCGGTCCACTCCGATCAGGCCAACGCCCGCAAGCTGAACAAGCGCTACGCGGAGCTCACGCCGATCGTCGCCACCTTCCGCGCGTGGAAGCAGGCGGCCGAGGACATCGAGACGGCCAAGGAGTTCGCGGCGACCGACCCCGACTTCGCCGCCGAGGCCAAGGAACTGACCGCACAGCGCGAAGAGCTCACCGAGAAGCTCCGCCTGCTGCTCGTTCCGCGCGACCCCAGCGACGACAAGGACGTGCTCCTGGAGGTCAAGGCCGGCGCCGGCGGCGACGAGTCCGCCCTCTTCGCGGGCGACCTGCTGCGCATGTACCTGCGCTACGCCGAGCGCGTGGGCTGGAAGACCGAGATCATCGACGCCACCGAATCCGAGCTCGGCGGCTACAAGGACGTACAGGTCTCCGTCCGCACCAAGGGCGGCAACGGCGCCACCGAGCCCGGCCAGGGTGTCTGGGCCCGCCTGAAGTACGAGGGCGGCGTGCACCGCGTCCAGCGCGTGCCGGCCACCGAGTCCCAGGGCCGCATCCACACCTCCGCCGCCGGCGTGCTCGTCACACCGGAAGCCGAGGAGGTCGAGGTCGAGGTCAACATGAACGACCTCCGCATCGACGTGTACCGCTCCTCGGGCCCCGGCGGCCAGTCCGTCAACACCACCGACTCGGCCGTGCGCATCACGCACATCCCGACCGGTGTCGTCGCTTCCTGCCAGAACGAGAAGAGCCAGCTCCAGAACAAGGAGCAGGCCATGCGCATCCTGCGCTCGCGGCTGCTCGCCGCGGCCCAGGAAGCCGCCGAGCAGGAGGCCTCCGACGTGCGCCGCAGCCAGGTGCGCAGCGTGGACCGGTCCGAGAAGATCCGTACGTACAACTACCCGGAAAACCGGATCTCGGACCACCGGACCGGCTTCAAGGCGTACAACTTGGACCAGGTGCTCGACGGCGACCTCGACCCGGTCATCCAGGCCTGCGTCGACACCGACTCCGCGGCCAAGCTCGCGGCCGCTCACTGATCCACGTCCGACCCGCACCACCCCCCCCGTACGACAGCAGCCCGGAGGACCAGCGTGAACTTGCTGCTTGCCGAGGTGGCCCAGGCCACCCAGCGGCTGGCCGCCGCCGGCGTGCCCTCACCGCGCTTCGACGCCGAGGAACTCGCGGCCTTCGTGCACGGCGTCAAACGGGGGGAACTGCACCACGTCAAGGACACCGACTTCGACGCCCGGTACTGGGAGACCATCGCCCGGCGCGAGGCCCGCGAGCCGCTCCAGCACATCACCGGCCGCGCCTTCTTCCGGTACCTGGAGCTCCAGGTCGGCCCCGGGGTCTTCGTGCCCCGGCCCGAGACCGAGTCGGTCGTCGACTGGGCCATACAGGCCGTCCGGGCGATGGACGTCGTCGAACCGCTGATCGTGGACCTGTGCGCCGGATCCGGGGCCATCGCCCTGGCCATGGCCCAGGAGGTGCCGCGCTCGCGCGTGCACGCGGTCGAGCTGTCCGAGGACGCCCTCCAGTGGACCCGCAAGAACGCCGAGGGCTCCCGGGTCACCGTCCACCAGGGCGACGCGCTGAGCGCGCTGCCCGAGCTGGACGGCCAGGTCGACCTGGTGATCTCCAACCCGCCGTACATCCCGCTCACCGAGTGGGAGTACGTCGCCCCCGAGGCCCGCGACCACGACCCCGAGATGGCGCTGTTCTCCGGCGAGGACGGCCTCGACACCATCCGCGGCATCGAGCGCACCGCCCACCGGCTGCTGCGACCCGGCGGGATCGTCGTCATCGAGCACGCCGACACCCAGGGTGGCCAGGTCCCGTGGATCTTCGCCGAGGAGCGGGGTTGGGCCGACGCGGCCGACCACCCCGACCTCAACAACCGCCCGCGCTTCGCGACCGCCCGCAAGGCCCTGCCGTGAGCGCGCCCCTTCCCGCCACCACCCCGCTGCTTCAGGAGGCCCGCTGATGGCCCGGCGATACGACTGCAACGACGCGACGGACCGCAAGACGGGCCTGCGCGAAGCCGCATCCGCCGTGCGCCGCGGCGAGCTCGTCGTGCTGCCCACCGACACCCTGTACGGGATCGGTGCGGACGCCTTCAGCGCCGAGGCGGTCGGTGACCTCCTCGCCGCCAAGGGGCGCGGTCGCAACATGCCCACCCCGGTCCTCATCGGCTCGCCGAACACCCTGCACGGCCTGGTCACGGACTTCTCCGAGCAGGCCTGGGAACTCGTCGACGCCTTCTGGCCGGGCGCGCTGACGCTGGTCGCCAAGCACCAGCCGTCACTGGCCTGGGACCTGGGGGAGACCCGCGGGACCGTGGCCGTGCGGATGCCCCTGCACCCCGTCGCGATCGAGCTGCTGACCGAGGTCGGCCCGATGGCCGTGTCCTCGGCGAACCTGACCGGACACCCGGCCCCCGAGGACTGTGACGCCGCCCGCGAGATGCTGGGCGACTCCGTGTCCGTGTACCTGGACGGCGGGCCGACCCCCGGCATCCAGCCGTCGTCGATCGTCGATGTCACCGGGAAGGTTCCGGTCCTGCTGCGCGAGGGCGCGCTGACCGCGGACCAGCTGCGGGAGGTCGTGCCCGACCTCGAGGTGGCCCCGTGAGCCCTGAGGGGCGTGGCATAGCAGGACACCTCCCGGCCGTGGCCGGGGGCGGATCCTTCCGCATACTCCACGTCAGCACCGGCAACGTGTGCCGCTCGCCGATCACCGAGCGGCTGACGCGGCACGCCCTGTCGCACCGCCTCGGCGGCCCCGTGACCGGCGACCTCATCGTGGAGAGCGCCGGCACCTGGGGCCACGAGGGGGCGCCGATGGAGGCCAACGCCGCCGCGGTCCTCGCCGACTTCGGGGCCGACGCCTCCGGGTTCACCGGACGCGAGCTGCTGGACGAGCACGTCATACGCGCCGACCTGGTGCTCACCGCCACCCGGGACCACCGGGCACAGGTCATCTCCATGGGCCACTCCGCGGGGCTGCGGACCTTCACCCTGAAGGAGTTCACCCGGCTCGTGCGGGCGATAGATCCGGCCACCCTGCCGCCGCTGGACGACGGCATGGCGGAGCGCGCCCGCGCCCTGGTACGGGCCGCCGCCGCGCTGCGCGGCTGGCTGCTGGCCCCCTCGCCGGACGCCGACGAGGTGTACGACCCGTACGGGGCCCCCATCACCTTCTTCCGCTCCATCGGCGACGAGATCAACCAGGCGCTGGACCCCGTTGTCACGGCCCTGACGGGCGTCACCGCAGGGCGCTGAGGGACTCACCCGCGCGCCGGCGCCACAAGGCGCGACGGGCACCGCGGACCTACAGTGGGCGTACCCGGTACACGCCTCTGGAGTCGCGCCATGAGCGTCATCACCCAGCCCACGGACCTGCTGCGGCAGCAGGACCCGCAGATGGCCGACGTGCTCGCCGGAGAGGCGCGACGGCAGGCCGGAACCCTCCAGCTGATCGCCGCCGAGAACTTCACCTCGCCCGCCGTGCTCACCGCCCTCGGATCGGCGCTCGCCAACAAGTACGCCGAGGGATACCCGGGCGCCCGCCACCACGGCGGCTGCGAGTACGCCGACCTGGCCGAGCGGATCGCCGTCGAGCGGGCCCGCGCCCTCTTCGGCGTGGATCACGCCAATGTGCAGCCGCACTCCGGTTCCTCCGCCGTCCTCGCCGCGTACGCCGCGCTGCTGCGCCCCGGTGACACGGTCCTGGCGATGGGGCTCCCGTACGGCGGGCACCTCACACACGGCTCACCCGCGAACTTCTCCGGCCGCTGGTTCGAATTCGTCGGCTACGGGGTGGACGCCGAGACGGGCCTCATCGACTACGAGCAGGTCCACGAACTCGCCCGGCGGCACCGTCCCAAGGCCATCGTCTGTGGCTCGATCTGCTACCCCCGCCACCCCGAGTACGGGGTCTTCCGCCAGATCGCCGACGAGGTCGGGGCCTTCCTGATCGCGGACGCCTCGCACCCGATCGGCCTGGTCGCCGGCGGGGCGGCCCCCAGCCCCGTCCCGTACGCGGACGTGATCTGCGCGACCACGCACAAGGTGCTGCGCGGCCCGCGCGGAGGGATGATCCTGTGCGGCGCCGAGTTCGCGGAACGGGTGGACCGGGCGGTGTTCCCCTTCACCCAGGGCGGCGCCCAGATGCACACCATCGCCGCCAAGGCCGTGGCCTTCGGGGAGGCCGCCGGGCCCGCCTTCACCACGTACGCCCACCGGGTGGTCGCCAACGCCCGGGCGCTCGCGGAGGAGCTGGAGGCCGACGGCTTCCTCGTGACGACCGGCGGCACCGACACCCACCTGATCAGCGTCGACCCGGCCCCCCACGGACTGGACGGCCCGACCGCGCGCGGCCGGCTGGCCGCCGCCGGGATCGTGCTGGACACCTGTGCCCTCCCGTACGGGGAACAGCGCGGGCTCCGCCTCGGCACGGCGGCCGTGACCACGCAGGGCATGGGCGGGGCCGAGATGCGGCGGATCGGAGCGCTGTTCACGGTCGCGCTCCACGGGGAAGCCGCGAAAACCCGTACGGAGGTCGAAGAACTGACGCGCGAATTTCCGCCGTATGGGTACTGACAGGGACAAGTCGGGCGTACCGCAACCGCGGTAGGCCCCCCGCGCGTCCTCGGAGGGGGGTACATCGCAGCTAATGTGTGGGGCTGAGATGGCCGGCGATACATCTGGGGCAGCCCGTGCGTGAATATCTGCTGACGCTGTGCGTCACGGTCGCGGTGACCTACCTGCTGACCGGGCCCGTGCGGAAGTTCGCGATCGCGGCCGGGGCGATGCCGGAGGTGCGCGCGCGTGACGTGCACCGGGAACCGACACCGAGGCTCGGCGGCATCGCCATGTTCGGCGGTCTGTGCGCCGGCCTCCTGGTCGCCGACCACCTGCAGAACCTCAACGCGGTGTTCACCGCATCGAACGAGCCGCGGGCGCTGCTCTCCGGAGCGGCGCTGATCTGGCTGGTGGGCGTCCTCGACGACAAGTTCGAGATCGACGCCCTGATCAAGCTCGGCGCCCAGATGATCGCCGCGGGCGTGATGGTCATCCAGGGTCTGACGATCCTGTGGATCCCGGTTCCCTTCATCGGCACCGTCGCGCTGACCCAGTGGCAGGGCAACCTGCTGACCGTCGCCCTCGTCGTGCTCACCATCAACGCGGTGAACTTCGTGGACGGCCTCGACGGGCTCGCCGCCGGCATGGTCTGCATCACGACCGGCGCCTTCTTCCTCTACGCGTACCGGATCTGGTTCGGCTACGGCATCGAGGCGGCGGCCCCGGCGACCCTCTTCGCCGCGATCCTGATGGGCATGTGCCTCGGCTTCCTGCCGCACAACATGCACCCGGCCCGCATCTTCATGGGCGACTCCGGCTCGATGCTGATCGGCCTGGTGCTGGCCGCCTCGGCGATCTCGATCACCGGGCAGGTGGACCCCGACACCATGGCGCTGTTCGCGGGTGGTGAGCGCAACGCGACCCACGCGATGCTGCCGGTCTTCATTCCGCTGGTCCTGCCGCTGACGATCATCGCGATCCCGATGGCCGACCTGGTGCTGGCCGTCGTCAGGCGCACCTGGAAGGGCCAGTCGCCGTTCGCGGCCGACCGCGGTCACCTGCACCACCGACTGCTGGAACTGGGGCACTCGCACAGCCGCGCGGTGCTCATCATGTACTTCTGGTCCGGCCTGATCGCCTTCGGGGCGGTGGCCTATTCCGTGCACTCCACCTCGATGTGGATCGTGCTCGCCATCGCGGCGCTGAGCGCGCTGGGCCTCGTCCTCCTGCTGCTGCCGCGGTTCACCCCGCGCGCGCCGAGGTGGGCGGAGGGTCTCGTACCGCCGCGCTACCGCCGCCGCGCGACGCCGGTGGCCCGGGCCGCGGGCGCCGGCGCGACGAAGGCCGGGGACGCCTCGCGTGTGCCGTCCGGTGCGGGGACGGAGGGTGAGGCCGCGGAGGTTCGTACGCCGGCCTCGTACGGGCTGCACGGCGCCACCGCGCTGTCCGCGCTGTCGGCGGGCAGGGGCGGGACCGGCACCAAGGAGGCGGGCAGGGGCGGGACCGGCACCAAGGAGCGGGAACGGGCCTGAGACCCGGCGGCCGGCCGTCGTCCCGACCGCGGGGCGGGGGCGGGACGGCGGCACGGTGTGGCGGGACGGCGGTGTGGCCGGGCGTCGGCACGGTGTGGGGCGGCGGTGTGGCCGGGCTTTCAGCGGCCTCCGGGCAGGGACGGGTAGGTGCCCCAGACCGCTCGGAGGGTCTCGCAGATCTCGCCCACCGTGGCACTGGCCGCCAGGGCCGACCGCATCGGGACCATGACGTTCTGGTCGACGCGTGCCGCCCGTTCCAGCCGGATCAGTGCGTCGTCCACCGCGGACTGGACGCGCCAGGCGCGCAGCTTGGCCAGCCGTTCGGTCTGGCGCCGGTGCGCCGCGTGGGCCTCGGGCCCGGGCGTTGCCACGCGGGGAAGGCCGGGCGGGCGGATGTCCGCGGACAGGGCGGTGCTCTGAAAGCGGCGCTCGACGGCTCGGACGGCGCCGCCCAGCCCTTCGATGTCGTCCATCAGGGTGACCGCGGCCGCCTCGATCTCCTGGGAGTCGTCGGCGCGCGGCCACGGTCGGCCGGTGCGGGGCGCCGCCACGCCCCAGGGCGACGGGACGCGTCGGCGGAGCACCGCGCGGCCGGCCCGGTCCGGGCCGAACTGTTCGACCATGGCCCGGGTCCAGATGCGCCGGGCGGCCCGGAACTTCGCCAGGACCGCGGCCTGGTTCCCGCCGTCGGCGAGACAGAGGGCGAGGCGTGGTACGAAGACGCCCGCGGCCGCCGCGGTACGGACGTAGGCAATGCCGTTCGTGAGGGCGAAGGCCACCTCCTGCGCCGGGTCCGCTCCCGCTTCGGCCAGTTGGTGACCGCAGACGGACACGACGTCCCAGCGCGGCAGCCCGGTCCGGCAGTACCGCAGGACGTCCCGTGTCAGGCGCATGGACGGGGCCGGCGGGAAGAGACAGGTTCCGCCGGGGGTGATGAACTCCTTGAGCACATCGTTGCGGACCGAGCCGCGCAGGCGTTCCGCGGGGACGCCCTGCTCCTCCGCGACGAGTTGGTAGAGCAGGATCAGGGGCGCGGCCACGGCGTCCACGGACAGCGTGAGGGAGACCTTGTCCAGGGGGATCCCGCTCAGGAGCACCCGCATGTCGTCGATCGAGTCGAGGGCGACCCCGGTGCGGCCCACCTGGCCGTAGGCCGGCGGCGTGTCGGAGTCGAGCCCCGATTCGGTGGGCCGGTCGACGACCAGGGGCAGGACTCGCGCGCCGCGGGCGACCAGCTCCCTGAGGCGGGTGTTGGCGGCCACCGGGGTGTGGAACCGGGTGGTCCGTTCCGCGGCCGGGGAGATGCCGGACGTCATGGGCTGCTCACGGACGTGATGGGCGGGCGCTTGTGTTCCGGGTCAGGGCGGTGACCTGCCGGGGCACGGCCACTGGTGGGGGCGTCCATGGTGATCGCGGTGAGGACGATGCCCCCGCGGACGAGCCAGCGGCCGGCGAAGGTACTGAGACCGGGCTCGGCGGCGACCAGGGCCGGCGGGAGCACGCGTGCGGAGAAGGTGCGGCCGACCGGGTCGATCCGGATCAGCGCGTCCTCGAATTCCAACGCGAGCGAGGTCTGCGGGAACCACGCCTTGTAGACGCTTTCCTTGGTGCTGAAGAGCAGCTTGTCCCAGTTGATTCCGGGGTGCCGGGCGGTGAGCCGCGTGACCTGGGCGATTTCCTCCGGCAGGGCGATGCTCTCCAGCACGCCGCCGGGGAGCGGCCGGTCGGGCTCGGCGTCGATGCCCAGGGCCGCGACCCGGGAGGCGTCGGCGACCGCCGCCGCGTGGTAGCCGGTCGTGTGGGTGATCGCGCCGCGTACCGCCTCGGGCCAGACGGGAAGCCCGCGGGGTGTGGCGAGCAGGGGCGCGTCCGGGGCGCCGAGGGCATCGAGCGCTTGGTGGGCGCAGTACCGGGCGGTGGCGAATTCGCGTCGGCGGCCCTCGACCGCCTTGGCCACGAGGGTCGCCTCCTGGGGGCGCAGGGTGGAGAACGGCACGTGCTCGAACGCCTCGAAGGCCCGGACGTGGGACGGCAGAACTTCTTCGATCATGATCCTTTTCCTCTTGCCGTTGTCGTCCCGGGATCCGTTCGCGCGCTACCAGGTCCGGGCGGCGGCCACCGCGGTGGCATTGCCCAGGATCTGGACCGGCCGCCCGGGCGGTGTCGCCCGCCGCTCCCACTCCCTCGGGTAGCCGAGGGACACCTCGTGGTGGGGTACGCCGTCGCAGTGGATGGTGCGGGGGATGTGCAGGTGCCCGTAGACCACCGCGGCCGCACGGTACCTGCGGTGCCAGTCGGCGGTCGCGGTCGTGCCGCACCACAGGGCGAACTCGGGGTACCGCAGGACCCTCGTGGGGTCACGGACCAGGGGGAAGTGGTTGACCAGGACGGTGGGCAGGCCCGGCGGCAGCGCGTCGAGACGGTCCCGGGTCAGGGCGAGTCGGGCGCGGCACCACGCTTCCCGGGTCGGGTGGGGATCGGGGTGCAGGAGGAACTCGTCGGTGCAGACCACACCGGCTTCGTCCGCCAGCCGCAGCGCGTGTTCCTTCGAGTAGGCGCCGGGCGGCCGGAAGCTGTAGTCGTAGAGGACGAAGAGCGGGGCGACGACGGCGGGGCCGCCCTCTCCGTTCCACACCGGGTACGGGTCCTCCGGGGTGATGACGTCCAACCGGCGGCAGATGTCGACGAGGTGGCGGTACTTGCTCTCGCCGCGCAGTTGCACCGGGTCGCTCGGGTCGGTCCACAGCTCGTGGTTGCCCGGCACCCAGATCACCTGGGCGAACCTCTCCCGCAGCAGTGACAGGGAGCTTTCGATGTCGGACACGGTCTCCCCGACGTCACCGGCCACGACGAGCCAGTCCGCCGGGGAGTCGGCCCGCAGGTCACGGACGATGTCCCGGTTGCGCTCGTGGCGCACGTGCAGGTCGCTGATGGCCATCAGCCTGCCGTCGTGCGCCGGGGGAAGGGTGGCCCCGGGGAGCATGAGGCGGTGGTTCTCACTCATTTCCTGTTGCCTTCCGGCGCATCGGTTCGACCCGTCGTCGGCAACCGCACCGCTTCAGAGTGATCTGTCCCACTGTCCGGCGAAACCCCTAGTCGGCCCCTAGATGTGTGCGTGAGGGCCGGGCGCCGCCGGCCGGGAGCGGGCGCGCGGGACGCCGGAGACCGCGGTTCGCCGGGCGGATGGCCGCGGAGGCGGCTTGTAGGGGTGGGTGGGTCGGTGATCAGGGGTTGTGACCGCCGGAGGATTCTTCGAAGATCATCCAGGTGCGACGGCGGTGGTGGTGTGGCCGGCGACCGGTGCCACGGACCTTGTGCGACGAAGGGAACCGCCATGACGTCGAGCGACGTTGACAGCAATTTGTGGATTCGTCAGTTCCACCCCGCGCCCGGGGCGAAGGTGCGTCTGGTCTGCCTTCCGCACGCGGGCGGCTCCGCCCCGTACTTCCTTCCCGTGTCCAAGGCGCTCTCGCCCGCCCTCGACGTGGCGGCCGTGCAGTACCCGGGCCGGCAGGACCGTCGTGACGAGCCGGGCATCGAGAACATCGCGGACCTCGCCGACGCGGTGACGGACGCGCTCCTGCCCTGGGCGGACCGGCCGCTGATCATTTTCGGCCACAGCATGGGAGCCACGCTCGCCTTCGAGGTGGCGCTGCGCCTGGAGGGCAAGGACATCGTGCCGCTCGCGGTCTTCGCCTCGGGCCGCCGGGCCCCTTCGCGTCACCGGGACGAGCGGGTCCACCTCCGCTCCGACGACGACCTGATCAGGGAGATCCAGTCGCTGAGCGGCACCCAGGCCGCGGTGCTGGGCGACGAGGAGATCCTGAGGATGGTCCTTCCGGCCATTCGCAGCGACTACAAGGCGGCCGAGACCTACCGCTACGAGACGGGGCCGAAGCTCCGGGCCCCGATTCAGGCGCACTTCGGCGTGGACGACCCCAAGGTCTCGCCGGACGAGGCGCGGGCGTGGGAAGAGCACACGACCGGCACGTTCGAGCTCCAGACCTACCCGGGCGGCCACTTCTACCTCAATCAGCAGTCGGGGCGGGTCATCGACGCCATCGCACGGGTCGCCTCGACGGTCGCCTGAGGCGGGTCGGCCGGGCGCGCGGCCGGTTGCCGCCCTTTGGTAAACGCAAGGCGAATCTTGGTTTCTCCTTCAAGGAAAGCGGATGCCACCTCTGGCGTGATCCTTTCGTTCCTGGCTTGATTCCAGCCATTCTGGCCGTGAATTCGCGGGAGATTGGCCCGAGTCTGCCCCTCGTGGCTGTTTGGCGACCGGCAGCCATTCGGATGTTGGTTGACACTGCATGGATGTTGATGTTGTCTGACATCGGGTTCGAGCAGGCGGTGAGAGATCTCCGGGTCCTCCAGTGCTCGGACCGAGTGTCCGATCACACGGGGGTGAGCCGGACGACTCGACTCCGGGGGTGTCTTTTCATTCATGGTGCTGTTCGGACGGGCTGAAGAAACGAAACAACTGATAGCCATCCATGCTGCGGTTTGTTCGTCCGGAAGATCTGCGACTGTCCTGCTGGAGGCAGCTTCCGGCTGCGGGAGAAGTGAAATCCTCGCAACCTTGACGGACTATACGGAATCTGCCGGATCGGTGGTTCTGCAAACTGCCGCCACTACCCAGGAAACTGAACTCCCGCTGAGTCTGCTCCGGAACATCGTCGACGGAAGCTCTTTGTCTGAGCGACTCGCTCGGCGTTTTCGTGCGCTGAGTGCCGACTTCTCGGCGGAGCAGGGCAAAGGGACGTCCGATCAGCTCCGCCGCGATACGGAGCGCTACGAATTGCAGCGTGAGTTCTGTGCCGCGGTGCGAGAGCTGTCCCAGTCCGCGCCCGTCGTGCTCGCCGTCGACGACGTCCAGTACGGGGACGAGGAATCCCTGAGGCAATTGCTGCACCTGGCCCGGCACTGCCGCACCGCCCCTCTCCTGGTGGTCTTCACACAGCCGCTGGCCGGAGGACGCCAGGACATGGCCTTCGGCGGAGAACTCCTGAGGCAGCCGAACTTCACGCGCGTGCGACTCTCGCGACTGGGGCGCAGCGGTGTCGACGGAGTCCTGTCACAGACCTGGCCCGGACGGCTCGACGCGCCCGCCGTCGACCGCTATTTCGCGCTGAGCGGCGGCAACCCCCTGCTCCTGCGCGCCCTCGTCGAAGACCACCGGGCCCAAGCCGGTCCCCTCGCGAACGGGCCCGCCGAGGAACCACGGGCCGGGCAGGTCTTCCGGGACGCTCTGCTGGCCTGCCTGGAGCGCGGTGGCGAACGCAGCCGTCAGGTGGCCGTCGGCTTGGCCGTCCTGGGCGACTTCGCCAACCGGGAGCTGCTGGCCGACCTGCTCGACCTCGGCGGCGAGCAGCCGGCCGAGAGCCTGCACGCCCTGGAGCAGTCGGGCATCATCGACGGGCACTCCTTCCGCAGCCACATCGCCCGGGACGCCGTCCTGAACGCCCTGGATCCCGAACAGCGCGTCGAACTCCACCTGCGCGCAGCCGGCTTGCTGCACGCCTGCGGGGCCCCGCCGTACGTCACCGCCGAGCAACTGCTCCAGGCCGGACGGACCGACAACGTCTGGGGGGTGGGGGTCCTGCAGGAAGCGGCCGAGCAGGTGCTCCTCGACGACCAGGTCAAGCAGGCGGTCTCCTACCTGGAACTCGCCCACGGCGCCTGTGAGGACCCCAGGCGCCGCATCGAGATCAGGATCAGGCTCGCCCTCATCGCACGGCGCATCAGCGCGGCGGCCGCCGAACTCCATCTCTCCGAGGTGCTGGACAGCCTGCGGGTCTGTCCCATGCCGGCGACGACCGTCAGGTCCTTCGCCGAACTGCTCCTCACCCACGGCTGGCTGGACCAGGCACGCGAGGTCATCGACTGCGCCATGGCGGACGACCCCGGGACCGGGGAGGCGACCGAGGCCGGGGACGAGATCGGCGCCCACTGGGCCGGCGCGCTGGAGCCGGGGTTCTGGCCGCCGGCCGCTCCGGCGGGCAAGGGCCCCGACGGAGAGGAGGGCGTCCACCCGGACATCACACCGGCCCCGACGTGGGCCCGCGGCCGGTCGGCGGCCAGGCGATCGCTCAGGCCCTGGGAGACACAGCGGCTCAGGGAGCCGGACCAGTACATCGCCGGCGCCGAAGGCCTCCTGGAGATCACCCCCCTGACGGATTTCACACTCGACCCGCTGTTCAACGCGATCCAGTCGCTGCTGTACAACGGCGCCGCCGATCGCGTCGTGTACTGGTGCGACACGCTCCTGCGGAACGCGGCCGGCCGGGACACCCCGGGCTGGGAGGCGTCGTTCGCGGCGCTGCGCGCCGAGGCCAACCTCCACAAGGGAGACCTCGTGGCGGCCGAGAAGGGCCTGCGGGCCTGCCTGGCCGCACTGCCCGAGCGGCACCGGTCCGCCTTCGAGGGGACGGCGGTCGCCCACCTCGTGGCGGTCAACATCGCACAGGGCAAGCTCGACGAGGCGGCGCACCACCTCAGCCGCCCGATGGCGCGGTCCCTGCCCGGCACCGCGCACTGGTTGGCCTACCGAAGGGCCCGCGGGCTCTACCACATGGCCAACCACCGCTACCACTCGGCGCTGAGGGACTTCCAGGCCACGGGGCGGCTGGCCGGGCTCTGGGGGGTGGACCGGCCCGGCTTGCTGCCGTGGCGCACGGACGCCGCCGAGGCGATGCTGCGCATGGGCGAGCGCAAGGAGTCGCTGAGGCTCGCCAAGGAACAGTTGGCCATGGTCGCCGACGGCTCCCCCCGTGTCCGGGGCATCTCCCTGCACGCGACGGCACTCGCCACCGAAGAGCGCGCGCACGTGGCACCACTGCTCGACGAGGCCCTCGGTGAACTGCGCAAGGCCGGTGACGGCCTGGGTGCCGCCCGGGTCCTGTTCGACCTCGCCGACGTCCACGAGGAATCCGGCGAGTCCCGTCGGGCCGCCGCCGCCCGCCGTCGGGCGACACGCCTGACGAAGGAATGCGGGGCGAGATCCCTGCTGCACCGCGCCGAGCCGGCGGACCGCGCGGACAGGACCGTCCGTCCCGCCGCCTGCCGCGTCCAGGCCCCGAAGCCGTTGGCGCCGCCGGAGGAGCCGCCCCCCGCGGCAGGCCCGAACGAAGCCGATCCCGCACGCCGTCAGGAACTCAGCGATTCCGAGCGCAAGGTCGCGGCCCTGGCCGCCAACGGCTACACGAACCGCGAGATCTCCCTGAGGCTGTTCATCACGAAGAGCACGGTCGAGCAGCACCTCACCCGCGTGTACAGGAAATTGCGGGTCGCCGGACGGGATGAATTGCCGATGGAACTGGAAACGCCCGTCGAGGTCTGAGGCGCGAGCCAAGGTACATGCCACTGCCCGCCCCCCTGAAGGAAAGGGGGGCGGGCAGTGGCATGTACCCCTTCCGGCCTTCCCGTTCCGGGCCTCTCCGTGCCCGTGTCGGTCAGGGTAGGGGGGTGTCGAAAGGCAAGGGAATACCGGGTCGGCGAGGGGTAGGGGGGCGGTTGAGCGAAGGTAGGGGTTGGGTGCAGGGGCTCGCCTCAGTACAGTCGAATCAATTGGTCCTGTATTCGATTTGAAACAGTTCTCAAGTGGTTTTCGAGTGAGTGTGGGCAACGGGTGGGGATTGTGGCTGGTGGCATAGGCGCGGAACTGTTTGAGCGCGATGAGGAAATGAAAATCCTCATGGACGGGCTGGCGGCGGCCCAGCGACGCGAAGGCGGAGTCGTTCTCATCGGCGGCGGACCAGGGGTCGGAAAGACCGCACTGCTCGACGTGTTCCTGCGGCGGGCGGCCGATGCCGGGGCCCAGGTGTTCAGCGCCTCGGGATCGGTTTCCGTCACCGGGCACGAACTCGCCGTCATCAAGGAGCTGTTCCTGGGGCCGGAGGAGGAAGAGACGGTCCGGGCGGCCACCCGCAGCAGCGAGGGGGTCGCCGAATTCGAGGACCGGCTCTTCGCCGCCATGCACCGGGAGACCCGCCGCCGGCCCGTCGTGATCGCGGTGGACGACGTGCAGCTCGCCGATGCCGCTTCCCTGCGCTGCCTGCTCTACCTGGTCCGCAGGCTTCGTACCGCTCCGGTCATGATGGTGCTCTCCGAGTCGACCGGCCCGCACGCGCTGCCCCCCGCCTTCCACGCCGAGCTGCTGCGCCATCCGCAGGCCCGGCAGTTGCGGCTGCTCCCCCTGTCACGAGACGGCGTCGCCGACGTGATCCAGCACCACGTGGACACCGATGAGACCTCGGAACTGGTCGCGGACTTCCACGCCGTCAGCGGGGGCAACCCGCTGCTCGTGCACGCCCTCCTGGCGGACAGCCGGGACGCGCGCCGCCTCGACCCGCGGCAGCCGTCCAGGGCGGTGGCGAGCACCGCGTTCACCAAGGCGGCGCTCGCCTGGGCCTACCGGGACGAAGCCGAACTCTTCGACGTCACCTGCGGATTCGCCATACTCGGGGAATCGGCCACCCCCGCGCTGGTCGCGTGCCTGGTCGGCCGGGGCGCCGACGCCGTCAAGCAGGTCATGACGGCATTGGACACGGCGGGGCTGCTGGAGGGCGGCGCCTTCCGCGACGACGCCGTGGGCAAGGCGATCCTGGAGCACGCGGACGCCGTGACCAAGGCGAACCTGCGCCGGCGCGCGGCACTGTTGCTCCACGACGACGGCGCCCCCGCGACCGTGGTGGCCCACCACCTGCTCGCCGCCTCGGTGACCGAACCGTGGGCGGGCCGTACCCTGCTCACCGCGGCCGAGAAGGCGATGGAGGAGGGGCGGGAGGAACTGAGCCTCGACTGCCTGCGGTTGGCCGGGCAGAGCGCGAGGACGGAGCGGGAACGGGCCGCGGTCGTCATGGCACGCGTGAAGATCGGATGGCAGATCGACCCCCGGCTGGTGGCGCCGTGGCTGGACGCGCTCGTCGGGGCGTTGGACGAGGGACACCTGAAGGGCGGGGATGCGGCGTGGGTCGTCAAGCACCTGGCCTGGCACGGCCGGTTCGGGGCGGCCGGCGAAGTGCTCGCCGCGCTGTCCGCGAAGCCGTACGCAGGCGACCCGCGGGTGGAGGACGAACTCCTCGTGGTGCGGCACTGGTTGCGGCAGACCTGTCCCGCGGTCGACACCAATGCCCCCGGAACCGCGACCCGCTCGCTTCGGCGTGAACCCCAGCCTCGTCACGTGAGCCCGTCCTCGTACGCCGTCGAACTGCTGGGCACGGTCCTTGCCGAGGGACCCCAAGACCACACCGTGGCCATGGCCGAGGAGATCCTGCGGGGCTGCCGGTACAACGAGACGAACGTCGAAGCGCTCGAAGCGGCGCTCCTGACACTGCTCTACGCGGACCGCCCGGACCGGGCGCTGTTCTGGTGCGACGTACTCCTGCAGCAGGCCGGCGCGCCCGCGACGGGGACCGTCGTCGCGATCCTGTCCGGCGTCCGGGCGGAGGTCGCGCTGCGGCAGGGCATGCTCCCGGCCGCCGAGGGGTTCGCCCGGGGCGCCCTCTCGGCCATCTCACTGCCCGGCTGGGGCGTGGCGATCGGCGCGCCCTTGTCGGCTCTCGTCATGGCCACGACGGTGTCCGGGAAGAGCGGGGTGGCCGGTGCCTGGCTGAACCAGTCGGTGCCAGAGGGCATGTTCGAGACACGCCACGGGCTTCTCTACACCCACGCCCGGGGCCACTACCACCTGGCCGTCGACCGCCCGGCCGCGGCCCTCGAAGACTTCCTGACCTGTGGCGGACTGGCCGCGGAGTGGGGCATGGACACGCCGACGTTCCTGCCGTGGCGGACCTCCGCGGCACAGGCACACCTCGCCCTGGGGAACCCCAGGGAAGCCCGCGCGCTCGTGCGGGAGCAACTGGCCCGACCGGGAGGGAGCACCTCCTGGGCGCGTGGAGTCTCCCTGCGACTGCTGGCGGCGACGAGCGAACTCGACCAGCGCCCCGCCCTGCTCCGGGAGTCCATCAACCTGCTGGAGGCGGGAGGGAGCCAGGTCGAACTCATTCGCGCCCTGGCCGACCGGAGCCAGGCCCTGCACGCCCTCGGCGCACCCGCCAAGGCGCGGATGGTGGCCCGTCACGCCAGGGCCGTCGCCGACAACTGCGGGGCGGACCCGCTGTTCCGTCGGCTGTTCCGCGACGAGGTGCACGAAGGGGACAGCGGTTCCGAAGGAGTGGAGGGCGAGGGCGAGGGTTCGTCGAGCCTCACGGCCGCCGAACGCAGGGTCACCGCCTTGGCGGCGGTCGGCCACTCGAACCGCGAGATCGGACGGAAGCTGTTCATCACCAAGAGCACCGTCGAACAGCACCTCACACGGGTGTACCGCAAGCTCGGCGTGCGCAGCCGGGCCGAACTGAGCGATCTGTTCGTCGGGACGAACATGGGCACCGGGGCCGAGAGGCTGGCCCGGACGTCCTGACCCGCCCGTCCGCCCCACGCCGGGCAGGCGCAGCCGGACGACGGGTTGCCCGGCGGGCCGCCGCAACGGGGCGGGCCGACGGTCGGGTTCCCACAGCCGGCAAACGGTCGGGTTCCCGTCGCCGGCAAGCGGAAGCACCCCCTTGAAACGGCTGACACGCCTTCATGAACGGTCGGGGCTAAGGGGTCGGCTAGTGGTTGAGGCTAGGGGCGCCCCGACCGGATATTCGCAGTGGACTGCGGCCACGTGCCGCTTTGAGCGCGCTTCGCGTAATCCTAGTGACGTAAAGGGAAGCACATGGCGGGTCGGTCCGAGTCAAAGGCCGCTGAACTCCAGGCAGGATCTTCCGAACCCATCGCGGTGATCGGAATCTCGTGCAGGCTGCCGGGAGCCGCGGGCCCGGACGAACTGCTGAGCCTCCTGCGGCGCGGCGGGGACGCGGTCACCGCCGCCCCGCAGGGGCGCCCCTACGCACCGGAGCGGGGCGGCTTCCTGGAGTCCGTCGACACCTTCGACGCGGGGTTCTTCGGGATCTCCCCGCGCGAGGCCGCGGCGATGGACCCGCAGCAGCGGCTCACCCTGGAACTGGGCTGGGAGGCGCTGGAGGACGCGGGCATCGTGCCCGGCCGCCTCCGGGGCAGCCGGGCCGGCGTGTTCGTCGGCGCGATCGCCGACGACTACGCCGCGCTGGTACGGGCCGGGGGCGACGAGGCCGTCACCCCGGAGACCACCACCGGCCTGAGCCGCGCCCTCATCGCCAACCGGGTCTCCTACGCGCTGGGCCTGCGCGGTCCCAGCTTCACCGTGGACTCGGGCCAGTCCTCCTCGCTGGTCGCCGTCCACCTCGCCGCCGAGAGCCTGCGGCGCGGGGAGTGCTCCGTCGCCCTGGCCGGGGGCGTGAACCTGATCCTGGCCGAGGACAGCACGGTCGCCGTCGAGCGGTTCGGGGCGCTGTCCCCCGACGGCCGCTGCCACACCTTCGACGCCCGGGCCAACGGCTACGTGCGCGGCGAGGGCGGCGGCCTCGTCGTCCTCAAGCCCCTGTCCGACGCGATCGCGGACGGCGACGACGTCTACTGCGTGCTGGCCGGCAGCGCCGTGAACAACGACGGCGGGGGCGAAGGCCTCACGGTGCCGGAACGCGGCGCCCAGGAGGCGGTGATCGCGGCCGCGTACGAGCAGGCCGGGATCGCCCCCGGCGACGTCGCGTACGTGGAGTTGCACGGCACCGGTACCCCTGCCGGGGACCCGATCGAGGCGGCCGCCGTGGGCGCCGTGCTCGGCGCGGGGCGTCCGGCCGACCGGCCGCTGCTCGTCGGATCCGTCAAGACCAACATCGGACACCTCGAAGGCGCCGCGGGCATCGCCGGGTTCCTCAAGGGCGTCCTGGCCGCGCACCACCGTGAGATCCCCGCCGGACTCAACTACGAGTCCCCCAACCCGGCCATCCCGATGGACGAGTTGGGCATCCGGGTCAACACCGAGCTGAAGACCTGGGAGACCGGGCGGCTCGTCGTGGGCGTGAGCTCCTTCGGCATGGGCGGCACCAACTGCCACGCCGTACTCACCGAATGGGACGGCGCCCCCGCGCCGTCCGGGTCGGGCATCCGGCCGACCGGAACGCCGTACCCGCTGCTCGTCTCGGGCCGGGACGAGCAGGCGCTGCGGGACCAGGCCCGGAAGCTGGGCGAACACCTCGAAGCCCAGCCCGGCCGGCCGCTCCGGGACGTCGCCCACGCCCTGGCCACCGGCCGGACCGCCTTCGGGCACCGCGCGGTGCTGCTCGCCGCCGGACCGGACGAGGCCACGGCCGCTCTGGGCCGCCTCGCCCACGGCTCGCTGGACCCCGCCGTCGTCCGCGGCTCGGTCTCCAACGGCTCCCTCGCCTTCCTCTTCCCCGGCCAGGGCAGTCAGCGCCCCGGCATGACGGCCGCGCTCCACCAGGCGTCGCCGGAGTACGCCGCGGCGCTGGACGCGGTGTGCGCGGCCATGGACCCCCATCTGCGTCTGCCGTTGCGCGACGTGCTGTTCGCCGAAGAGGGCTCGCCCGAGGCGGCCCTGCTGGACCGTACGGAGTTCACCCAGCCCGCGCTGTTCGCCGTCGAGGTCGCCCTGTTCCGGTTCGCCGAGCACTGCGGCCTCACCCCGCAACTGCTGCTGGGCCACTCCGCCGGTGAACTGGCCGCGGCTCACGTCGCGGGAGTGCTGTCCCTGGAGGACGCGTGCACGCTCGTCGCCGCGCGCGGCCGACTGATGCAGGCACAGCCGTCGCACGGCGCGATGGTGTCCGTCCAGGCGAACGAGGCGGAACTGCTGCCCCTCCTCGGCGACGGCAGCCGGGTCTCTCTGGCGGCCCTCAACGGGCCGCTCTCCTCGGCGATCTCGGGCGATGAGGACGCCGTGCTCGAGGTCGCCGCCCACTGGTCCAAGCTCGGACGCAAGACCAAGCGGCTCCGCGTCAGTCACGCCGCCCATTCCCCGCACATGGACGGGATGCTCGCCGAGTACCGCGCCGTCGTGGCCGGCCTGACCTTCGGGGCCCCGCGCATTCCGGTCGTCTCCAACGAGACGGGCACGCTGCTCACCGCGGAAGAGGCCTGCTCGCCGGACTACTGGGTCCGGCACGTGCGCGGTACCGTCCGCTTCCTCGACGGGGTGCGCTTCCTGGAGGACCAGGGCGCGACCACGATCCTCGAACTCGGCCCCGACGGCGTGCTGTCGGCGATGACCCGGGACTGTCTGCGCGGCGCCGAAGCGGTGTGCGTTCCCCTGCTCCGGGGCAGTGACCGGCAGGAGCCCGAAGCGGCGCTCGCCGCGCTCGCGGCGCTGTACGTCCGCGGGGTCCCGATGGACTGGGCGCGGCTGGCCACCGAGGCCGGCGCCCGCAGGGCGGCACTGCCCACCTACGCGTTCCAGCGCCGGCGCCACTGGCTGGCGGACGGGGCGCAGCGGACCGACGGCGCGGTGCGCACCGCGCCGGGCCGGGGCGCCCGGCCCCTGGAGCCGGCCCCCGAGGCCGCCCCGCGGACCGACGGGACGGAGTCCGGTCCCACGGTGGCGGAGCTGGTGCGGGACGTCACGGCCCTGGTGCTCGGCCACGAGTCCCCGGACGACATCTCGATGAACTCCGCCTTCAAGGAGCTCGGCTTCAGCTCCCTGATGCTGGCCGAGCTCGGCGAACGCCTGACGCAGGCGATCGGCCGCCGCGTTCCGACCACGCTGCTGTTCGACCACCCCACGCCGGACGCCCTCGCCCGGCGGCTGCGGGCGGACGCGCCGCAGCCGGCCGCTTCCGAGGACCGGGCCGTCACCCGGGCCGCGGCCGAGGACCCGATCGTGATCGTCGGCATGAGCTGCCGGTTCCCGGGAGGCATCGACTCGCCCGAGGAACTCTGGCGGTTCGTGTCCGCCGAGGGCGACGCCATCTCGCCGCTGCCCGCCGACCGCGGCTGGGAACTGCCCGCCGGGTTCGCCGGCGAGGGCGGTTTCCTTCCCGACGCGGCCGGCTTCGACGCGGCCTTCTTCGGGATCTCGCCGCGCGAGGCCCTGGCCATGGACCCCCAGCAGCGGCTGCTGCTGGAGACCTCGTGGGAGGCGCTGGAGCGGGCGGGTGCGGACGCGCTGTCCCTGCGGGGCAGCCGTACGGCCGTGTTCGTCGGCGCGAGCCCCTCGGAGTACGGGCCCCGGCTGCACGAGAGTTCGGAATCCGACGGCCACGTCATGACCGGCACGGCGCCGAGCGTGCTGTCCGGCCGCATCGCCTACGTCCTGGGCCTCGAAGGCCCCGCGCTGACCGTGGACACGGCCTGCTCGTCCTCGCTGGTGGCGCTCCACCTCGGAGTGCGGGCCCTGCGCGACGGCGAGTGCGACCTCGCGCTGGTGGGCGGTGTGACCGTGATGGCCACGCCCGGCGCGTTCGTGGAGTTCTCCCGTCAGGGCGGCCTGGCCGGCGACGGCCGGTGCAAGGCCTTCTCGGCCGCGGCCGACGGCACCGGCTGGGGCGAGGGCGTCGGCATGCTCGCCGTCCAGCGGCTTTCCGACGCGGTGCGCGACGGCCGCCAAGTGCTGGCGGTCGTACGCGGCACCGCCGTCAACTCCGACGGCGCGTCCAACGGTCTGACCGCTCCGAACGGCCTCGCGCAGCAGCGCGTCATCCGGCAGGCGCTCGCCGACGCCCGGCTGGCCGCCGCCGACGTGGACGTGGTCGAGGCGCACGGGACGGGCACGAAGCTGGGCGACCCGATCGAGGCACAGGCGCTGCTGGCCACCTACGGCCAGGACCGGGTGCACCCGCTGATGCTCGGCTCCGTCAAGTCCAACATCGGGCACACGCAGGCCGCCGCCGGCATCGCCGGTGTGATCAAGTCCGTACTCGCCATGCAGCACGGCACCCTGCCGCGCACGCTCCACGTGGACGAGCCCTCACCGCACGTGGACTGGACCGCCGGTGCGGTCGAGCTGCTCACCGAGGCGCGGGCCTGGCCCGCGCCGGGCCGCCCCCGCCGGGCCGGTGTGTCCTCCTTCGGCATCAGCGGTACCAACGCGCACGTGATCCTGGAGCAGGCGGCACCCGCGGCGGTGCAGGACGAGCCCGCGGATGAGCCGGCCGGAACCGTCCCGTGGATGCTCTCGGCCCGTTCCGAGGAGGCGCTGCGGGCCCAGGCGCTGCGGCTGGCCGACCACGTCCGGACGCGGGAGCCGCGTCCGGCGGACGTGGGCCTGTCACTGGCCGTCACCCGTGCGGGCCTGGAGCACCGGGCGCTGCTGACGGCCGGGGACCTGGACGGGTTCCTGTCGCGGTTGGCGGCGCTCGCCAAGGGCGAGAGCGCCGCCGGTGTGGTGCGCGCCGTGGCGCGCGAAGGCGGATCGACGGCCTTCCTGTTCACCGGGCAGGGTTCGCAGCGCGCCGGCATGGGGCGTGAGCTGTACGCGGCCCAGCCGGTGTTCGCAGCGGCGTTCGACGAGGTGTGCGGGCAACTGGATCCGCTGCTGGGACGCTCGCTGAAGGACGTCGTGTTCGACGACCCCGAGGCACTGGACCGGACCGAGTGGGCCCAGCCCGCGCTGTTCGCGCTGGAAGTGGCGCTGTTCGACCTGGTCGCGTCCTGGGGCATCGCCCCGGACGTGCTGCTGGGCCACTCGATCGGCGAACTGGCGGCCGCGTACGTCGCCGGCGTGTGGACGCTGCCGGACGCCTGCCGTGTCGTGGCGGCCCGCGGCCGGCTGATGCAGGCGCTTCCCGCGGGCGGCGCGATGGCCGCGGTGCAGGCCGCCGAGGACGAACTGCCCGCGCTGCCGGCGGGTGTGTCCGTCGCCGCCGTCAACGGTCCCCGGTCGCTCGTGCTGTCCGGCGACGAGGACGCGGTGGACGCGCTCGTCCGGGACTTCGCCGGGCAGGGACGGCGTACCAAGCGACTGGTCGTCAGTCACGCCTTCCACTCGGCCCTGATGGACCCGATGCTGGCGGAGTTCGCCGAGGTTCTCGGCTCGGTGGAGTTCCACCGGCCGAAGACCCCCGTCGTCTCCGGGCTGACCGGAACCGTCGCGGGCGACGAACTGCTCACGCCCGCCTACTGGGTGACCCACGCCCGCGAGACCGTCCGCTTCGCCGACGCCGTCACCACGGCGCTGGGCCGGGGGGTGGACAAACTGCTCGAACTCGGCCCCGGCGGGCCGCTCACCGCGATGGCCGAGGAGGTCCTCTCGGACGCGGGCCGCCACGAGGACGTCACCGCCGTACCCGTCCTGCGGGGAGGCGGCGACGAGGCCCGGGCCGCGCTGACCGCGGCCGGCCGCCTGCACGCCGCCGGCGCGTCCGTGGACTGGTCCGCCCTGTTCGCCCCGTACGGGGCCCGGCGGACCGACCTGCCCACCTACGCCTTCCAGCACGAGCGCTACTGGATCGCCCCGGCCCCGGCCGGGGAACCGGCCGCGGCAGGCTCCCTGCGCTACCGCACCGCCTGGGCGCCCGTGCCCGACGGCCCCCGCCCCGGGATCAGCGGGACCTGGGCCCTGGTCGTACCCGCCACCGGGGCCGACGACGCCACGGTGGAAGCCCTGGCGGACGTGCTGCGCGAGCACGGCGCACAACCCGCCGTGGTCGCGGTCGACACGGCCGCACCCGATCGCGCGGAGATCACGGACGCGCTGCGCACCGTGCTCGGCGAAGACGCGGGCGGCGTGGTGTCGCTGCTCGCCCTGGACGGCACACCCGCCTCCGGCGTGGCCGCCACTGCCCTGGTGCTCGGGGCGATGGCCGACCTGGGCGGCGACAGCCGCCTGTGGTGCCTGACCCGCGGCGCCGTGTCCGTGAGCCCCTCCGATGCGCTGGACGCGCCGGAACAGGCACAGATGTGGGGCATGGGCCGGGTCGCGGCCCTGGAACACCCCGAGCGCTGGGGCGGTCTCGCCGACCTGCCCGCCGCTCTGGACGAGCGGGCCCGCACCCGGCTGGGCACCGTCCTGTCCGGCGCCACCGGGGAGGACCAGGTGGCCGTCCGCACCGCGGGCCTCTTCGGGAGGCGGCTGGTACGGCACTCCGGCCGCGAAGGCAACGCCCCCGGCGAGCGCTCGCGCCTCGGCGGCACCGTCCTGGTGACCGGCGGCACCGGCGCGCTCGGCGCGCACCTCGCCCACTGGCTGGCCGAGGAGGGTGCCCGGCACGTGCTGCTGACCAGCAGGCGCGGCCCCGACGCGGAGGGCGCCGGGGAACTGGTCGCACTGCTGCGTGGACGGGGTACCGAGGTGACGGTCGCCGCCTGCGACGTCACCGACCGGGAGGCCCTGGCCGGGCTCGTCTCCGCGATCCCGGACGACCGGCCGCTGACCGCCGTCGTGCACGCCGCCGGCGTCCTGGACGACGGAGTGCTCGACTCGCTCACCCCCGACCGGTTCGCCGCCGTCGCCGGACCCAAGACCGACGGGGCACGGCACCTGCACGAACTCACCCGCGACCTCGACCTGTCCGCCTTCGTGCTGTTCTCCTCCTTCGCGGGCACCGTGGGCCTGGCCGGACAGGGCAACTACGCCGCGGCCAACGCCTACCTGGACGCGCTCGCCGTACACCGCGCCCAACTCGGCCTACCGGCCACCTCGGTGGCCTGGGGCTCCTGGTCCGGCGCCGGCATGGCGGCCGACACGGAGGTCGCGCGACGCCGGCTGGCGCGCACCGGGCTGATCCCCCTCGACCCCGCCCTCGCGCTGACCGAGCTGGGCCGCGTCCTCGACGACGGCGAGAGCGCCGTGACCGTCGCCGACATCGACTGGGAGCGCTTCGCCGGCTCCGGGTCGGGCCGGCACGATCCGCTGTTCGACGGCATCGCCGGGGCCCGCCGGGCCCCGCGGCACGAGGCCGCGCCGGACGGCGCGGCCTCGGCGGGCCGGCTCACCGGCCTGGCCGGGGAGGCACTGCGCCGCGCACTCGCGCAGCTGGTCGCCGCCGAGGCCGCGGCCGTACTGGGCCTGCCGGCCACGGCCAGGATCCAGGAGGACCGGACCTTCCGGAACCTCGGCTTCGACTCGCTGATCGGCGTCGAGTTCCGCAACCGGCTCGCCGCGGCCACCGGCAGGCGGCTGTCGCCCGCCCTGGTCTTCGACCACCCCACTCCGGGCCGCCTCGTCGAGCACCTCGCCGCCGGGATCGAGGGGACGTCCGCCGGAGCCGCGGAACGCGCGCCGGCGGTCCGCGACCACGACGATCCGATCGTGATCGTGGCGGCCGCCTGCCGTTTCCCCGGCGGCGTCAACTCCCCGGAGGACCTGTGGCAACTCGTCCTCGACGGGCGTGACGCCATCGGCCCCTTCCCGACGGACCGCGGCTGGGACCTTCACGGTCTCTACAGCCCCGACCCGGGCCGGACGGGCACCAGCTACGTCCGCGAGGGCGGCTTCCTCCCGGACGTGGCCGGCTTCGACGCCGCTTTCTTCGGGATCTCGCCGCGCGAGGCCCTGGCCATGGACCCGCAGCAGCGGCTCCTGCTGGAGTCCTCCTGGGAGGTCCTGGAGCGCGCCGGGATCGATCCGACGACCCTCGCCGGCAGCCGCACGGGTGTCTTCGTCGGCACCAACGGCCAGGACTACGCCACCCTCCTGGGCTCGGCGGACGTCGAGGGCCACGTGCTGACCGGCACCGCGTCCAGCGTGCTGTCCGGCCGCATCGCGTACACCCTGGGCCTCGAAGGCCCCGCGATGACCGTGGACACCGCCTGTTCCTCGTCCCTGGTGGCGCTGCACCTCGCCGTTCAGGCGCTCAACGCGGGCGAGTGCGACCTCGCGCTGGCCTCCGGCGTGACGGTGATGTCCACCCCCGACATCTTCGTGGAGTTCTCGCGGCAGCGCGGTCTCGCCGTGGACGGGCGCTGCAAGGCGTTCGGCTCGGGCGCGGACGGCACCGGCTGGGGCGAGGGCGTCGGCACCGTACTGGTGTCGCGGCTCTCGGACGCCCGCCGCCGGGGCCACGACGTCCTGGCCGTCGTACGGGGCAGCGCCGTCAACCAGGACGGCGCGTCCAACGGCCTCAGCGCGCCCAACGGGCCCGCACAGCAGCGGGTGATCCGCCAGGCCCTGGCGGAGGCCGGCCTCGCCCCCTCCGACGTGGACGCCGTGGAAGCGCACGGCACGGGTACGGCGCTCGGTGACCCGATCGAGGCGCAGGCACTGCTGGCCACCTACGGACAGGACCGACCCGCCGGTCGGCCGCTCCACCTCGGCTCGGTGAAGTCGAACATCGGACACACCCAGGCCGCCGCCGGCATGGCCGGCGTGCTGAAGCTGCTCCTGGCGATGCGTCACGAACAGCTCCCGCGCACGCTGCACGCCGCCGAACCCACCCCCGAGGTCGACTGGTCCGGGGGCGCCGTCGAGCTGCTCACCGAGACCCGGCCGTGGCCCGCGCAAGGCCGCCCGCGCCGCGCGGCCGTGTCCGCCTTCGGCGTCAGCGGCACCAACGCGCACGTGATCCTGGAACAGGCGCCGCTCGTCACCGAACCCACCGAACCGCCGGACATCCGGCCGTCGGTGCTCGACTCCCGCACGACTCCCTGGGTGTTGAGCGCCAAGTCCGAGGAAGCCCTGCGCGAGCAGGCCGAGCGCCTGCTCGACCGGCTGCCCGACGCGCCCGCGGCGGACATCGGCCGTTCCCTCGTCACGACCAGGGCGACCTGGGACGAGCGGGCGGTGGTGCTCGCCGACGCCGGCGACGGTCACCTGACGGCGCTCGGCGCGCTGGCCCGGGGCGAAGGCGACCCGCGCGTGGTGCGCGGAACCGCCGACACGCGGGGGCGGACCGTCTTCGTGTTCCCGGGCCAGGGAGCCCAGTGGGCCGGCATGGCCGCCGACCTCTGGGAATCCTCGCCGGTGTTCGCGCAGTGGATGGACCGCTGCGCCGAAGCACTCGCCCCGCTGACCGACTGGTCCCTGGCCGAAGTGATCCACGGCGCGGACGGCGCCCCCGGGCTGGACCGGGTGGACGTCGTGCAGCCCGCCTCGTGGGCCGTGGGCGTCTCGCTCGCCGGGCTCTGGCGCTCCTGCGGCGTCGAGCCGGCCGCCGTGGTCGGCCACTCCCAGGGAGAGATCGCCGCGGCCTGTGTGGCGGGCGCGCTCTCGCTGGAGGACGGTGCCGCGCTCGTCACCCTGCGCAGCACACTCATCGCCGGGGAGCTCTCCGGGCACGGCGGCATGGTGTCCGTGGCCCTGCCTCCGGCCGACACGGCCCGGCGCATCGCCCGCTGGGACGGCAGGATCTCCGTCGCGGCGAACAACAGCCGCAGGTCCACCGTCGTGTCCGGCGACCCGGAGGCACTGGCGGAGCTGGTGGCCGGCTGCGAGGCCGACGGCCTGCGAGCCCGCCGCATCCCCGTCGACTACGCCTCCCACTCCGCCCACGTGGAGCGGATCGAGGAGCGGCTGGCGGAACTGACCGCGGGCATCTCACCGTGCGGGGGAGAGATCCCCTTCCACTCGACGACGACGGGCGGCCTGCTCGACACCGCCGAACTGGACGCCGGCTACTGGTACCGCAACCTCCGGCAGCCCGTGCTGTTCGGCCCTGTCGTCGAGGAACTCCTCGCCCAAGGCCACGACGTGTTCGTCGAGGTCAGCCCGCACCCCGTTCTCGTACCCGCCGTACAGGACGCCATCGACGCGGTCGGCGCCACCGCCGCCGCCGTGGGCACCCTGCGCCGGGACCAGGGCGGCCCGGAGCGCTTCGCGGCCTCGCTGGCCGAGGCGTTCGTACGCGGCAACCGGGTCGACTGGACCGCGGTGCTCGGCGCCACCGGCGCCCCCCGCGCCGAACTGCCGACCTACCCCTTCCAGCGCAGCCGGTTCTGGCCCGAAGCCGTCGTCACACCGGCCGGCCCCGACCGGGGCGACGAGGACGCCGCGCTGTGGCAGGCCGTCGAACGCGGCGACCTGCCCGCCGTGGCGGCCGAACTCGACGTCCAGGACGGGGAATCGCTCCAGTCGCTGCTGCCGGCCCTCTCCGGCTGGCGCCGCAGGCGCAAGGACTCGGCCCTGGCGGACAGCCGGCGCTACCGCGTCTCCTGGACGCCGGTGACCCCCGCCGCCCCGCCCGCCCTGTCCGGCGCCTGGCTGCTGGTCACCGGGGACCCGGACGGCGAGGAGTCCCGCTGGGCCCTCGCGTCCCTGGGCGCGCACGTCACCGTCGTGCCGGGGCCCTCGCTCGTCCCGGACGTGCTCCGCGCCCCCGAGGGCACCTCCTGGACCGGCGTGGTGTCCCTGCTGGGCCTCGACGCCCGCCCGCACCCCGAACACCCCGCCGTACCCGCGGGCACCGCCGCAACCCTGACACTGATGTCCGCGCTGCGGGACGCCGGGATCGACGCACCGCTGTGGTGCCTGACCCGGGGCGCCGTCGGCACCGGGCGCTCGGACCAGGTGTCCGCACCCGAACAGGCCCAGCTCTGGGGCATGGGCCGGGTCGCGGGGCTGGAGCGTACCGCCGCATGGGGCGGACTCGTCGATCTGCCGTCCGCGCTCGACGACCGGGCCGCCGGACTGCTGCGCGCCGCGCTCGGCGCGAACGGGGACGAGCAGGAGTACGCGCTGCGCGCCGCCGGACTCCACGTCCGCAGGCTGGTGCGCGCCCCCCTGGACCGCGCCACGCCGAACCGCCGCTGGCGGCCCCGCCCGGACGCCACCGCGGTGGTGACCGGCGGCACCGGCGCCCTGGGCGCCCACGTCGCCCGCTGGCTGGCCCGGGAGGGCGCCGGACACCTGCTGTTGACCAGCCGCAGGGGGATGGCCGCCGACGGTGCGGACGACCTGGTAGCGGAACTGCGCGAGCTGGGGGCCGACGTCACGGTCGCCGCCTGCGACGTCGCCGACCGCGACGAGCTGGCCGCGGCACTGGCCTCGGTCCCGGACGGCTTCCCCGTGACCACCGTCGTGCACGCCGCGGGCGTCAACCGCGTCGCCGCGCTGACCGACACCACCCTCGCCCAGTGGGCGGACGTCGCGTCGGCCAAGGCCGTCGGCGCCCGCCACCTGGACGAGCTGCTGGCCGGCCACGACCTCGACGCCTTCGTCCTGTTCTCCTCCGGCGCCGCGATCTGGGGCAGCGCCGGACAGGCCGCCTACGCGGCCGCCAACGCCCACGTCGACGCGCTCGCGGCGGACCGCCGCCGGCGCGGACTCGTCGCCACCTCGGTGGCCTGGGGCAGCTGGGCCGGCGGCGGCATGGTCGACGACGACCTGGCGCGGGAACTCGCCCGCGCCGGCGTGCGCTCGATGGACCCGGACGGGGCGATCGGCGCGCTCCAGAAGGCGCTCGACCACGACGAGACCGCGCTGACGGTCACCGACATGGACTGGGGACGCTTCGCCGAGACGTACACCGCGGCTCGCCGCCGCCCCCTGCTCGACGACATCCCGGAGGCGGCCCGACCCGCTTCCGCCGAACCGGCCGCCGGTGGTTCCCCGCTGGTGGAGAAGCTCGCGGGGCTGACGGACGGAGAGCGCGACCGCGTTCTGCTGGACCTCGTCAGGTCCGCCGCGGGGCTCGCCCTGGGGCACGCGGGAAGCGAGGCCGTCGCACCGACGAAGCCCTTCAAGGACCTCGGCTTCGACTCGCTGACCGCCGTCGACCTGCGCAACCGGCTCGCGTCGGCCACCGGCGTACGACTGCCCGCCACCCTCGTCTTCGACCACCCGACCCCCGTCGCGGCGGCCGCCCGGCTGCGGACCCTGCTGCTGGGCGACGACCGACCGGCCGAGGCCGCGCCGGCGCCGTCGACGACGGCCGCGTCCCCCGAGGCCGACCCCGTGGTGATCGTCGGAATGGCCTGCCGGTTCCCCGGCGGGGCGAACTCTCCCGAAGGGCTGTGGGACCTGGTCGCCGCCGGCAAGGACGGGATCGGCGGCTTCCCCACCGACCGCAACTGGGACGTTCCCGCCGACGCGGCGTTCTCCCAGACCGGCGGCTTCCTCCCGGACGCGGCCCGGTTCGACGCGGCCTTCTTCGGGATCTCGCCCCGCGAGGCCCTGGCGATGGACCCGCAGCAGCGCCTGCTGCTGGAGACCTCGTGGGAGGCACTGGAGCGGACCGGCGTGGACGCGCTGTCCCTGCGCGGCAGCCGCACCGGCGTCTTCGTCGGCGCCGGGTCGCACGACTACGGAACCCTGCTCGCCTCCATGGAGGGCGGCCAGGACTACGCGCTGACCGGAGCCGTCGGCAGTGTGCTCTCCGGACGGATCGCCTACACCCTGGGCCTGGAGGGCCCGGCCCTGACCGTGGACACGGCCTGCTCCTCCTCGCTGGTGGCGCTCCACCTCGCGGCGCAGTCCCTGCGCAACGGTGAATGCGAGCTGGCCCTCGCGGGCGGCGTGGCCGTCATGGCCACCCCCCACGCCTTCGACGCGTTCGCCCGACAGGGCGGTCTCGCCCCGGACGGGCGCTGCAAGGCCTTCGCGGCGGGGGCGGACGGCACCGGCTGGGGCGAGGGCGTCGGCGTCCTCGTGCTGGCGCGGCTGTCCGAGGCCCGCCGCCGCGGCCACGAGGTACTGGCGGTCGTCCGCGGCTCGGCGGTCAACTCCGACGGCGCGTCGAACGGCCTGAGCGCCCCGAACGGACCCTCGCAGCAGCGGGTGATCCGGCAGGCGCTGGCCGACGCGGGCGTCACCGTCACCGACGTGGACATGGTCGAGGCGCACGGCACCGGTACCTCCCTCGGCGACCCGATCGAGGCGCAGGCGCTGCTCGCGACCTACGGTCAGGGTCGGACCGAGGGCCGGCCGCTGTACCTGGGCTCGGTCAAGTCGAACATCGGCCACACGCAGGCCGCCGCGGGCGTGGCCGGTGTGATCAAGTCGGTGCTGGCCCTGCGGCACGGCCTGCTGCCGACGACCCTGCACGTGGACGAGCCGACCCCGGAGGTGGACTGGTCGTCGGGCGCGGTGGAACTGCTGACGGAGGGCCGGGACTGGCCCCGTACGGACGGTCCCCGCCGGGCGGGGGTGTCGGCGTTCGGCATCAGCGGCACCAACGCGCACGTGATCCTGGAACAGGCACCGGCCACCGCGGAAGAGCCGCGGACCGAGACCTCGCCGCGGACCTCCGGTCCGGTGCCGTGGACCGTCTCGGCCCGCTCCGAGAGCGGTCTGAAGGCCCGGGCCCGGCAACTGGCCGCGTACGTGGGCGCCACGGACCTGCCGGTCGGTGACGTCGGGTACTCCCTGGCGTCGACGCGTGCGGAGCTGGAGCACCGCGCGGTGGTGACGGCCGAGGACCTCGACGGGTTCACCGCCGCCCTGACGGCACTCGCCGACGGCACGTCCGCCGCCGGTGTGGTGCGGGGCACGGCCGGCGAGGGCGGAACGGCGTTCCTCTTCTCCGGCCAGGGCTCGCAGCGCGAGGGGATGGGCCGGGAACTGTACGACGCCTTCCCGGTGTTCGCCTCCGCGTTCGACGAGGTCTGCGCGCAGCTCGACCCGCTGCTCGACCGTCCGGTGAGGGAAGTGGTGTTCACCGACGGCGCCGCACTGGCCGAGACGATGTACACCCAGGCCGGACTGTTCGCCCTGGAGGTGGCCCTGACCGAACTCGTGCGCTCGTGGGGCGTACGGCCGGACGTCCTGGTCGGGCATTCGATCGGTGAGCTCACCGCGGCCTACGTGGCCGGGGTCTGGACGCTGCCGGACGCCTGCCGGATCGTCGCCGCGCGGGGCCGGCTGATGCAGGCGCTGCCCACCGGCGGCGCGATGCTGGCGGTCCAGGTCGCCGAGAGCGAGCTGCCCGACCTGCCCCGGGGCGTGTCCGTCGCCGCGGTGAACGGCCCCCGGTCGGTGGTGCTCTCCGGCGACGAGGAGCCGGTGGCCGCGCTCGCCCGGGACTTCGCCGAAGAGGGCAGGCGCACCAAGCGCCTGACGGTGAGCCACGCCTTCCACTCGGCCCGGATGGAGCCGATGCTGGCCGAGTTCGCCGAGGTGCTGGCAGCGGCGGAGTTCCGGGCGCCGGCCGTGCCCGTCGTGTCGAACCTGACCGGTGCGATCGCGGGCGACGAACTGACCACTCCGGACTACTGGGTCCGCCACGTCCGCGAGGCGGTCCGCTTCGCCGACGGCGTCGCGACCGCACGCGACGCCGGTGCGGGAACGTTCCTGGAGCTGGGCCCACGTGGTGCGCTGACCGCGATGGCCGAGGAGGTCCTCGACCAGGCGGAAGCGGGCGCCGCGGTGTGCGTCCCGGTGCTGCGGGCCGACCGCCCCGAGGCCGCCGCACTGCTCCACGCGCTGGCCGCGGTGTCGGTGACCGGCACCGACGTGGACTGGACGGCCGTGTTCGCCGGACGCGACGTGCGCGCGGTGGAACTGCCGACCTACCCCTTCCAGGGCAAGCACTTCTGGCCGCTTCGCGCCCCGGCCGCCGGGAACCTCGCGGCGGCCGGCATGGCCGAGGCCGGACATCCCCTGCTGACGGCCTGGCTTCCCTCGCCCGAGGGCGACGAGGTGCTGGCCACCGGCCGCCTGTCCCTGGCGACGCACCCGTGGCTCGGCGAGCACACGGTGCTGGGCACCGTGCTCGTACCGGGCACCGCCTTCGTCGACCTCGCCTGCTGGGCGGGCGACCGCCTCGGCTGCGGCGAACTGCGGGAACTGACGCTGGCCGCGCCGCTCGCACTCGCCGAGAACGCCGCGGTGCGACTGCGGCTCGTCCTGGAGGCACCCGACGCCACCGGCTGCCGCCCGGTCGCCGTGTACACACAGCCGGACGGCGAGGACGAGGAACCGGTCTGGACCCGGCACGCCGAGGGCCTGCTCGCCCCGGCCGACAACGCGATCACCCCGCCCGGGGGCCTCGACGTCTGGCCCGTGCCCGGCGCCGAGCCCGTCGACCTGGACGGCTTCTACGCCGGACTCGTCGAAGCCGGCTTCGACTACGGTCCGCTCTTCCAGGGGCTGCGAGCGACCTGGCGGCGCGGCGACGAGGTCTTCGCCGAGGTGAGCCTTCCCGGGGACGGCGCGGACGCCCGGGGCTTCGGTGTCCACCCGGCGCTCCTGGACGCGGCCCTGCACGCCCTGGGGCCGGCCGCCCGGGCCGAGGACGAGCCCGGCTCGGCCAGGCTGCCGTTCACCTGGGGCGGAGTACGGGTCCACGCGGTCGGGGCCGACCTGCTGCGGGTCCGGCTGGTCCGGGCGCAGGACGGCGCCGTCTCGCTGCACGCGGCCGACGCCGCCGGCCACCCGGTCGTGTCCATCGACTCGTTGGTCATGCGACCCGTCTCTCCGGAGCGACTGCGCGGCACCGACACGGCGCCGACGGCCGACGCCCCGCTGTTCGCCACCGGCTGGGTGGCGTCGAGCGGATCCGTCGAGGTCGCGACGTCCTCCGACACGAACCACGTGCTGCTCGGTGCTCCGTCGGGCGGTGCCTGGCGCCATCACCCGGACCTGACCGCCTACGCCGAAGCGCTCGCCGCGGGCACGGAGCGGCCCGCCACCGTGGTCGCCCTCTGCCCGCACGTGGACCCGGACGGCCCCGGCACCCCCGCATCGGCGGGCGCCGCCGCCGAGTGGGCCCTGGCCCTGGTCCAACAGTGGGTGGCGGACGAACGCCTGTCCGACAGCCACCTGGTGGTCGCCACCCGCCACGCCGTCGCCGTCCCGGGCGAGGAGGGCCCCGTCCGGCTTCCCCACGCCACGGTGTCCGGTCTGGTCCGCTCGGCCCAGACCGAGAACCCCGAGCGGATCACCCTGCTGGACCTCGACGACGCCGCACCCGACCCGGTACTGGTCGCCGAGGCGGTACTCGGCGGTGAACCCGAGCTCGCCGTCCGCCGGGGCACGCTGTACGCCCGCCGGCTCACCCGCCCCTCGACGGGCACCGCACTGACGGTGCCGGCCGGTCCCTGGCGGCTGGACAGCACCGGCCGGGGCACGCTGGACAACCTGGCCCTGGTGCCCTGCACGGAGCCCGAGGGCCCGCTCGCCGACGGCATGGTGCGCATCGCGGTCCGAGCGGCCGGCCTGAACTTCCGGGACGTGCTGATCGCCCTGGACATGTATCCGGGCCTCGCGGAGCTGGGAACCGAGTGCGCCGGCGTGGTCCTGGAAACGGGCCCCGGCGTCACCGGCCTGGCCGTGGGCGACCGCGTGATGGGCATGGTCCCGCGGGCCTTCGGGCCCACCGCGGTGGCCGACCGGAGGGTGCTCGTACGGATACCCGAGGGATGGTCCTTCGAGTCCGCCGCCGCCACCCCGATCGCCTTCCTGACGGCCTACTACGGCCTGGTCGACCTGGCCGGCCTCGGCGCCGGCGAGTCCGTGCTCGTCCACGCCGCCGCCGGCGGCGTGGGTACGGCGGCCGTGCAACTGGCCCGTCACCTCGGAGCCGAGGTGTACGGGACCGCGGGCGAACCCAAGTGGGACACCCTGCTCGCCAACGGGCTGGACCGCGCGCACATCGCGTCCTCGAGGACGCTGGACTTCGCGGGCGACTTCCGGGAGGCGACGGACGGCGCCGGGGTGGACGTCGTACTGAACTCGCTCGCGGGCGAGTTCATCGACGCCTCCCTCGGTCTGATGCCGCGCGGCGGTCGCTTCGTGGAGATGGGCAAGACCGACCCCCGGGATCCCGAGCGGATCGCGGCCGACCACCCGGGCGTGCGGTACCGGTCCTTCGACCTGGGCGACGCGGGCCCGGACCGCATCGCGGAGATCCTCACCCACCTCGCCGCCCTGTTCGCCGACGGCACGCTCACCCCGATCCCCGTCACGACCTGGGACATCAGAGACGCCGCGAACGCCTTCCGGGCGCTCAGCCAGGCCACGATCACCGGAAAGGCGGTCCTGACCCTGCCCGCCCTCACCTTCGAAGAGGGCGAGACGGTCCTGATCACCGGAGGCACCGGCACGCTCGGTGTCCTGCTGGCCCGTCACCTCGTCACCACGCACGGCCTGCGCCACGTGACGCTGGCCGGCCGCCGGGGCACGGACACGCCGGCCGTCGAACGACTGCGGGCCGAACTCGCCCCGCTGGGCGCCGGGGTCCGCGTCGCCGCCTGCGACGCCGGTGACGAGGAAGCCCTCGAACGGCTCCTGGACTCGATCACCGCGGAACACCGCCTCGCCGGCGTCGTGCACGCCGCGGGCGTCACCGACGACGGGGTCGTGTCCGCCCTGGACCCGGAACGGCTCAACGCCGTGCTCCGCCCGAAGGTGTCCGGGGCATGGAACCTGCACCGGCTCACCGAGCACCTCGCCCCCCGGATGTTCGCCCTCTTCTCCTCCGCGTCGGCCACGCTCGGTGCGGCGGGCCAGGGCAACTACGCGGCCGCCAACGCGTTCCTGGACGCGCTGGCCGAGTACCGGCACGCGCGGGGCCTGCCGGCCACCAGCCTCGCCTGGGGCCTGTGGGCGGAGGCGAGCGGGATGACCGGAGGCCTCGACGAACGCGACCTCCAGCGGATGAGCCGCTCCGGCGTCGCCCCGCTGGCCACGGAAGAGGGCCTCGCCCTGTTCGACACGGCCGTCCTCGCCGGCAGCCCCGCGCTCGTCCCGGCCAAGCTGGACCTCGCCGCCCTGCGGGCACGCCACGCGGACGGGCGGGTCCCGGCCGTCCTGCGGGAACTCGTACGGGTGCGGCGCCCGGCGGTCGCCGCGGTCGCCGTCGCCCACCCGGGAGCGGCCCCGGCCGGCCCGGCGTCCCTGACGGAACGCCTGGCCCCGCTGTCCCCGGCGGAGCGGCAGCGTCTCGTCCTGGACCTGGTGCGCCGGCACACCGCGGCCGTCCTCGGCCACGGGTCGGCCGACGAAATCGACCCGGACCAGGCGTTCAAGGTCCTCGGGTTCGACTCGCTCACCGCGGTCGAGCTCCGCAACCACCTGCGCACGGCCACCTCCCTGACCGTCCCGGCGACGCTGGTCTTCGACCACCCGACGCCGGCCGCGCTCACCGAGCACCTGCTCGAACTCGCCGCGCCCCCGCGGCACGACCCGGTGCTCCAGGTCATGGGCGAACTCGAACGCCTCGAAGCGGGCGTGGAGACCATCGGCCCGGACCTCGGAGACGGTGCGCACGACGAGGTCGTCAACCGGCTGCGCCGCATCCTGCGAAAGCTGGAGTCCGGAGCGGCCCCGGCCGGTACCGACAGTGGGGACTCCTCGCTGGAAACGGCCACCGCGGCAGAAGTGCTCGCGTTCATCGACAGCGAATTCGGCGATCTCGCCTAAGACCATGGAGCTGATCCCAGTGGCGACTGACGACAAGATCGTCGACTATCTCAAGCGGGTCACCGCAGACCTGAAGCGGACCCGGCAGCGGGTGCAGGAGCTGGAAGCGGGGGCGTCCGAGCCCATCGCCATCGTGTCGATGGCGTGCCGTTTCCCCGGCGGGATCGCCTCCCCCGAGGACCTGTGGGAGTTCGTCCACACGGGCGGCGACGCGATCGGTGCCTTCCCCGCCGACCGCGGCTGGCGCACCGACCATCTGCGCGGCGACTTCCGCCTCGCCGGCGGCTTCCTCACCGACGCCGGTGACTTCGACGCGGGACTGTTCGGCATCTCGCCGCGCGAGGCACTGGCCATGGACCCCCAGCAGCGGCTGCTGCTGGAGACCGCTTGGGAAGCCCTGGAACGGGCCGGCCTCGACCCCACCTCCCGTCGGGGCACCGAGGGCGGTGTCTTCATCGGCATGGCCGACCAGAAGTACGGACCGCGCGACAGCGAACTCCTCGAAGAGGTCAAGGGGCTCGTCCTGACCGGGACGACGAGCAGCGTCGCCTCCGGCCGCATCTCCTACTCGCTCGGCCTGCAGGGGCCCGCGATCACCATCGACACCGCCTGCTCCTCCTCCCTGGTCGCCCTGCACCTCGCGGTCCGCGCCCTGCGTGCGGGGGAGTGCTCCTTCGCGCTCGTCGGCGCCGCCGCCGTGATGGCGGAGCCCAACCTGTTCGCCGAGATGGCCGAGCAGGGCGGCATGGCGGGCGACGGCCGCTGCAAGGCGTTCGCCGCCGCCGCGGACGGCACCGGCTGGGGCGAGGGCGTCGGCATGCTCCTCCTGCAGCCGTTGTCCACCGCACGCGAGCAGGGCCTGCCCGTCCTGGCGACGATCCGCGGCACCGCCGTCAACCAGGACGGCGCCTCCAACGGACTGGCCGCACCCAACGGCCCCGCCCAGCGCCGGGTCATCCGCAAGGCGCTCGCGGACGCCCAGCTCAGCGTCGGCCAAGTCGACGCGGTCGAGGCGCACGGCACCGGCACCCGGCTCGGCGACCCCATCGAGGCCCAGGCCCTGTTGGCCACCTACGGCCAGGACCGGGCCGGCGACGAGCCGCTGTGGCTCGGCTCCGTCAAGTCCAACATCGGCCACACCCAGGCCGCCGCCGGTCTGGCCGGTGTGATCAAGATGGTCGAGGCGATGCGGCACGGGCTGCTGCCGCGCACCCTGCACGTGGACGAACCGACCGCGCAGGCCGACTGGCAGGCGGGCGCCGTCCGGCTGCTGACCGACGAACAGGCCTGGCCGCAGACCGGACGGCCGCGCCGCTCCGCGGTCTCCTCCTTCGGCATCAGCGGGACCAACGCTCACGTGGTCCTCGAACACGACACCGCCATGGACGCGCCCGGAGCGGACGCTCCGGCCGACACCTCGCCCGCCGCCCCCGTCCCGTGGATGGTGTCGGCGGTCGGCGCGGACGGTCTGCGGGCCCAGGCCCGGCGACTGCGGCGCCACGCGCAGGACAGCGCATCGGTGCGGACCCTGGACACCGCGCACTCCCTGGCCACCACCCGAGCGCACCTCACGCACCGCGCCGTGGTCCTCGGCACGGACCGCGAGGAACTGCTCGCCGGACTGGCCGCGCTCGGCGCCGGCGAGGCGCACCCCCGCGTCGTCCGAGGCCGCAGCGCACCGGCCGGCCCGGTGGCCTTCCTCTTCACCGGCCAAGGTTCCCAGCGCGTCGGCGTCGGACGGGAGCTGTACGACACCTTCCCGGTGTTCGCGCGGGCCTTCGACGAAGTGCGCACCCTGCTCGACCCGCAACTGGCCTACCCCCTCGACGACATCCTCGACGGGAGGGTCGAGGACGGCCTGCCCCTGATGCAACAGACGGGATACGCCCTCGCCGCGGTCTTCGCCCTGGAAGTCGCCCTGTTCCGGCTCGTCGAACACGCGGGCGTCGTACCCGACTTCGTGCTCGGCCACTCCACGGGGGAACTCGCCGCCGCCCACTGCGCCGGAGTGCTCTCGCTCGAGGACGCCTGCACCCTCGTCGCCGCCCGCGGCCGGCTCGTGCAGACGCTGCGCACCGACGGCGCGATGGTTGCCCTGGAGATGTCCGAGGAGGAGCTGACCGCTCTCATCGAGGAGACCGGGGTCGGTGACCGGGTGACCCTCGCCGCGGTCAACGGGCCGCGCGCCGTCGTGCTCTCCGGGGACGCCGAGCCCGTGGAGCGGGTACGAGCCCTCAGCGCCGAGCGCGGCCACCAGACGCGCAAACTGCCCATCAGCCACGCCGCGCACTCCGTCCACATGGAACCGATGCTGGAGCGGCTGCGCGCGGTCGCCGAAGGCCTGGAACACCACCAGCCGGGCATCCCGCTGGTGTCCAACCTGACGGGCGCCCCCTTCTCGCCGGAGGAGATGAGCTGGCCCGAGTACTGGGTCCGGCAGATCCGCGAGACGGTGCGCTTCCAGGACGGGGTCCGCTGGCTCGGCGCCCAGGGCGTCACCGCCTGCCTGGAACTGGGCCCGGGCGGCGCCCTCACCGCGATGGCCCGGGACTGCCTCCAGGACGCGGGCCGCGAGATGGCGCTGGTGCCCACCCTTCAGCACCAGCGGTCCGAGCCCGGCACGTTCCTGACCGCCTTGGCGGAACTGCACGTGCACGGTGTGGGGGTGGACTGGGGCGCCATGCTGACGGCCCGCGGCGCCGCCCGCCCGGCCCCGCTGCCCACGTACGCCTTCCAGCGGGAGCGCTACTGGCTGCCCGCCACCCCGGCCGCACCGCGCTCCGCCGCCCCGGCCGACGAGGCGGGCCGGCTGCGGTACGGCGTCGGCTGGGCGCCGCACACCGGCCTCGACGCCGGCGCGACGCCGCACGACCCCTGGCTGGTCGTCGCCCCCGAAGGAGCGGACGGCGCCCGCGTCGCGGAAGCCCTGGGAGAGTCGACGCCGCTGCTGGGATACCGGACCGGCGAGGACCGCGCCGCCCTCGCCGAGCGGCTGCGCGCGGCCCTGCCCGACGGCAGGACCCTCGCGGGCGTCCTCGCGCTGCCCGCGTCGCCGGACACCGCGGCGCTGGAAGCCGCCGTGACCCTGCGGCAGGCCCTGGCTGACGCCGGGGTGAGCGCTCCGCTGTGGTCGGCCACCCGCGCCGCCGTCCGGGTGGACACCGAGGCCGTGCCCGGCGCGGCGCAGGCCCCGCTGTGGGGACTGGGCCGGCTGTCGCACACCGGCGGTGGTGTCGTCGACCTGCCGGCGGACCTGGACGCGCGCTCCCTGCGGCTGCTCGCGGCCGTGCTGGCCGCCCCGGGCGACGCCGACGAACTGGCCGTGCGCCCCGGCGGGGTGTTCGCCAGGAAGCTGCTGCCCGCGCAGCCGCCGAGGCGCAGCCGTGAACGGCGCCCCGCCGGGACCGTCCTGGTCACCGGCGACGTGGCGGGAGCGACGCCGCACCTGCTGGAGATGCTCTCCGAGGGCGGCGAGCACACCGTCGTGCTGGCACACCGCCCCGGTGCGCCGCTCCCGGCCGCCGACCAGGACCACCCGTACACGCTCGTCGAGTGGGACCCCACCACGGGCGAGGACGCCCTGACACCGCTCGGGGTCACCGCCGTGGTGCACCTGAGCGGCATCGACCCGGCCGGCCCGTCCACCCTGGACGACCTCGACCCGGCCGCGCTGGCCCGCGCCGTCGAGGACCGGCTGATCGCCGTGACACGGCTGGAGGAGCTGTTCCGGGACGCCGACCTGGACGCCTTCGTCCTGCTGTCCACCGTCGCCGGCACCTGGGGAGGCAACGAGGACGTCGTGCACACCATCGCGCACGCCGCCCTGGAGTCCCTGGCAGAGCGCCGGGCACTCGGCGGCCGGCACGCCACATGTGTCGGCTGGGGCCCCTGGGAGACACCCGGTCCGGAGGCACCCTCCACCGTCCCCGGGCTGCTGCCGATGCCACCGCGGCTGGCGTTGACGGCCCTGGCGCAGGCCCTGGACGCGGACGAGGCGGTCTGCGCCGTCGTCGACGTGGACTGGGCTCTGTTCCACCCCGTCCTCACCGGCCGGGGCCCCCGGCCGCTGGTCGCCGACCTTCCCGCGGTTCGGGCGCTGCCCGCGCCCATGACCCCCGAGGCGGGCTCCGCCCCCGCCGCCGGCCGGGAACACGACCTCCTGGACCTGGTGCGGGCGCAAGCCGCGGCCGTACTCGGCCACGCCTCCGGCGACGCCGTCGACCCGGTGCGCCCGTTCCGCGACCTGGGCTTCGAATCCCTGGCCGCCGTACGGTTCCGGGACGGCATCGCCGCCGAGACCGGGCTGCGACTGTCCGCCACGCTGGTCTTCGACCACCCCACCCCCGAGGCGGTCGCCGCGTACCTGCGGGCCGAACTCTCCGGCGTACGGCAGGACGAGGAAGAGATCGCGACGGTCGCGCGCCACGACGACCCCGTGGTCATCGTCGGCATGGCCTGCCGCTACCCGGGAGACGTGAACGGTCCCGAGGACCTGTGGGACCTGGTCCACTCCGGCCGCGACGGCGTGGGCGACTTTCCCGCCGACCGCGGCTGGGACCTGCCCGGGCTGCGCCGCTCCGACCTCTCCATGAAGGGCGGATTCCTCTCCGACGCCGCGGACTTCGACGCGTCCTTCTTCGGAATATCGCCGCGCGAGGCGCTCGCGATGGACCCCCAGCAGCGGCTGCTGCTGGAGGTCTCCTGGGAGGCGCTGGAGGGCGCGGGCATCGACCCCGCGGCCCTGCGCGGCAGCCGAACCGGTGTGTTCGCCGGCGCCGCGGGCTCGGACTACGGCCAGGTGCTGGCCGGAGCCCCGGAAGCGGACGGCTACCTCATGACCGGCACCGCGGCCAGCGTCGTGTCCGGCCGCATCGCCTACACCCTCGGCCTGCACGGCCCGGCCGTCACCGTCGACACCGCCTGCTCCTCCTCGCTGGTGGCCCTGCACATGGCCATCGGCGCCCTGCACAAGGGGGAGTGCGACCTGGCCCTGGCCACCGGTGTCTCGGTGATCTCCACCCCCGGCGCGTTCGTCGACTTCGGCCGGCAGAACGGCCTGGCCGCGGACGGCCGCTGCAAGGCCTTCGCCGCCGCCGCCGACGGCACCAACTGGGCCGAGGGCGTGGGCGTCCTCCTCGTGGAGCGCCTCTCCGACGCCCGCCGCAACGGGCACCGCGTCCTCGCCACCGTCCGGGGCAGCGCCATCAACTCCGACGGCGCCTCCAACGGCCTCGCCGCTCCCAGCGGACCGGCGCAGCAGCGGGTGATCCGCCAGGCACTGTCCGCCGCCGGCCTGTCCGCCGCGGACGTCGACACCGTGGAGGCCCACGGAACCGGCACCACGCTCGGCGACCCGATCGAGGCCCAGGCCCTCCTGGCCACCTACGGGCGGGACCGCGAGGAAGACCGCCCGCTGTGGCTGGGATCGCTGAAGTCCAACATCGGGCACAGCGGCGCCGCCGCCGGCGTCGGCGGCGTGATCAAGATGGTGCAGGCGCTGCGTCACGGCGTGCTGCCGCGGACGCTGCACGTCGACGAGCCCACCCCCGAGGTGGACTGGTCGGCGGGCGCGGTGGAACTCCTCACCGAGAACCGCGACTGGCCGGACACCGGCCGCCCCCGCCGTGCGGCCGTGTCCTCCTTCGGCGTCAGCGGTACCAACGCGCACGTCATCCTGGAACAGGGCCCGCGGGAAGAGGAATCGGCGCCCGTCGACCGGCCGGACGCGGGAGCCACCCCCTGGCTGCTCTCCGCCCGTACACCCGAGGCGCTGCGCGCCCAGGCCGCCCTGCTCGCCGAGCGGCTCGCGGATCGGCGGGTACCCGCCGACGCCGTCGGGCACGCGCTGCTCACCTCCCGCTCCGACTTCGAGCACCGCGCCGTGGTCCTGGGCACCGGACACGAGGAGTTCGCCGCCGCACTGCGGGCGACCGCGGCCGGGGAACCCGCCGACGGCACCGTCACCGGTGCGGTACGCGCCACCGGCCGCGGCCCCGTCTTCGTCTTCCCCGGACAGGGCGGGCAGTGGCCGGGCATGGCCGCCGAACTCCTCGACACCGCACCGGCCTTCGCCTCCCGCTGGGCCGAGTGCGAGCGGGCGCTCACCCCGCACACCGGTTTCTCCATCACCGAGACCGTGCGCTCGGGCGCGCCGCTCGACCGGGTCGAGGTCGTCCAGCCCGTGCTGTTCGCGGTCATGGTGTCGCTGGCCGAACTGTGGCGCTCGTACGGAGTCGTACCGGCCGCCGTGGTCGGCCACTCCCAGGGCGAGATCGCCGCGGCCTGCGTGGCCGGCGCGCTGTCCCTGGACGACGCCGCCCGGGTCGTCGCCCTGCGCGCCAAGGCGCTGTGCGCCCTGGCGGGCGACGGCGGCATGGTGTCGGTCGCCGTGTCGCGCGCCGAGATCGAGCGGTGGCTGCCCCGCTGGGAGGGACGCGTGTCCCTCGCGGCCGTCAACGGCCCCTCCGCCATGGTGGTCTCCGGCGAGCCGGACGCCCTCGAGGAACTGATGGCGCACGCCCGCTCCCAGGACGTACGCGTCCGGCGCATCGACGTGGACTACGCCTCCCACTCGGCGCAGGTGCAGCGCATCGAGGACGAGATCATGGCCGCACTCGGCCCGGTCCGCCCCGCCGCCGCACCCGTTCCCTTCTTCTCCACCGTCACCGCCCAGTGGCAGGACACCGCCGCACTCGACGCCGGCTACTGGTACCGCAACCTGCGCGAGCCGGTGCTCCTGGAACCGGCCGTCACCGCGCTGGTCGAGCAGGGCCACCACGTGTTCGTGGAGGTCAGCCCGCACCCGGTGCTCGGCGGAGCACTCGCCGAGACCGCCGAACTGGCCGGCGCCGACCCGGTGGTCACCGGCACGCTGCGCCGCGACGAGGGCGGACTGACCCGCATGCGCACCGCCCTGGCCGAACTGTGGGCCACCGGTGTGTCCGTGGACTGGACCCCCGCCTTCGAAGGCCACCGCGGCACCCCGGTGGAGCTGCCGACCTACCCCTTCCAACGGACCCGCTACTGGCCCTCGCCCCGGGCGGCCGCCCAGGACCCGCAGGACGAGCGGTTCTGGCAGGCGGTCGAGGCGCAGGACCTGCCCGCCCTCGCCGGCACCCTCGGCCTGGCCGACGACCAGCCGCTGCGCGAACTCGTGCCCGCGCTGTCCGCCTGGCGGCAGGGCCGCAAGGACCGGGCACTGATCGAATCCTGGCGCTACCGCATCGAGTGGAAGCGGCTGCCCGAGGCACGCGGTTCCGCCCTGCCCGGTACCTGGCTCCTGGTCGTCCCGGCCGGCGCCGCGGACGACCCGGTGGTCACCGACACCGTGCGGGCCCTGCGCGAGCGGGCCGCCGAACTCCTCGTCCTGGCCGTGGACGCCGACTCCGACGAGAGCGCACTGAGCGCCGCGCTCCGCGGAGTGCTCGGCGAGACCAGCCCCGCCGGAGTCCTCTCGCTGACCGGCACGGACACCTCCGAGCACCCGGTGGAGGCCGTCGTACCCGCGGGACTGGCCCTCAGCCTCGCCCTGCTGCGCGCGCTCGGCGCCACCGGCACCCGGGCCCCGCTGTGGTTCCTGACCAACGGAGCCGTCGCCACCGCCGACGACGCAGGACCCGCCCGCCCGGAGCAGGCCGGACTCTGGGCCCTGGGCCGGGTCGCGGCCCTGGAGTCCCCGCACACCTGGGGCGGTGTCGTCGACCTCCCGGACACCGTCGACGAACGGACGGTCGACCGCCTGGTGGCCGTCCTCACCGGCACGGACCACGAGGACCAGGTCGCACTGCGCGCTTCCGGCACCCACGGCCGCCGGATCGTCCGCGCCGTACCCGCCCCCGCCGCCCCCGGCGCGGGCTGGAAGCCGCGCGGCACCGTCCTGGTGACCGGCGGCACCGGCGCCCTCGGCGGACGGGTCGCCCGCTGGCTGGCCCGCGAAGGCGCGGAACACATCGTCCTCACCAGCCGCAGCGGAGCCCGCGCACCCGGCGCCGACCGACTGGTCGCCGAGCTGACCGCGGCCGGTGCCAGGGCCTCCCTGATCTCCTGTGACCTCGGCGACCCGGCCCAGGTGGCCGAGATGGTCGCCCAGGCACAGCGCGAAGGGGACCGCATCGGGGCCGTGGTGCACACGGCGGGCGCCGGCGGCCTCGGGCCGCTGGCCGACGCCGGGGTCGAGGACCTCGCCGAGGCGCTCGCCGCCAAGGTCACCGGCATCGCCAACCTGGAGGCGGCGCTGGATCCCGCCCAGCTCGACGCGGTCGTCTACTTCTCCTCCATCAGCGCCTCCTGGGGCGCGGGAGACCACGGCGTCTACGCGGCGGCGAACGGAGTGCTCGACGCGCGCGCCGAAGCACGCCGCGCGGCCGGGGTGCCCACCCTGTCCATCGCCTGGGCCCCCTGGGCCGGCGGCGGCATGGCCGACGACCCGGTGTTCGAGACGCTCTCCCGCAAGGGGCTGCCGCTCATCGACCCGGACCTGGCGGTCTCCGCCCTGGCCGAGGTCCTCGCCGAGGGCGAATCGTCCGTGCTGATGGTCGATGTGGACTGGGCGCGGTTCGTCCCGCAGTTCACCTTCGAACGCGCCAGCCGACTGCTGGACGAACTGCCGGAGGCCCGACCCGAACCGGCTGCCGAACAAGACGCCCCGGACGACGGCACCCCGCTCGCCCGCCGACTGGCCGGACTCGCCGGCCCCCAGCGCGTCGCCGCCCTGCGCGACCTGGTGCGCGAGCACGTCGCAGCGGTCCTCGGGCACGACGACGCACACTCCGTCGACCCCGCCCGCGCGCTCAAGGAGCTCGGCTTCGACTCGCTGACCGCGGTCGAGCTGCGCAACCGGCTGAGCACCGTCACCGGGCTGAAGTTGCCCGCCACCATGGTGTTCGACCACCCCAACGCGATCGAGCTGGCCGGTTTCCTGGACAAGCGGATGGGTGGCGACACCGCCGCACCCGGCGCCCCGACCACCACCGTCGTGCGGGTCGACCAGGACGATCCGATCGCCATCGTCTCGATGGCCTGCCGCTACCCCGGCGGGATCGCCTCCGCCGAGGACCTGTGGAAGGCCGTACGCGACGAGGCCGACCTGATCACACCGTTCCCCACCGACCGCGGCTGGCCCCTGGACCGGCTCATGGACCCCGACCCCGACCGGTCCGGCGCCAGCTACGTCGACCAGGGCGGATTCCTGGCCGGCGCGGCCGACTTCGATCCCGGCTTCTTCGGCATCTCGCCCCGTGAGGCGCAGGCCATGGACCCGCAGCACCGGCTCCTCCTGGAGTCCTCCTGGGAGGTCCTGGAGCGCGCCGGCATCGACCCGAAGTCGCTGCAGGGCAGCCGCACCGGCGTGTACGTGGGCCTGACCGACCAGGCCTACGGCACCCGCCTGCGCGGTTCCACCGACGGCATGGAGGGCTTCCTGGTCAGCGCCTCGGCCAACGTCGCCTCGGGCCGGATCTCGTACTCCCTCGGATTCGAGGGCCCCGCGCTCACCGTCGACACCGCCTGCTCCTCCTCGCTGGTCGCGCTGCACCTGGCGGCGCAGGCACTGCGCAACGGCGAATGCGACCTGGCGATGGCGGGCGGGGCCACCGTGATGCCCGACCCGACCTCGTTCGTCGCGTTCAGCCGGCAGCGCGGACTGGCCGCCAACGGCCGCTGCAAGCCGTTCGCGGCCGCCGCCGACGGGTTCTCCCTCGGCGAGGGCGCCGGCGTGCTGCTCGTGGAACGCCTCTCCGACGCCCGCCGCAACGGCCACCCGGTCCTGGCGGTGATCCGCGGCTCGGCGGTCAACCAGGACGGCGCCTCCAACGGCCTCACCGCGCCCAACGGTCCCGCCCAGCAGCGGGTCATCCGGCAGGCACTGGTCAACGCCGACCTGCCGTCCTCGGCGGTCGACGCGATCGAGGCCCACGGCACCGGCACCACCCTCGGCGACCCCATCGAGGCCCAGGCCCTGCTGGCCACCTACGGCCAGGACCGGCCCGAGGGCCGGCCGCTCTACCTCGGCTCGGTGAAGTCCAACATCGGACACAGCCAGGCCGCCGCCGGCGTGGCCGGGGTGATCAAGATGGTCGAGGCGATGCGGCACGGAGTGCTCCCGCGCAGCCTGCACGTGGACGCCCCCAGCCCGCACGTGGACTGGACGGCCGGTGCGGTGGAACTGCTCGCCGAGGCCCGGGACTGGCCCGAGACCGGCGAGCCGCGCCGGGCGGGCGTCTCCGCGTTCGGCATCAGCGGCACCAACGCCCACGTGATCCTGGAGCAGGCACCGGACGGCGCCCCCGCCGTCACCTCCGACCCGCGGACCACGGAGCCGGGCACGCCCGTCCCCGTCGTCATCACCGCCCGGTCCCGCGAGGCCCTCGGCGAGCAGGCCAACCGCCTGGCCGAACGCCTCGGTCAGGACCCGGCCGGCGTCGCCGACCTCGCCTACTCGCTGGCCACCACCCGTACGGTCCTCGACCACGCCGCGGTCATCGTCGCCGCGGACGGGGACGAACTGCGCGGAGCCCTCGCCGACCTGTCCTCCGGGGCGACCGCCGAGGAACGCGCCGACGGAGGGCTCGCCTTCCTGTTCACCGGGCAGGGAGCCCAGCGCGCCGGCATGGGTCGCGAGCTGTACCGGGCCTTCCCGCACTTCGCCGAAGCCTTCGACGAGGTGTGCGCGGAGCTGGACCGACACCTGCCCCGCCCGCTGCGCACGGTCGTGTTCGCCGAGCCCGGCTCGCCCGAGGCCGCCCTGCTCGACCAGACCCTTTACACCCAGACCGCCCTGTTCGCCGTCGAAACGGCCCTGTTCCGGCTGCTCTCGCACTGGGGCGTCCGCCCCGACGCGCTGCTCGGCCACTCCATCGGCGAACTCGTCGCCGCACACGCCGCCGGCGTGTGGTCGACCGCCGACGCGGCCCGGGTGGTCACCGCCCGCGCCCGGCTGATGCAGGCACTGCCCGAGGGAGGGGCGATGCTGTCCGTCGCCGCCACCGAAGCGCAGGTGTCCGAACTCCTCGGCGCATCCGCGGAACCGGCCGTCGCCGCCGTCAACGGCCCCGCGTCCGTGGTGCTCTCCGGCACCGAGACCGCCGTCACCGAGGCGGACACCCGGCTCGCCGGCGCGGGGCTGCGCACCAAGCGGCTCACCGTGAGCCACGCCTTCCACTCGCCCCTGATGGAGCCGATGCTCGCCGAGTACGAGCGCGAACTGGCACAGGTGACCTTCGGGGAGCCCGTCCTGCCCGTCATCTCCAACCTCACCGGCCGGGCGGCCACCCCCGACGAGCTGCGCGACCCCGCCTACTGGGTGCGCCAGGTCCGGCACGCGGTCCGCTTCGCCGACGGGGTGCGCACCCTGCTCGACGAGGGCGTGAGCACCTTCCTGGAGCTCGGCCCCGACGGTGTGCTGACCGCCATGGCCCAGGAGTCGGCGGCCGGTACGGCCGCCGGAATCGCCACCCAGCGCAGGGAGCGGGACCAGGTACGGACCCTGCTCACCGCGCTGGGCAGACTCCAGGTCCGCACCGGTCGCGTCGACTGGACCGCGTTCTTCGCGGGCACCGGCGCACGCCGGGTGGAACTGCCCACCTACGCCTTCCAGCACCGGCGCTACTGGCTCGACGCGCCGACCGGCGGGGCCGACGCCCTGGCCGGCGCCGGACTGGCCGGGACCGGGCACCCGCTGCTCACCGCGGCCGTACCGCTGCCCCAGACGGGAGGGTTCCTCTTCAGCGGAGCCGTGCCCCGGGACGCCGCCCGCCGGACCCTTCCCGGCGGCGAGGTCCTCGACCTGGTGCTGTGGGCGGGCGACCGGCTCGGTTGCGACCGGATCGCCGGCCTCGACCTGAGCACCGCCGTCGCCCGTCCGGGTGCGCCGCTGCAGCTCGCGGTGGCCGGCCCCGACGAGGACGGCACGCGCGCCTTCACCATCCACACCGGACCCGCCGACGACTCGCGGGAGGCGTGGGAGCGCATCGCCACCGGCGTGCTCGGCGGCGAAACCGCCCGGACCGAGCCCGATCCGGCGGTGTGGCCGCCGGCCGACGCCGAGCCGACCGCCCAGGACGCCGTGTGGCGCCGCGAGGGCGAGCTGTTCGCCGAACTGGCGCTGACCGACGAGGAGGCGGCCGACGCCGACCGGTTCGGGCTGCACCCGACGCTCCTGGCCGCCGTGACGGAACTCGTCGGCGAACTGGCCGGAACACCCGTCCACTTCGACGGCGTGTCCCGCCACGCCACCGGCGCCACCGCGCTCCGCGCCAGGCTGACCCGGACCGGCCCCGAGGCCGTCACCGTCCGGCTGACCGACCCCGAGGGCGAGCCCGTCCTCACGGTCGACAGGATCGTCGTACGGGAGGGCACCGCGACCGAGGCTCCGGCCGGCGCCCCGGGCACGGAATCGCTCTACCGGCTGACGTGGACGCCCGCCCCGCAGGCGGACACCGGTCAGGGCGCCCCCGTGTGGGCGGTGGTGGGCGACGACCCGCACGCCCTGGCCAAGGCCCTCGCCAACACCCAGGGCGCAGAGGTGCGGACCTACCCCGACGTCGCCGAGCTCGGGGAGGCCGCCCACCGCGGCGACGGCCCCGACCTGGTGGTCCTCACCGTCGAGACCGCCCCCGGCGAGCTGCTGGAGTCCGTACGGCACACCACCCACCGCACGCTGGCCCTGGCCGGGGACGTCCTGGCGGACGCCCGACTGACGGGAGCCCGCACGGTGTTCGTCACCAAGCGGGCGGTGGCCGCCGGTGACGGCGGCCCCGTGGACCCGGCGCAGGCGGCGGCCCGAGGGCTGCTGCTCTCGGCGCAGGCCGAACACCCGGAGCGGTTCGTGCTCGCCGACCTGGGGGACCGGGACGACGACGCCGACCTCCTCGCCACGGCCGTGGCGAACGCGACGGTCGAGGGCGAGCCGCAGCTCGCGATCCGCGGCGGGGACGTGTTCGTGCCCCGGCTGGCCCCGGTCACCGAACGCCGGCCGGACACCCACGCCGCGCCCGCGGACGGCCACGGCACCGTGCTGGTCACCGGCGCGACCGGCGGCATCGGCACCGAGATCGTCCGACACCTGGCCGCCGAGCACGGCGTACGCCGGCTCCTGCTGCTCAGCAGGAAGGGGCCCCAGGACCCGCGTGCCGCCGAACTGGGCCGCGAGCTGGCCGAGTCGGGCGCCCGGGCGACCTTCGTCGCCTGTGACACCGCGGACCGCGCGGCCCTGGCCGCCGTACTCGCGGACGTTCCGCGAGAACACCCCGTCACCGCGGTCGTGCACATCGCCGGCGTCGTCGACGACGGAGTACTGACCACGCTGACACCCGAGCGGGTGGACACCGTGCTGAGGCCCAAGGCCGACGCCGCGCTCCACCTCCACGAGCTGACCGCGGAGCTGGGACTGTCCCACTTCGTGCTCTTCTCCTCCGGCGTAGGCACCCTCGGCGGCGCCGGACAGGCCAACTACGCGGCGGCCAACGCGTTCCTGGACGCGCTCGCCCACCGCCGCCGCGAGGCCGGCCTCCCGGCGACCTCGCTGGCGTGGGGCCTGTGGGAGACCACCTCCGGCATGTCGGCGAACCTGTCCGACGGCGACCGACGCCGCATGGCACAGGCGGGCGTGCTGGCCTTCAGCCCCGAGCAGGGACTCGCCCTGTTCGACCGGGCGTGGGACTCCGACGCGACCACCCTGGTGCCGATGCGCCTGGACCTGGCCGTCCTGCGCAGGAAGGCGGGAGACGCGACCCTGCCGGCCGCCTTCCGCGGCCTCGTCCGGGCGCCGCTGCGCCGGGCCTCCGGAGCCGCCGCCGCGGCGCCCGCGCAGACCCTCGCCCAGCAGTTGGCCGGTCAGTCCGAGAGCGGCCGGCAGAGCCTGCTGCTGGAGCTGATCCAGCGACAGGTGGCGAGCGTCCTCGACTACGGGGCCGACGTCCCGCTCGACCCCAGGCGCCCCTTCCGGGAGCTCGGATTCGACTCCCTGACCGCCGTGGAACTGCGCAACGGGCTGATCGCGGCGACCGGCGTCCAGCTCTCCGCCGCACTGGTCTTCGACTACCCGACCGCGAACGCGCTCGCCGAGCACCTGCAGAGCAAGATCCTGCGGTCGGTCGCCGGGGCCCCGCTGCCGGTACTGACCCAGCTCGACCACCTCGAGGCCGCACTCGCGGCCTCACCCCCGGACAACGGCATCCGCGAACAGATAGCCACCCGGCTGCGCGGCCTGGCCGCCGCCTGGAACGGCCGCGAGGACGACACGTCCGAGGGCGACATCACCAGCAAGCTCGATTCCGCGACGGATGAAGAGCTCTTCGACTTCATCAACGCGGAATTCGGAAAGGACTGAGCCGGATGACCAACGAGCAGCAGCTCCGTGACTACCTCAAGAGGGTCAGCGCGGACTTGCACCGCACCCGGCAGCGACTCGCCGACGTGGAGGCGCGGGGCAGCGAGCCCATCGCCATCGTCGGAATGGCCTGCCGCTACCCCGGCGGGGTGAGCTCGCCCGAGGACCTGTGGCGGCTGGTGACCGAGGAGACCGACGCGGTCGGCCCGTTCCCCACCGACCGGGGCTGGGACCTGGACGGCCTCTACCACCCCGACCCCGACCACCCCGGCACCTGCCACGTCCGCGAAGGCGGCTTCGTCCAGGACATCGCGGGCTTCGACGCCGCCTTCTTCGGGATCTCCCCGCGTGAGGCGCAGGCCATGGACCCCCAGCAGCGCCTGCTGCTGGAGACCTCCTGGGAAGCCCTGGAACGGGCCGGCCTCGACATCCACGCGCTGCGCGGCAGCCGCACGGGGGTCTTCGCCGGACTGAACCAGCAGGACTACGGCACCCTGCTGGCCGCCTCACCGGACGGAATGGACACCTACGGCTCCACCGGCACCTCCAACAGCGTGCTGTCCGGCCGCATCTCGTACGTCCTGGGCCTGGAGGGCCCGGCGGTCACCGTGGACACCGCCTGCTCCTCCTCGCTGGTGACCCTGCACCTCGCCGCACAGGCGCTGCGCAACGGCGAGTGCGACCTCGCCCTGGCCGGCGGTGCCACGACGCTGTCCACCTCCGCGGTCCACATCGCCCTGTCCCAGCAGCGGGCACTCGCCCCCGACGGCAGGTCCAAGGCGTTCGCCGCGGCGGCCGACGGCGCCGGCTGGAGCGAGGGCGTCGGCGTCCTCGCGGTGGAGCGGCTCTCCGATGCCCTGCGCAACGGGCACCCGGTCCTCGCGGTGCTGCGCGGTTCCGCCGTCAACCAGGACGGCGCCTCCAACGGCCTGACCGCCCCCCACGGCCCCTCGCAGCAGCGGGTCATCCGCCAGGCACTGGCCGACGCGGGCGTGTCGCCCGCCGAGGTGGACGTGGTCGAGGCCCACGGCACCGGCACCAGCCTCGGCGACCCCATCGAGGCGGACGCGCTGCTGTCCACCTACGGCCAGGCCAGGACGCCCGACCGGCCGCTGTGGCTGGGTTCGCTGAAGTCGAACATCGGTCACAGCGGCGCCGCGGCCGGAGTCGGCGGCGTCATCAAGATGGTGCAGGCGCTGCGGCACGGACTGCTGCCCAGGACCCTGCACGTCGACGAGCCGACGCCCAACGTCGACTGGTCCTCGGGCGCCGTCGAGCTGCTCACCGAGGCGCGCCCGTGGCCCGTGTCCGACGCGCCCCGCCGGGCAGCCGTGTCGTCCTTCGGGATCAGCGGCACCAACGCGCACGTCATCCTCGAACAGGCCCCCGAGCCGTCGGCCGAAAGCGACGCCCCGGACGACGCGGCCCCCTCCCGCGCCCTGCCGCTGCTGCCGTGGGTGCTGTCCGCGCGCGGCGAGCCCGCCCTGCGCGGGCAGGCCCGCGCACTGCGCGACCACCTGCTGGCCCACCCGGAGCCGTCCGACGCCGACGTGGCGTTCTCGCTGGCCGCCAACCGTACCGGCCTGGAGCACCGGGCCGCGGTCCTGGCAGCCGACCGCGACGGCCTGCTGGAGGCCCTGGACGCGCTCGCCGAGGGCCGGCCCGCCGAAGGAGTCCTGCACGGCACCCCGGTCGAGGGGAAGACCGTGTTCGTGTTCCCCGGTCAGGGCTCGCAGTGGATCGGAATGGGCCGCGAACTCCTGGACACCTCGCCGGTGTTCGCCGCCAAGGCGGCCGAATGCGCCCAAGCGATCGAGGAGTTCGCGGACTGGCGGGTCCTCGACGTTCTGCGCGACGAACCCGGCGCGCCCTCCATGGACCGCATCGAGATCGTCCAGCCCGTGCTCTTCACCGTCATGGTGTCGTTGGCGGCGCTGTGGCGCTCCCTCGGAGTCGAACCGGACGCCGTGGTCGGCAGCTCCCAGGGCGAGGTCGCCGCCGCGCACGTCGCCGGCGGACTGTCCCTCCAGGACGCGGCCCGCGTGATCGTCCTGCGCAGCCGGCTGCTGGCCGAGACCCTGGTCGGCAAGGGCGCGGTGGCATCGGTGGCCCTCTCCGCCGACGAGGTGCAGGACCGGCTGGATCGCTGGGAGGGCAGGCTGTCCGTCTCCGGCATCAACGGCCCCCGCATGGTCGCCGTCGCAGGTGACGACGCCGCACTGTCCGAGTTCGTCGCCGAGTGCGTCGCCGAACGCATCCGCGCCAGGATCGTTCCGGCCACCGTGCCGACTCACTGCGCGCTCGCGGACCCGCTGCGCGACCGCCTGCTGGAGCTGCTGGCCGACGTACGCCCGCACACCGGAGACGTCCCCCTCTACTCCACGGTCACCGGCGCCCTGCTGGACACCGCCACCATGAACGCGGACTACTGGTACGAGAACACGCGGCAGCCGGTGCTCTTCGAGCCGGTCGTCCGCACCCTGCTCGCCGAGGGCCACCGGGCCTTCATCGAGTCCAGTGCGCACCCGGTGCTGGCCCTGGGCGTCGAGCAGATCATCGACGCCTCCGGCACGGCCGGTGTGATGGTGGAGACCCTGCGCCGCGACCAGGGCGGGCTCGGCCGGATGCTGACCTCGCTCGCCGCGGCCCACCTCGGCGGCATCCGTGTGGACTGGCCGTCCGTGTTCGCGGGCACCGGTGCCCGCACCGTGGAACTGCCCACCTACGCCTTCCAGCGCACCCGCTACTGGACCGAGGTCGGCGACCGCACCGGCGACGTCGGTTCGGTCGGCCTCGTGCCGGTGAAGCACCCGCTGCTCGGCGCACTGGTGCGGATGGCCGACGGCGACGGCGCCGTGCTGACCGGACGGCTGTCGCTGCACGCACAACCCTGGCTCGCCGCACACGGCGTGTCCGACCGGGTGATCTTCCCCGGTACGGGCTTCGTGGAACTGGCCGTGCTCGCCGGCGACCAGGTCGGCTGCGGCCGGATCGAGGAACTGACCCTGCACACCCCGCTCGTGGTGCCCTCCTCGGGCGCGATCGTGGTGCAGGCCCACGTGGAGGCCGCCGACGAGACCGGCGCCCGCGTCCTCGGCGTGTACTCCCGCCCCGAGGACGCCCTCGCCGACGTCGTCTGGACCCGGCACGCCTCCGGCCTGCTCGTCACGGAGACCGGCACCCGGGCCGCGGCCGACGCCCTGACCGGCAACTGGCCGCCCGAGGGCGCCGAACCCGTCGACATCACCGGCATGTACGACCGCATGGCCGAGGCCGGCTACCAGTACGGCCCCGAGTTCCGCGGCCTGAGCCAGGTCTGGCACCTGGACGGTGAGGTCTACGCCGAGGTCGCGCTGCCGGCCGACCAGCGCACGCAGGCCGAACGCTTCGGCCTGCACCCCGCGCTCTTCGACTCGGCCCTGCACGCCATGTTCACCTGGGGCGGCGACGACGGCGGGGGAGTCGGGATGCCGTTCTCCTGGAGCGGCGTCCAGCTCCACGCGACCGGCTGCTCGCGTCTGCGCGTACGCCTGTCCCGGAGGGGCGAGGACCAGTTCACCCTGTTCCTCGCCGACGAGACCGGGGAGCCGGTCGCCTCCGTCGACACCCTTGTCGTACGCCGGATGACCGAGGCCGCGCTGCGTGCCGTCCGCTCCGACGTGCTGTACCAGCTCGACTGGAGGAACGTCCGCGCCGAGGAGCCGGCACCCCGCTGCGCCGTTCTCGGCACCGACCCCCTGGGGATCGCCGACGCGTTGCCCGGCACCCCGGTCCTGTCCGGGATCGAGGAGATCGTCGCGCAGGTCGCCGACGACGCCCCGGACACCGTGTTGTGGCCGGTCCGCGGCGACGGCACCCACGAGGGCATCGGCGCACCCGTGGTCGAGGCGCTCGCCCTCCTCCAGGCCTGGATCGCCGACGAACGCCTCGACGGCACCCGGCTCGTCGTGGTGACCGGCGGCGCCGTGGCCACCACGGCCGGCGAGGGCGTGGACGACCTCGCCGCCGCCGGCATCTGGGGCCTGGTGCGCTCGGCACAGAACGAGCACCCCGGCCGCTTCGGCCTGATCGACCTCGACACGACCGCGGAGTCCCTCGCCCGGCTCGGCGCGGCGCTCGCCACCCGCGAGGAACAGCTCGCCCTCCGCGAGGGCGCGATACGCACCCCCGGCCTGTCCCGCTGGGACCCGGGCACGAGCATCCTGCCCCCGACCGGCGTGCCCGCCTGGCGCATCGAGAACACGAGGCCCGGCACCATCGAGGGACTCGAAGCGGTCCCGTACCCGCAGGCGCTCGAACCCCTCGGGCCGCGGCAGGTACGGATCGCGGTCCGAGCCGCCGGCATCAACTTCAAAGACGTGGTGGTCGCCCTCGACCTGGTCCCCGGACTGTCCGGACTGGGCGGCGAAGTGTCCGGCGTGATCACCGACACGGGCGCCGAGGTCACCCACCACCGGGTCGGCGACCGGGTCTTCGGCCTGTCCACCGAGGTCTTCGGCCCGGTGACCGTCGCCGACGAGCGCACCGTGTACCGGATGCCCGAGGGCTGGTCCTTCGAGGAGGCCGCCTCCGTCTCCGTCACCTACATGACCGCCTACTACGGGCTCGTCGACCTCGGCGGACTCCGGCCGGGACAGTCCGTCCTCATCCATGCCGCCGCCGGCGGCGTCGGCAGTGCCGCCGTCCAACTGGCCCGCCACCTCGGCGCGGAGGTCTACGCCACGGCGAGCCCCGGCAAGTGGCAGACACTGCGCGACCAGGGCCTGGACACCGCGCACCTCGCCAACTCCCGCACCCTGGACTTCGAGCAGTGGTTCATGGAGACCAGCGACGGCCGGGGCATGGACGTCGTCCTGGACTGCCTGGCGGGCGAGTTCGTCGACGCGGGCCTTCGGCTGCTGCCGCGCGGCGGACGCTTCCTGGAGATGGGCAAGACCGACAAGCGCGACCCCGCACTGGTCGCCGAAGCCCACGCGGGCGTCGCCTACCAGGCGTACGACCTGCCGGAGGCCGGGCTCGACCGCATCCACGAGATGCTGGAGATCCTCGTCGGACTGTTCGAGAGCGGCACCCTGCTGCCCCCGAAACTCAACCTCTGGGACATCCGCAACGCCCGTACCGCCTTCCGGGCCCTGAGCCAGGCCTCCCTCGTCGGCAAGGCCGTGCTCACCATCCCCGGCGCCCCCTGGCCCACCGAAGGCACCGTCCTGATCACCGGCGGCACCGGGACGCTGGGCGGACTGCTCGCCCGCCACCTGGTCGCCGAGCACGGCGTGACCAGCCTGCTGCTGACGAGCCGTCGCGGCCCGGACGCCCCCGGCGCACGGGAACTCGCCGAGGAACTGACCGCCGCCGGAGCCCGGGTGACCGTCGCCGCCTGCGACGTCGCCGAGCGGGACGAACTGGCCGCGCTCCTCGCCGGCATCCCGGCGGACCGGCCGCTCACCGCGGTACTGCACACCGCCGCGGCCCTGGACGACGGTCTCGTCGAATCCCTGACCGCCGAGCGGACCGCGGCCGTACTGCGGCCCAAGGTGAGCGGCGCGCTCAACCTCCACGCACTGACCAAGGACCTCGACCTCAGCGCCTTCGTGCTGTTCTCGTCCATGGCGGGCACCATGGGCGCCCCCGGCCAGGGCAACTACGCCGCCGCCAACGTGATCCTCGACGCGTTGGCCGCCCACCGGCAGGCCCAGGGCCTGCCCGGACTCTCCCTCGCCTGGGGCTTCTGGCAGCAGCGCAGCGAGATGTCCGGCCACCTCGACGAGCGCGACATGGAGCGGATGAGCCGCGGCGGCGTCGTGCCCATGACCTCGCAGGAGGGCCTGGCGGTGTTCGACATCGCCTGCCGTACCGACCGGGCCCAACTGGCCCCCATCAAGCTCAACCCGGCGGCGCTCGCCGGGACCTCCGGCCGGGTGCCCCCCGTCATGCGGCCCCTGGTGCCCGCACCCGCCCGCCGGGCCGGTCGCCGGTCGGCGGAGACCGAGGGCGGATCGCTGCGCGAACGGCTCGTCCCGCTCACCGGCACCGAACGGATGAGGATCCTCCTCCAACTGGTCCGGTCCCACGTCGCGACCGTGCTCGGACACTCCGACGCGGACACGGTCGGCTCGGCCACGCAGTTCCGCGAGCTGGGCTTCGACTCGCTGACCGCCGTGGAGTTCCGCAACCGGCTGACCAACGTCGTCGGCTTCCGGCTGCCCGTCACCGTGGTCTTCGACCACCCCACCCCGGCCGAACTGGCCGACTACCTCGCCGCGGAACTCCTCGGCGACCTGGACGAACCCGCCGCCCGGGCGGCCCCGGCGGCCGGGACCGGCGCCCCGCACGCCCGCACGGACGACGAGCCCCTCGTGATCGTCGGCATGGCCTGCCGTTACCCCGGCGGCGTCACCACCCCCGAGCAACTGTGGGACCTCGTCCGCGACGAGCGCGACGCCATCGCCGGCTTCCCGGCCGACCGCGGATGGAGCACCGAGGCACCCGCCGACGGCTCCGTACCGCAGCAGGGCGGATTCCTGGAGCGCGTCGCGGAGTTCGACGCCGCGTTCTTCGGGATCTCCCCGCGCGAGGCACTGACCATGGACCCCCAGCAGCGCCTGCTGCTGGAAACGTCCTGGGAGGCTCTGGAGCGTGCCGGAATCGCCCCGGACACGCTGCGCGGCAGCCGTACCGGTGTCTTCGTCGGCGCGGCCTCCTCCGGCTACACGAGCCTGTTCCGCCGCGGCTCGCAGGCCCTCGCCGGATACGGCGTGACCGGCACGGCCACCAGCGTGGTCTCCGGCCGGGTGTCCTACGTACTGGGCCTGGAGGGGCCCGCGATCACCGTGGACACGGCCTGCTCCTCCTCCCTCGTCGCCCTGCACACCGCCGCCCAGTCCCTGCGCGACGGCGACTGCGACCTCGCCCTCGCCGGCGGCGTCGCGGTGATGACCAGCCCGTTCCTCTTCGACGACTTCGCCAAGCAGGGCGGACTGTCGCCCGACGGACGCTGCAAGGCCTTCGCCGACGGAGCCGACGGCACCGGCTGGGCCGAGGGCGCCGGCATGGTGCTCGTCGAGCGGCTCTCCGACGCCCGCCGCAACGGGCACCCGGTCCTCGCGGTGCTGCGCGGTTCCGCCGTCAACCAGGACGGTGCCTCCAACGGCCTGACCGCCCCCAGCGGCCCCTCCCAGCAGCGGGTCATCCGGCACGCCCTGGAGCGGGCCGGGCTCACCGCGGCGGACGTCGACGTGGTCGAGGCACACGGCACCGGCACCACCCTCGGCGACCCGATCGAGGCCCAGGCCATCCTCGCCACGTACGGCCGGGAACGCCCCGGTGACCAGCCGCTCCTGCTCGGCTCGCTGAAGTCCAACATCGGGCACAGCCAGGCCGCCTCCGGCATCGGCGGCATCATCAAGACGGTGCAGGCGCTGCGGCACGGGCTGCTGCCCAAGACCCTCCACATCGACGAACCGAGCACGAACGTCGACTGGACCTCGGGCTCCGTGGAACTGCTGACCGAGACCCGCACGTGGCCGGAGACCGGACGCCCCCGCCGGGCCGGTGTCTCCTCCTTCGGCGTGAGCGGCACCAACGCCCACGTCATCCTCGAACAGGCCGTCGAGCCCGAGGCCGCCCCGGTGGAGCCGGCCGCACCGCCGGCGGTCACCCCGCTCCTGCTGTCCGCGCACGACGAGGACGCCCTGCGTGCCCAGGCCGACCGGCTGGTCACCTGGCTCCGGGACGGACACGAGGACCCCACCGTGGACATCGCCCATTCCCTGGCGACCCGGCGCGCCTCCCTCGAGTTCCGGGCGGCGGTCATGACCACCGGCCGCGAGGACGCGCTGTCCGCACTCGCCGCGTTCGCCGCCGGCGAGACCCCGCCGGAACTGCTCCGCGGTACCGCGGGAGAGGGCGCCCTCGCCGTCCTGTTCCCCGGCCAGGGCTCCCAGCGGCCGGGCATGGGACAGGACCTGTACGAGGCCTTCCCCGCGTTCGCCCGCGCCTTCGACGAGGTCTGCGCGCACGTCGACCCGCTGCTCGGCAGGCCGCTGCGCGACACCGTGTTCGGCGGCGACCAGGCGGAACTCGACCGGACGGCGGTCACCCAGCCCGCGCTCTTCGCCCTGGAAGTGGCCCTGTTCCGGCTCCTGGAGTCCTGGGGCGTGGTTCCCGACTACCTCCTCGGCCACTCCGTCGGCGAGATCAGCGCCGCCCACGTGGCGGGAGTCCTGAGCCTCGCGGACGCCTCCCGGCTCGTCACCGCCCGGGGCCGCCTCATGCAGGCGCTCCCCGCCGGCGGCGCGATGCTGGCGGTACAGGCCGACGAGCGGGAGGCCGCCGCGGCCATCACCGCGGTACTGGGCGACCAGGCGGACACCGTGGACATCGCCGCCGTCAACGGCCCCCGCTCGGTGGTGCTCTCCGGCGCGGCCGAGGCCGTCAAGGCGCTCACGGCACACTTCACCGCCGAGGGCCGGCGGATCCGTGCCCTGAGCGTGAGCCATGCCTTCCACTCGCCGCTCATGGAGCCGATGCTCGACGAGTTCGCCGAGCTGGTCGACGGCCTGACCTTCGCCCCGCCGCGGATCCCCGTCGTCTCCAACCTCACCGGAGCCGTACTCGGCGCCGACGAGATCGCGGACCCCCGCTACTGGGTGCGGCACGCCCGGCACACCGTCCGCTTCGCCGACGGCATCGCGGCCCTGGCCGGAGCCGGCGTCACCGGCCTCCTGGAACTCGGGCCGGACGCCACCCTCACCACGATGGCGGAGGACTGCCCCGGCCTCCCCGAGGACGGAGTGCGCGCCTCGCTGCTGCGCCGCGACCGGCCCGAGCCGCAGACGCTCCTGACGGCCCTGGCCACGGCCCACGTGCACGGCGTCACCGTCGACTGGAACGCCGTCTTCGAAGGGACCCGCGCCCACCGGGCCGACCTGCCGACCTACGCCTTCCAGCGGACGGCGTACTGGCCGTCCGAATCCACCACCGAACGCGGCGACCTGTCCTCGGCCGGCCTGGAGACCACCGGGCACCCCCTGCTGGGCGCCATGGTCAGCTCGGCGGCCGGCGGCGACGTCCTGTTCACCGGCGAGATCTCCCTCGCCGCCCAGCCGTGGCTGGCCGACCACCGGATCCTGGACTCCGCCCTCTTCCCCGGCACCGGCTTCCTCGAACTCGCCCTGTGGGCGGGCGACCGGCAGGGCGCCGGGCACGTCGAGGAACTCGTCGTCCACAGCCCCCTGATCCTGCCCGAGCACGGCAGCGTCACCCTCCAGGTCGCCCTCGGCGAGACCACCGACGAGGGACACCGTCCGGTCGCCGTCTACTCCCGCCCCACCGGCGGCGCGGCATGGACCAGGCACGCGGAAGGCCACCTCGCCGACCGCCCGGAGGTCCACGAGACGGAACGGCTCTCCGTCTGGCCCCCCGAAGGAGCCCAGCCGCTCGAACTGGACGGCTTCTACCCCGCCCTGGCCGCCTCGGGGACCTCCTACGGCCCCGTCTTCCAGGGCCTGACCGCCGCCTGGCGGCTGGACGGCGACGTCTACGCCGAGGTCACCCTGCCCCCGCAGGCGACCGACGACGCCCAGGCGTTCGGCGCGCATCCCGCGCTCCTGGACGCCGCCCTGCACACCCTCGCGTTCCTGCCTTCCGCGCAGGATTCCAACGGCCCCTTCCTGCCGTTCTCCTGGCGCGACGTGGTCGCCCACCACCAGGGATCCGGCACCTGCCGGGTCAGGCTCACGGCCGGTGAGGGCACCGACGAGGTGACGGCGGACCTGTGGACCGGCGACGGCACCCCCCTGGCGACCGTCGGCGGACTCGGCCTGCGCACGGTCTCCCGCAGCCAGTTGGGCACCGCCGCCACGTCCTCCCTCTACCGGGCGGACTGGATCCCCGCACCGGCCGACGACACGATCGGCGCGCCGGCCCTGCACTGGGCCGTGGTGGGAGGGAAGCCCGCCGACGCCGACCACTACCCGGACCTCGCCGCCCTGCGGCAGGCCCTCGCGGACGGCGCCCCGGTGCCGGACAACGTCCTGATCGCCTGCGCCTCCCCGGCCGCGGCCGCCGACGCCGCCACCGCCCGCACCGCCGTTCACACCGCGCTCGACCTCGTCCGCACCTGGACCGAGGAGGAACTGTTCGACAAGTCCACCCTGGTGCTGTGCACCCGGGGCGCGGTGGAGGCACTGCCCGACGAAGGGGTCCGCGACCTCGCGCACAGCCCGGTGTGGGGCCTGGCCCGCAGTGCCCAGCTCGAACATCCGGGACGGCTGATCCTGGTCGACCTCGACCCCGACAGCACCCTCACGGACCTCGCCCAGGCGCAGGCCCTCACCAGGGTCGACACCACCGAGGCGGCGCAGTTCGCGGTCCGTGACGGTGCGGTCCTCGTCCCGAGGGTGGTCCGACACACCGTCGACACCTCGCACCACGTCGACCGGTGGCCGGCCGAGGGCACCACCCTGATCACCGGTGCCACCGGCATGATCGGCGCACTGCTGGCCAGGCACCTCGTCCGCGAGCACGGCGTCCGACACCTCGTGCTCACCTCCCGCAGCGGTCCGGCCGCGCCGGGAGCGGTCGACCTCCAGCGCGAACTGACACAGGAGGGAGCCCACGTACGGGTGGTCGCCTGCGACGCCGCCGACCGGGACGCCCTGGCCACCGTCCTCGGCACGATCCCGGCGAGCGAACCCCTGGCAGGGGTGGTGCACGCGGCGGGTGTCGTGGACGACGGTCTGCTCGGCTCGCTCACCGGCGACCAGGTCGACAGGGTCCTGACCCCCAAGATCGATGCCGCGGTGAACCTGCACGACCTCACCGCCTCCTTCGACCTGCGGGCCTTCGCGGTCTGTTCCTCCCTCGCGGGCGCACTGGGTGGCGGCGGGCAGGCCGCCTACGCCGCGGCCAACGCCTACCTGGACGCCCTGTGCAGGCAGCGGCGGGCCGACGGCCTGCCCGCGCTGGCGCTGGCATGGGGCCCCTGGGAGAGCAGCGGCGGCATGACCGCCCAGCTCGAAGCGGCCGACCTGCGGCGCATCGCCCGGGCGGGCATGACACCGCTCACCCCGGCCGAGGGCATGGAGCTGTTCGACGCGGCCCACGCCACCGGGGAACCCGCCCTGCTGCCGTTCCACTTCGAGCCCGCCGGGCTGTCGTCGGCCGACCGCGCCGCCCTGCCGGAGGCGCTGAGGGCCCTGGTCCCGCGGCCGCGCCGCCACACAGGGGCACCCGCCGCGGGTCCCTCGGGTCTGCGCGAACGCCTGGGACGGCTGCCCCAGGACGACCGCGTCACCGCCCTGGAGAGTCTCGTACGCACCGAGGTGGCCTCCGTCATCGCCCTGCCGTCGGCGGACGCGGTGCCGGTCACCAAGGCGTTCAAGAGCCTCGGTTTCGACTCCCTCATGGCGGTCGACCTCCGCAACCGGCTCACCGCCGTCACCGGCGTACGGCTCTCGGCGACCCTCGTCTTCGACCACCCCAACACGCGGGCGCTCGCCGCACACCTGCTGGCCGGCCTGGAACTGGAGGCCGTCACCGACGCGGACCCGGCCCTGCTGGCCCTGAAGGGCCTGGAGAGCGCCGTCCGTTCCCTCAAGCCCGGGGACGGCGACAGGGGAACCATGGCGACCCGCCTGCGGGTCCTGCTGGCGACGCTGGAAGAAGGCGCCGGGAACGGGGAAGAGGCCGACGAGATCGACCTCGACTCGGTGAGCGCGGCAGAGCTCGTCTCCCTCCTCGGCGACGAGTTCGGCCTCTCCTGACGGCCTGACGGCCTCACGGCCAGGGGTTCACGACCACGGGCACCCCCAGGAAATAGGGGTGCTCGTGGTCCTTGTCTGGGGCCGGTGTGCGCCGTCCGGCCCCATAGCCTGAAAAAAGCCGTGCCCGGCGCGTTGACGAAACATTCAAGTGGGAGTTGAACATGGACAGTTCCATCACGGAGGTCGTCGACGCGCTGCGGGCCTCGCTGCTGGAGAACGAGCGTCTCCGGCAGCAGAACCAGCGGCTGACCGCCGCGCCCGTGGAGCCGATCGCGATCGTCGGCATCGGCTGCCGGTATCCCGGCGGTGTACGGGACACCGACGGCCTGTGGGAACTGCTCGTCGACGGCCGTGACGCCATGTCCGGCTTCCCCACCGACCGGGACTGGGAGCGCTGGGACGTACCCACCGCCCGTACCGGTGCGTTCCTCCACGACGCGGGCCACTTCGACCCCGCCTTCTTCCGCATCTCGCCGCGCGAGGCCATGGCGATGGACCCGCAGCAGCGGCTGCTGCTGGAGACCTCGTGGGAGGCGATCGAGCGCGCCGGGATCGACCCGACCACCCTCAAGGGCAGCCGCACCGGTGTGTTCATCGGCGGCGCGCCCCAGGAGTACGGCGCGCTGGTGATGAACTCGCCGCAGGCCACCGGAGGGTACGCGATCACGTCGGTACCGGGCAGCGTGCTCTCCGGCCGACTCTCCTACGTGCTGGGTCTGGAAGGGCCCGCGGTGACGGTCGACACGGCGTGCTCGTCGTCCCTGGTGGCCCTCCACCTCGCCGTTCAGTCGCTGCGCAGCGGCGAATGCGACCTGGCTCTGGCCGGCGGCGTCATGGTGATGATCACCCCCTCCATCTTCGCCGAGTTCGCGGCGGCCGGCGGTTCGGCCTCCGACGGCCGCTGCAAGGCGTTCGCCGCCGGAGCGGACGGCACCGGCTGGGGCGAGGGTGCCGGTGTGCTCGCGGTCCAGCGCCTCTCGGACGCCCGCCGGGACGGAAACCCGGTCCTCGCCGTCATCCGGGGATCGGCCGTCAACCAGGACGGTGCCTCGAACGGCCTGAGCGCCCCGAACGGCCCGTCTCAGCAGCGGGTGATCCGCCAGGCCCTCGCCAACGCCGGGGTGTCCGCGGCCGACGTGGACATGGTCGAGGCGCACGGCACGGGCACGACGCTCGGTGACCCCATCGAAGCGGAAGCACTGCTCGCCACCTACGGTCAGGACCGCCCCGCCGACCGGCCCCTGTGGCTCGGAACGCTGAAGTCCAACATCGGACACACCCAGGCCGCGGCCGGTGTCTCCGGCGTCATCAAGGCCGTCCTGTCCCTCCAGCGCGCGGTGATGCCCAAGACCCTGCACGTCCACGAGCGGACGTCGCAGGTGGACTGGGCGTCCGGTGCGGTCGAACTGTTGACCGAGAACCGGGAGTGGCCGGCGGCGGAGCGGCCGCGGCGTGCGGGTGTCTCGTCGTTCGGGATCAGCGGGACGAACGCGCACCTGATCCTCGAGGAGGCCCCGGCCGAGGACATCGCGAGGGGAACCGAGGAGGAGGGCACGCCGGCCGCGACCGGCGTGATGCCCGTCCTGCTGTCCGCGGTGACGGCCGGTGCGCTGCGCGCTCAGGCGGAGCGGCTGCGGGAGCACCTGGCGGCCCGTCCCGATGTGACGGTCGGCGGACTGGCGAGCGCCCTGGCCACGACGCGTACGGCGTTCGAGCACCGTGCGGTCGTACTGGCCGAGGAGACCGGAGAGCTGGTGGCCGCTCTCGATGAGGTGGCCCTCGGCGAATCGTCCGCGAGCGTCGTACACGGGACCGCCGGCCAGGCCCGGGGCGCCGTGCTGTTCACCGGGCAGGGATCGCAGCGCCCGGGGATGGGGCGCGAGCTGTACGAAGCGTTCCCGGTGTTCGCCCGTGCGCTGGACGACGTGTGCGCGCGACTGGACCCCCTGCTGGGGCGGTCGCTGCGCGAGGTGATGTGGGCGGAGAAGGGCACGGAGACCGCACGGCTGCTCGACCAGACGCAGTTCACGCAAGCGGGGACGTTCGCCCTCGGGGTGGCGCTCTTCCGACTGCTCGAGGACTGGGGAATACGTCCGCGCATGCTGGCCGGCCACTCGGTCGGCGAACTGACCGCCGCTCATGTGTCCGGGATGCTGTCGCTCGAGGACGCGTGCGCCCTGGTCGCCGCGCGAGGCCGGCTGATGCAGGCACTGCCGGAAGGCGGAGCGATGGTGTCGGTCGTGGCCACCGAGGCAGAGGTACGGCCCCTGCTCGCCGGGCAGGAGGGACGCGTGGGTGTCGCCGCGGTGAACGGCCCCTCCTCCGTGGTGGTCTCCGGTGAGCTGGACGCGGTCACCGCGATCGCCGATCACTTCGCCGCACTGGGACGCAGGACCCGGCGGCTACCGGTCAGCCACGCGTTCCATTCCCCGTTGATGGAGCCGATGATCGCGGAGCTGCGCCAGGTCGCACAGACGCTGTCGTTCGGGCCCGCGACCATCCAGGTGGTCTCCAGTGTGACCGGCGCCCCCGTGGCTCCCGGGCAGTGGGCCGACCCGGAGTACTGGGCCGGCCAGGTGCGGGAACCGGTCCGCTTCCACGACGTGGTGACCACGCTGGACGCCGAAGGCATCACCGTGTTCCTGGAACTCGGCGCCGACGGTGCCCTGACGTCGATGGTCAACGAGACCCTGGCGTCCGCGGGCGACGGCCAGGCCGTCGCCGCCCCGGCCCTGCGACGTGAGCGGCCGGAAGTACGCACCTTGACCACGATGCTCGCCCACGCGTACACCGCCGGCTTGCCGGTGGACTGGTCCGCCTTCTTCGCCGGGCGGTCGGCCCGGCGGGTGGATCTGCCGACGTACGCGTTCCAAAACGAGCGGTACTGGCTCGACGGCGCGTTGACGGCCGACGCGGAAGGTGTGATGGATCCGGCTGATGCGGCGTTCTGGGACGCGGTGGAGCGTGGGGATCTGGATGGTCTTGTCGGGGTTCTGGATGTGTCCGGGGCTTCGGTGGATGACGCGGTGGCTGGTGCGCGGTCGTGGTTGCCGTTGTTGTCGGCGTGGCGTCGGGGTCGTCGGGATGCGTCGACGTTGGATGCGTGGCGGTATCGGACGGTGTGGCGTTCGGTGTCGGTTCCGGTGTCGGGTGGGTTGGCCGGGTCGTGGTTGGTGGTTTCTTCGGCTGCCGAGGACGGGCCTGCGGATCAGGTTCGGGAGGCGTTGGTCGCGGCGGGTGCCGAGGTGACGTCGGTGGTCGTGGGTGCCGGTTGTGGCCGGTCGGAGATCGCGGCGTTGTTGGCGGAGTCGTCTGGTGTTGCCGGTGTGGTGTCGTTGTTGGGTTGGGGTGGTGAGTCGGCGGTGGCGTCGACGGTTGCTCTGGTTCAGGGGCATGCGGATGCTGGTGTGGGGGCG
>NZ_JBIAQX010000002.1:854493-925327 GCF_042889445.1 Streptomyces sp. NPDC002602 | reverse complement strand
CGCCCGGTTTACATTCCGAACCCGGAAGCTAAGCCTTTCAGCGCCGATGGTACTGCAGGGGGGACCCTGTGGGAGAGTAGGACGCCGCCGAACAATCATTGTGGGAAAGCCCCGCACCCTCTGGGTGCGGGGCTTTTCTGCGTTCCAGACCCTTTTCAGCGGTCTGGACATCCTCCCCTCGGGGCGTGGATGACTGGGCGCGTACGCGGCGAGGGAGCCGCGCCGGCCAGGCGTGTATGGCGAGTCCCGGTACGGACAGCAGGAACACATGCCGCCGGTGGAGTGGCCGACCACGACCACATCGGAACGCGGCCGGGCCCGCCGGGGACGGGCCGGCAGTTCCACCGGCCGGGCCGGTGGGGAGGGTCGGCGCGGTCCGACGCCCGGCGGGTTCACCACCGGCGTCGATCGTGCGGTCCCGCAAGCCCCTGTGGGGCCCGTGGGGGCCTACAGGCGGCCGGCGGCCTTGAGGGCGAGGTAGGCGTCGGCGAGGGCCGGCGCGAGGCTGTCCGGGGCGGCGTCGACGACGTGGACACCGTGGCGGGTCAACTGGTCCGCCGTGCGCTCGCGTTGAGAACGGGTCTGGGTGCCGGCAGCGGCCTCGTACACGGCGTCGATGCTGCCGCGGGCCGTGGTCATCTCCGCCACCCGGGGATCGGCGACCGATGCGAGCACGACGGTGTGGCGTTGGGTCAGTTGCGGCAGCAGGGGCAGGAGACCCTCTTCGATCGGGGCGGCGTCCAGCGTGGTCAACAGGACCACCAGGGAACGGCGCGGGGCGCCGCGCAGGACCGTGGACACCAGGGAGCGCGCGTCGGTCTCGACGAGCTCCGCCTCCAGGGTCGCCATGGCGTTGACGAAGGCGGGCAGGGTGTCGGCGGCCGAGCGGCCCTGTACCTGGACGCGCGGCCGGCGGTCGTGGGCCAGTAGATCCACGCGGTCGCCGGCGCGTACGGCCAGGGCGGTGAGGAGGAGCGCCGCGTCCAACGCGGAGTCCAGGCGGGGGGCGTCGCCGACACGGCCCGCCGCCGTGCGGCCGGTGTCCACGCAGATCAGGATGTGCCGGTCGCGCTCGGGGCGCCACGTACGGACGGCGACCTTGTTCTGGCGGGCGGTGGCCCGCCAGTCGATGCTTCGGGTGTCGTCGCCCGGGACGTAGTCGCGGAGGCTGTCGAACTCGGTGCCCTCGCCGCGCGTGAGGACGCTGGTACGGCCGTCCAGTTCGCGCAGGCGGGCCAGCCGGGACGGGAGGTGCTTGCGGCTGGCGAACGGGGGCAGGACCCGGACCGTCCACGGGACGGTGTGGGTGCCCTGGCGGGCCAGGAGACCCAGGGGACCGTAGGACCGGATGGTGACGCGGTCGGCCCGGCGGTCGCCGCGGCGGGTGGGGAACAGACGGGTGGTCAGCCGACGCCGTTCGCCCGGCGGGATCGACACGGTGTGGCGGGACGCGGCGCTCTCCGTACCCGGGCGCCAACTGCTCGGGGGCCAGGCGTCGCGGACCCGGGCGCGGAGCTTGCGGGCGCCCGGGTTGGTGATGGTGAGGTGGACGTCGGCGTGTTCGCCGAGGCGGACCGAAGTGTCGCCGGAGCGGGTCAGGCCGAGCGTGCGGACGGGTACCGCGAGGGCGTAGTCGACCGCGCAGGCCAGGGCCAAGGGGCCGTTGACCGCCAGCATGCCCGTCCAGCTCGGTTCGAGGATGCCGACGGGGATGCTGCCGAGTGCCGCGAGCAGGGCGGCGCGTCCGGTGAGGGCCATCAGCGCGGTACGGGGACGTGGGACAGGATCGCGGTGATGACGGCGTCGGCCGTGACGCCTTCCATCTCGGCCTCCGGGCGCAGTTGGACGCGGTGGCGGAGCGTGGGCAGGGCGAGGGCCTTCACGTCGTCGGGCGTCACGTAGTCACGGCCCACCAGCCAGGCCCAGGCGCGGGCGGTGGCCAGCAGGGCGGTCGCGCCGCGCGGGGAGACGCCGAGGGTCAGCGACGGCGATTCGCGGGTGGCGCGGCAGATGTCGACGACGTACGCGGCGATCTCCGGGGAGACGGTGGTTGTCTCGACGGCCTTGCGGGCGGTTTCGAGTTCCGCGGGGCCGGCGACGGCGCGCAGGCCGGCGGCGTGCAGGTCGCGCGGGTTGAAGCCGGCGGCGTGCCGGGTCAGGACGCCGATCTCGTCCTCGCGGGAGGGCAGCGGGACGGTCAACTTGAGCAGGAAGCGGTCCAGTTGGGCTTCCGGGAGGGGGTACGTGCCCTCGTACTCGACCGGGTTCATCGTCGCGGCGACGAGGAACGGCTCGGGCAGCTTGCGGGGTACGCCGTCGACGGTGACCTGGCGTTCCTCCATCGCTTCGAGGAGGGACGACTGGGTCTTCGGGGGCGTGCGGTTGATCTCGTCCGCGAGGAGGAGGTTCGTGAAGACCGGGCCGTTCTGGAACGAGAACTCGGCGGTGCGGGCGTCGTAGACCAGCGAGCCCGTGACGTCACTGGGCATCAGGTCGGGGGTGAACTGGACCCGCTTGGTGTCGAGTTCGAGGGAAGCGGCGAGGGCGCGGACCAGGAGGGTCTTCGCGACGCCGGGGACGCCTTCGAGGAGGACGTGGCCCCGGCACAGGAGCGCGACGACGAGACCGGTGACGGCGGAGTCCTGGCCGACCACGGCCTTTCCGATCTCGGTGCGGAGCGCTTCCAGTGAGGAACGGGCGCTGTCCGTGGTGGCCGTCATGAGGAGCGGACCTCTCTTTCGAGGGCGTCGAGGTGGTCGGCGAGCGCGACGAGTGCCGCGTCGTCGGCGGGTGTGGTGCCGAAGAGAAGGGTGGTCAGGTCGTGGGCGCCGTCCGCGGAGAGGCGGGCGGACACGGCCGGGACCAGGGCGGCGGGTTCGTGGGCCTGTACGGCCGGTACGCCGACCAGTGCGGCGAGGCGTTCGCGGGAGGCGGCGCGCAGCACCGTGGCGGCGCGGTCGCGGGCTCCGGACAGGCGGTAGAGGCGGGCGCGGCCCTCGGTTGCCTCGGAGGCGCGGACGGCGACGGGCAGCTTCTCGGTGACGAGGGGGCCGAGTCGACGGGCGCGCCAGAGGGCGGCGAGCACGGCGGCCACGAAGAGTTGGAGCAGGGCCCAGCCCCAGCCGGCCGGGATGAGGTCGAAGAGGGACTTCTCCTCGGCGGAGGGCTCGCTGTCGCCGCTCTGGTCGGCGAGACCGGGCAGGTACCAGACGAGTTCCGGTCGGGAGCCGAGGAGTTGCAGGGCCAGGGAGGCGTTGCCCTGCTCGGCGAGTTCCCGGTTGAGCAGGATCGACTCGGAGCCGAGAAGGACGGTGTCGCCGCCCTTGGTGGTGCCGGGGAGGACGACGAGGGTGGGGTGGCCGTCGCTGGGGTAACAGGCGACCGCACCCGGGAGGTCGGTGGTGTAGCGGAGGCTGTCGCCGGTGGCGGCGCGCCCCGCGGACACGGCGGCCGGCAGGGAGCAGCCGGGGTCGAGGTTCTCCTCGCCGGCGTACGAGGCGGTGCGTACTCCGGGGGCCAGGTCGGCGAGGCTGCGGTCGCCGGCGCCGAGCAGGACCGTGCGGCCTCCGGAGAGGTCCATGGCGGAGCGCAGGGTGCCGCGCGGGGTGTCGCCGAGCACGTCCGGGTCGGTGACCAGGAGGGTGGTGTCGGGGCCGGCCGCGGCGGCGGCCTCGGCGACGGTGGTCACGACGCGGGTGGTGACGCCGCGTTCCTTGAGGAGTTCGGCCACGGCGCGGCTGCCGTACGGGTCGGCCGAGCGGGGGTCGAGGTAGCCGTGGCGTTCCTCGGACTGGAGGGCGGCCAGGGTGACGGCGCCGACGAGCAGGAGACCGATGGCGATCAGGAAGCCGCGGGCGCGGACCCACCACAGGGCGCCGCCGCCGGCCGCGCCGCCCGAGGGGGTGCGGGGAACGTCGGTGGCGGGGTCCTTGGCGGGGTTGGGGGCGCCGGTCGGGTTCGGGGCGGTGGTGCCGGTCATGCCGTGGGTCCCGTCAGGAGCGGCTTGGCGCGTTCCAGGGTGAGGTCGAGGGTGCGCAGGCGGTCGTGGGTGTCGGGATCGCCGGTGCGGCCGCCGTAGGTGACGTCGTCGAAGGCACGGGCCGCCGCGCGGAGGTCGGCCGCGTGCTCGGGCAGGGAGACGGCGGCCTCGGTGGCCGCCTCGTCGGCGGTGCGGCCGGGGCGCGGGTCGAGGAGGGTGCGTTCCTCCAGGGAGCGGACGACGGCCCGCATGCGTTCCTGGACGGCTTCGGTCCAACGGCCCGCGGCGGCGTGGGCGTCGGCGGTCGCGCGGTGGTCGGCGGCGCTGCGGAGGCCGTCGTCGAAGAGGAGCCCCGGTCCGGCCGCGGTGCGGCGGGGGGAACCGAGGCGCCACCACAGGGCGGCGACGGCCAGGACGATCAGGACGAGGACGGCGAGCAGGCCGACTCCGCCTCCGGGGGTCGCCCCGGAGGCGGAGTCGAGGAAGTCGCCCAGCCACTCCCAGAACTTGTCGAAGGCGCGCTGGATCAGGCCCGGGTCGTCGCGGTGGTAGGCCGCCTTGGACAGCTCGCGTTCCGCGGCCTCGCGGGCGGCGTCGCGCGGTGTCGTCAGCGGTGGCGTCTCGGCGGCGGGCAGCAGGGCCGCGGCGCCGATGGTGATGAGTCCCCCCGTGCTCATCGGTCCGTCAGCCCCCGTGGCCCGGGGCGGCGCCCGGGTGCGGGTCGGTGGCGGTGTCGACTCCCGCCGCCCGGGCGAGGTCCAGGTCGAGGGCCTCGCGGCGGATGCGCTGGTCGACGTAGAGCAGGACGGTGACGCCGGCCTGGATCGGCATGGTGATCGTCTGCGCGATGATCAGGGCGACGCCGCCGAAGATCAGGAAGCCCCAGGAGTAGGAGGCCGAGCCGTCCACCACGCTGTCGAGGCCGTTGCCGAAGCCGAAGATGCCGATCATCGAGAGCGGGTAGTAGATGATCCCCGTGATGATCGCGGCGATGACGGCGGTCAGCAGGGTGATGCCGAAGACGCGCCACCAGGAGCCCTTGACCAGCTTCCAGGAGCGGGCGATGGACTTGGAGAGGGTGCTCTTCTCCAGCATCAGTGCGGGGGAGGCCAGGCTGAGGGCGACGCCCAGCCACACGACGGCCGGAGCCACCACGAGCAGGGTCAGGGCCGCGAGGGCGAGGCTTTCGAGGAGGATCGCGGGTACGACCAGTACGCCGACGGCCACGGTCAGCGCGAGGCCCACCAGCAGGGTGAGTCCGATCAGGCGCGGCAGTTGCGAACGGGATTCGCGCCAGGCGGTGGCGACGCTGGAGGGTTGGCCGAGGATCGCCCGACTGAAGATCATCGTGAGCATGGCGGTGGCCAGGATCGTGCCGAGGATCTGGACGAGGTAGGTGGCGCCCGTCAGCGCGATGTATCCGACGATGTCACCGGCGGACGGGTCGATCGTCGAACCGCGCGGGTAGGTCTCCACGTCCTCCATGACGTACTTCTGCACGAGCACGCCGAAGACCTGGACGATCACGGCCACGAACAGGGTGATCGGCAGGACCGAGCGCCAGTGGCTGCGCATGGTGCTGACGGCGCCGTCGAGGATCTCGCCGAGGCCCAGGGGGCGCAGCGGGATGACACCGGGCTTGGCCGCAGGTGGCGGGCCCCAGGGTGCTCCCGGGTGGCCGTACGGGCCGTACTGGGCTCCGTACTGGCCGCCGTAGGGGGATCCGTACGAGGGGCCGCCCGGGGCGCCGGGCGGCTGGCCGGGGGATCCCCAGCCGGGGCCCTGCTGCGGCCGCGGGGCCTGTGCGGGGGCCGGTTCGTCGGTGCCGGGGCTCGACCACTGGCCGGGCGGCGGCTGGGCGGCGGACCAGCGGGGGTCGTCGGAGGGCCCTGCGGGCGGCTGTGTGCCGCCGGCGCCCTCGCTGCCGGAGCCCTGGCTCCCCTGGCCGCTGCGGTCGTCGGAAGGGGAGGATCCGGGCGTTGCCCAGCCCGGAGAGTCGTTCATGTCGCTCCTTCACGTGCGTCTGCTGCGGCGGGGGCGCTGGTTTGGCTGCCATCGTGCCACGTGGGAACGTCGGGCGGACCGGCCCTCCCCCGGAATCCGAGCCGCTCGCGCCTTCAATTGTCGCTCGGATCCGGGGCAGACTGGTCGCCCTGATCACCACGCAGGTCCGAGGGGCGATTTCCAGCCCTTTTGGCTGTGGGACAGCTCACCGCCAGGTAACGATTAGCTAATGGGATGATGTCAAGCATGAAGGGACGAGTCCTTGTCGTCGACGACGACACCGCGCTGGCCGAGATGCTCGGCATTGTGCTGCGTGGAGAAGGTTTTGAGCCGTCGTTCGTAGCTGACGGTGACAAGGCGCTGGCTGCCTTTCGGGAGGCGAAGCCGGATCTGGTCCTGCTCGACCTCATGCTGCCCGGACGGGACGGCATAGAGGTCTGCAGGCTGATCCGGGCGGAGTCGGGAGTGCCGATCGTCATGCTCACGGCCAAGAGCGACACGGTCGATGTGGTGGTGGGCCTGGAATCCGGGGCCGACGACTACATCGTCAAGCCGTTCAAGCCGAAGGAGCTGGTGGCCCGCATCCGAGCCCGCCTGCGCCGGTCGGAGGAGCCCGCGCCCGAGCAGCTGACCATCGGTGACCTGGTCATCGACGTGGCCGGCCACTCGGTCAAGCGCGACGGTGCGTCCATCGCCCTGACCCCGCTCGAGTTCGACCTGCTGGTCGCCCTCGCGCGCAAGCCCTGGCAGGTGTTCACCCGTGAGGTGCTGCTGGAGCAGGTCTGGGGATACCGGCACGCCGCGGACACCCGGTTGGTCAACGTGCACGTACAGCGACTGCGCTCCAAGGTCGAGAAGGACCCCGAGCGGCCCGAGATCGTCGTGACGGTGCGCGGTGTCGGATACAAGGCCGGGCCGAGCTGACATGAAGGCCGGCATGCCCCGGGGAGGCTCCCGCAGGGGGGTCCTGCGGGGCGGCCGGCTGCTCCGGGACGGAGCACCCGGCGGCCCTGTGCTGCGGCTGTTCGTGCACCTCGCACGACGGCCGCTGCTTCCGGCTGTCCGGATCTGGCGGCGCAACATCCAGCTACGGGTGGTCGCGGCCACCCTGCTGATGTCGCTCGCCGTGGTCCTCGCCCTCGGCGTCGTCGTCATCGCCCAGGTCAGCAGGGGGCTCCTCGAGGCCAAGGAGGAGGCCGCCCAGAGCCAGGCCGCGGGAGGCTTCGCGGTCGCACAGGAGAAGGCCAACACGCCGTTCGCGGCGGACGGGCCCGACGCCAACGACAACAAGGTCGGGCGGGACGCCAGCACCTGGATGAACTCCCTCGTCAAGCAGCTGGCCAGTGGTGGCCAGACCGCCTTCGAGGTCGCCGCGCTCGGCGCCGGCACCGGTGAGGAGAGCGGCCCCGGGCCGGGAGCCCAGGGGGTCAAGGGCGCCCGCGCCTCCGGCAACGTCGACCCGACGGCCAGCGTCCCGGCCTCGCTGCGGCGGGCCGTCAACCACGCCACCGGCACGTTCAAGACGTTCTCCCAGATCCGCTACACCGCCGGCGCCGAGGAGAAGGCGCCGGAACCCGCGCTGGTCATCGGCAAACGCCTGACCGACATCAACGGGGCCCCGTACGACCTGTACTACCTCTTCCCGCTGACCCAGGAAGAGGAGTCCCTCAACCTGATCAAGGTCACGATCGCCACCGCCGGGGTGTTCGTCGTCGTGCTGCTCGGGGCCATCGCCTGGCTCGTCGTGCGCCAGGTCGTCAACCCCGTGCGGATGGCCGCCGGGATCGCGGAGCGGCTCTCCGCCGGGCGGCTCCAGGAACGCATGAAGGTCACCGGCGAGGACGACATCGCCCGACTGGGCGAGGCCTTCAACAAGATGGCCCAGAACCTCCACACCAAGATCCAGCAGTTGGAGGACCTCTCGCGGATGCAGCGCCGGTTCGTCTCGGACGTCTCGCACGAGCTGCGGACCCCGCTCACGACCGTGCGCATGGCCGCCGACGTCATCCACGACGCGCGCGTCGACTTCGACCCCGTCACCGCGCGCTCCGCCGAGCTCCTCGCCGGACAGCTCGACCGGTTCGAGTCGCTGCTCGCCGACCTGCTGGAGATCAGCCGGTTCGACGCGGGCGCCGCCGCGCTGGAGGCGGAACCCATCGACCTGCGGGAGGTCGTCCGCCGGGTCATCGACGGCGCCGAACCCCTCGCCGAGCACAAGGGCAGCCGCATCCGCGTCCTCGGCGACACCCAGCCCGTCATAGCCGAAGCCGACTCGCGGCGCGTCGAGCGGGTGCTGCGCAACCTCGTCGTCAACGCCGTGGAGCACGGCGAGGGCCGTGACGTGGTGGTGCGGCTCGCGTCCGCGGGCGGGGCCGTCGCCGTCGCCGTACGGGACTACGGGGTCGGACTCAAGCCGGGCGAGGCCACCCGCGTGTTCAACCGCTTCTGGCGGGCCGACCCGGCCCGCGCCCGCACCACCGGCGGGACCGGCCTCGGCCTGTCCATCGCCGTCGAGGACGCCCGACTGCACGGCGGCTGGCTCCAGGCCTGGGGCGAGCCCGGCGGCGGCTCGCAATTCCGCCTCACCCTGCCCAGGACCGCCGACGAACCGCTGCGCGGATCCCCGATCCCGCTGGAGCCGGAGGACTCGCGGTCCAACCGGGCCAGGGCCGCCGCCGAGGCCGCCGGCCGGGGCGACGCCCGCGGCAACGGCGACGGACGGCGGCAGGGGGGTCCGGGCACCTCCATCGCCGAGCGTTCCGCGATACCGCCGCGCTCGGCCGTCGCCGGAGCCGTACCGGTGCCCGCGGACCCCACGGCGCTGCCCGGCAGCGGAGCGCGCGTCGTCGCCCGGCCGGCCGACCAGGCAACCCAGGAGGATGGATCCGGTGGACGCTGAGCGCGAGCCCGCGGGCGTACGGGCGCCGCGGCGGGGCACCGCACGGGCCGGCGTCGCCGTCGGCGCGGTCGGGCTGCTGCTGGCCGGCTGTGCCTCCATGCCCGACCGGGGCGAGGTCCGCGAGGTGCGGGCCTCGCAGGGCGTCGACTCCCAGGTGCGGGTCTTCGGTGTGCCGCCGGCCGACAAGGCCAGCCCGACCGACATCGTCGACGGTTTCCTGGAGGCGATGACCAGCGACGATCCGCAACTGGAGACCGCCCGCAAGTACCTCACCGACGACGCGGCGAAGAACTGGAAGCCCGGCTCGACCGTCACCGTGCTCTCCGCAGGCCTCGACCGGTTCCCCGTCCAGGGCGACAAGGAATCCGAGGGGCACCGCTGGAAGGTCACCGGCAAGAAGCTGGCGACCGTGGACGAGCGCAGCGCCTACCAGCCGGAGACCGGCGGCGGCCGGTACGAGGAGTACCTCCAGTTGGTCAAGTTCAAGGACCAGTGGCGGATCGCGACGCCGCCCAGCACCCTCGTGCTCAGCGAGTCCGACTTCCAACGCATCTACAAGCCCGTCAACAAGTACTACTTCGGCGACGGGACGCTGGTCAACGACCCGGTGTACGTGCGTCAGCGCAGCGATCCCGACTCGCGGATGGACCCGACCACCCAGACCGTGCAGTCGTTGCTCGCCGGTCCGTCCAAGTGGCTGGGACCGGTCGTCACCACCAGCTTCCTGACCGGGACGGAACTGGCCCCGGGCACCAAGTCCCTGTCCCTGGACGGTCAGAACACGCTGCGCGTGCCGCTCAAGCTCGACAACAAGGCCGCGCACGTGCCGCAGTCGCAGTGCCAGAAGATGGCGACCCAACTCCTGTACACCATCAAGGATTTGACGGCCTCCCGACTGGACCGGGTCGAACTCCAGCGCGCCGACGGCAAGACCACGCTGTGCTGGGTGACGCGCGCCTCCGCCGCGCCGCTGGCCAACCGGGTGCCGAGCCAGGTCCACCAGTACTACGTGGACAAGGACCTCCGGCTCGTCCGGATGTCGCTCAACGTGGCCGCGGAGGAGCAACAGCCGCAGGAGAAGCCCGAGTTGGTGCCCGGTCCGCTGGCCGGCGCGGCCACGTTCAAGGTCGGCTCCGCCGCCGTCACCTACGACGAGAAGCGGGCCGCGGTCGTCTCCGAGGACGGGCGCGGGCTGTACGTGGTCAACATGACGACCGCCGGCCCGATGCCGCAGGCACTGCTGAGCAGCAAGGGCAAGCTGTCCGCGCCCAGTTGGGACGCGCACGGTGACCTGTGGATCGCGGACCTCGATCCGCAGAACCAGGGGCTGTGGCGGGTGCCCGGCGGTACCGGCACCCCGCAGAAGGTGGATGTCGCGGGCCTGGACGACGGGAAGATCACCGGGCTGAAGGCCTCCCCGGACGGTGTGCGGATCGCGCTGCTCGTCCAGAAGGGCGGCGACCGCAAGAACCTGTACGTCGGTCGGATCGAGCGGCCCGAGCGCAAGGGCGACGTCTCGCCCGTGTCGGTGCGCGAACTGCGCCCGGCGGCTCCGCAGATGGCGGACGTGATGGCGATGAGCTGGGCGCCGCGCGGCAGGCTGCTGGTCGTGGGCAAGGAGAACGGCGGGATCACGCAGGCCCGCTACATGCTCGCCGACGGGTCGATGGTGGCGGCGAGCCTGCCCGGAGCGGCCGGCCTGACCGGCATCGGGGCGTACGAGGACGAGGCGCAGCCCGTGGTGGCCTCCTCCGACGAGGACGGCATCGTGTGGCTGCCGCCGGGTGCGCAGTGGCGCACGGTGGCGGCCGGAGGCCGGGCCCCGGTCTATCCGGGCTGATCCCGCCGATCCCGCTGATCCCCGGCTGATTCCTTCCGGTTCCGGTGGTCCCTCGTTCGGTGCGGGCGGTGGTCGTCCACAGGGGTGGCGGGCGGCCGGGCCGCGCCGGCAGGGTCGTGCCGTGCGGGGACCTCGGGTGCGGGAGTGGTGGCGGGAGCTGTCCGGGCTGGTCCTGCCGGTGGACTGCGCCGGCTGCGGGACCGCGCGCTTCTTGGTGTGCCCGGACTGTCTGGAGGCGTTCGGCGGGGCCGGGGCGGGCCGTGTGCGGCCGTCGCCGGCGCCCCCGGGACTGCCCGGGGTGCACGCGGGCGCGGTGTACGCCGACGCCGTCCGTGAGGTCGTACTGGCCCACAAGGAGCGGGGAGCGCTGCCCCTGGCCGGCCCGCTCGGGGCCGCCCTCGCGGCCGCCGTGCTGTCGCTGTCGGGCGGGGCCGGCGGTGGGGCGGCGGCGCTGTCGGCGGGGGTGGCCCTGGTGCCCGTGCCCTCCGCGCGGCACCGGACGCGGGCGCGCGGGCACGACCCCGCGCGCAGGATCGCGCTGGCGGCGTCGGTGGGTCTGCGCGGGAAGGGGGTTCCCGCGCGCGTGGTGCCCGTACTGGGGCTGCGCCGGCGGGTGGCGGACCAGGCGGACCTCGGGGCGCGGGAACGCCGGGAGAACCTCGCCGGCGCCCTCGTGGCGGGTCCGGCCGGGGTGCGGTCGGCGAGCGGGGCGCGGATCGTGGTGGTGGACGACCTGATCACGACCGGGGCGACGCTCGCGGAGGCGGCCCGGGCGCTGCGGGCAGGCGGTCTGCGGGTGGCGGGCGCCGCGGTGGTGGCTGCTCCCGCGGACTCGTTCGTACCGGCGGAGTCTTCCGTTCGGATTCGGTCGACAACTCGTCCGGGACGAAAAACTTGCGAATAGTTCAGGAACTGCCGGGGAAGGCGCATCGTTGCAGGTAGTAAGAGGGAAGCACCACCTGAACGGAGGTAGGTTCCGGTAGCGGGTGCCGACAACCGGCATTGAGGGATATGTTCGGTTGTGAGGAACTGGCGATCCTTGGGCCCCATGCCATCGGAGCACCAGTCCGCCCGTTTTCAGGGATCTTTTGGGATCTTCGGTCAGAGGGTGTCCCTCTACTCCGAAGTCGGTGGGATGTAGATCTTGCCGATGGGGGAGGAGGAGGTGAAAGTCGCCAAGTCCGAGGCTCCGGTGAACACCGGGGTCTGGTGCGAAAGGGAGACGCTTCGCCCCTGGTGGCGGAGCTATCCGGGAACGGAGTTCTGCGTGGACATCGTCGTCAAGGGCCGCAAGACCGAAGTGCCCGAGCGGTTCCGCAAGCACGTGGCAGAGAAGCTGAATCCCGAGCGGATCCAGAAGCTCGACGCCAAGGTGATCAGCTTGGACGTCGAGGTGTCCAAGGAGCACAACCCGCGGCAGGCCGACCGTTCCGACCGCGTGGAGATCACCCTGCACTCGCGGGGCCCCGTCATTCGGGCGGAAGCCGCAGCCGCCGACGCGTACGCGGCGCTGGACCTGGCTCAGGACAAGCTGGAGGCCCGGCTGCGCAAGCAGCACGACAAGCGGTACACCCGCCGCGGCAACGGCCGGCTCTCCGCGGCCGAGGTCGCCGACGTCGTGCCGGGCGTCGCGCAGCTCGACGGCAACGGCGAACTCGTCACGGACGAGGCGACCGACGGAGTGACGACCACCAAGGTCGGACCCCTCGACGTGCTGGGTGAAGGCCCGCTGATCGTCAGGGAGAAGACCCACTCGGCCTCGCCCATGTCGCTGGACCAGGCTCTGTACGAGATGGAGCTGGTGGGTCACGACTTCTATCTGTTCGTCGACTCCGAGACCAAGCTGCCCAGCGTCGTCTACCGGCGCCACGCCTACGACTACGGCGTCATCCACGTCAACCCGGACGGTGCCTCCAGCGCGGAGGAGCCGCGCGGCGGCGCGGGCGGATCGCTCGGCGGCTGAGCAATCGACCTTTGCCCTCGTGGGACGCCGGCGGGCGTCCCGCGGGGGCACCCGTACGGCTCGTATGAGCCGGCCGGGTCCTCGTCGGGCCCCCTCCCGGTGCCGCGGGCATGGAATCATGGCGAGCAGTCAAGCGGCGGCCGACCCCGTCGGGTTGGACCGGCGGCTCAGCACATGCAGGGGGAGGAACGATGGCGGACAGCTTCGGGCCGGTGCGCGGTGACGACGGCGCGGGCTGTCGTGAGGCGGAGCGGGGGGCTCGCGGTGACGGAGTAGCCGGTTCCGGTGAATCCGGTGACGCGGCCCGGGAACCCATTCGGGTGCTCGTGGTCGACGACCACGCGCTCTTCCGGCGCGGGCTGGAGATCGTCCTCGCGCAGGAGGAGGACATCCAGGTCGTCGGCGAGGCCGGTGACGGCGCGGAGGCGGTGGACAAGGCCGCCGACCTGCTGCCGGACATCGTGCTGATGGACGTGCGGATGCCCCGGCGCGGCGGGATCGAGGCGTGCACGTCGATCAAGGAGGTCGCCCCTTCCGCGAAGATCATCATGCTGACGATCAGCGACGAGGAGGCCGACCTCTATGACGCGATCAAGGCGGGCGCCACGGGATACCTCCTCAAGGAGATCTCCACGGACGAAGTGGCCACGGCCATCCGGGCCGTGGCGGACGGCCAGTCGCAGATCAGCCCTTCGATGGCGTCGAAGCTGCTGACCGAGTTCAAGTCGATGATCCAGCGGACGGACGAGCGGCGGCTCGTGCCGGCGCCGAGGCTGACGGACCGGGAGCTGGAGGTCCTGAAGCTGGTCGCCACCGGGATGAACAACCGCGACATCGCGAAGGAACTGTTCATCTCGGAGAACACCGTGAAGAACCACGTGAGGAACATCCTGGAGAAGCTGCAACTGCACTCCAGGATGGAGGCCGTGGTGTACGCGATGCGAGAGAAGATCCTGGAGATTCGCTAGTGCTGTGGCCGGGCCCTCCGCGGGCGCGGCCTACAGGGCTGCCAGTTCCGCCGTGACGGCCGCCGCCTCGGCCGCGGTGCCCGCGCGCTCGACGCGCACCGAGTCGCAGCCGACCCAGGAGGCCGCCTCGCGCAGCGCCTCGGCCATGGGGCGGGCGGAGCCGAGGTCGGTCAGGGAGAGTTGCCGGGCCACCAGGGTGCCGCCCTCCCGGGCGGGGTCCACCCGGCCGCGGAGCTGCCCGCCGGTCAGCAGCGGCATGGCGAAGTACCCGTGTATCCGCTTGGGTTTGGGCACGTACGCCTCCAGGCGGTGCGTGAACCCGAAGATCCGCTCGGTGCGCGGCCGGTCCCAGACCAGGGAGTCGAACGGCGAGAGCAGCGTCGTGCGGTGCCGGCCCCGGGGCGGCGCCGCCAGCGCGGCCGGGTCGGCCCAGGCCGGCTTGGACCAGCCCGCCACCTCCACCGGGACCAGACCCGACTCCTCGACCACCGCGTCGAACTGGGCTCCCCCGAGCCGGTGGTAGTCCGCGATGTCCGCGCGGGTCCCGACGCCCAGCGACCGACCGGCCAGGGCCACCAGCCGGCGCAGGCACTCGTGGTCGTCCAGATCGTCGTGGAGCAGGGCGTCCGGGACGGCCCGCTCGGGCAGGTCGTACACGCGTTTCCAGCCACGACGCTCGGCGCAGACCACCTCGCCCGTGTCGAGCAGCCACTCCACCGCGATCTTGGTCTCGGACCACTCGAACCACTCGCCGCCGCTCTTGGCGCCGCCCAACTCGGTGGAGGTCAGCGGGCCCTCGGCCCGGAGCCGGTCCAAGACCGCCTTGGTCGAGCGCTCCTTGTCCTGCAGGACGTGCCAGCGGTGGCCGCGCGCCCGCCGGGCGCGACGGCGGAACGCGAAGTGCGGCCACTCCTCGATCGGCAGGATGCAGGCGGCGTGCGACCAGTACTCGAAGGCGTGCCGGTCCGACCAGTACGCCGCCTCGACGGCGGGCCGGCCGACCGCGCCCAGGCGCGCGTACGGAATCAGTTCGTGCGAGCGCGCCAGGACGGAGATCGTGTCCAGTTGCACCGCGCCCAGGTGGCGCAGGACGCCCCGGACACCGCCCCGGCGGTCGGGCGCGCCCAGGAAACCCTGCGCGCGCAGCGCGATCCGGCGGGCCTCGTCGGCGGAAAGGGACACGGTCGGCGGCGGCACGGTCGTCATGCCCGCACCCTAGGGGGTGCCTCTGACATCACGGCCCCGCGGCCCCGCCGCCCCCGCACCACGGGGCCCCCGCACCGCGGGTCGTCACGCCGAGGGCGACGGGAGGTAGGCGAGCGGCGACGGCAGGCCGAGGTCCCCGGGGAGCAGGGCGCCGATCCAGCAGTCCCGTGCGGTGCCGCCCTTGACCAGGCCGGCGCGCAGGAGGCCCTCGAAGCGGAAGCCGGCCTTCTCGGCGACGGCGCGCGATCCCGCGTTGCCGACCTCGGCCCGCCATTCCAGGCGGGGCGCACCCAGATCGGTGAAGGCCCAGCGGGCGACGGCGCCCAGGGCCTCGGTCATGTAGCCGTTGCCGCGGTGCTCCTTGGTCGCCCAGAAACCGATCTCATAGCCGTTCTCGCCGTCCACCACGCGCACGTGGACGCCGATGGCCGCGACGAGCGGGCCGTCCGCGCCGAGGCGCACGGCGAAGCTGTACCCGCTGCCCTCGCGCCAGCCCGTCGGGGAGATCTCGCCCACGAAGGTGTGGGCGTGCACCCGCTCGTAGGGCGAGGGGACGAGGGTCCACCGCTGGACGTCGGGGTCCTGGGCGGCCGCGAAGACCTCGTCGGCGTCGGCGGGGACGAAGGGGCGCAGGTGCAGACGCGCGGTGGTCAGTGTCGTGGGCTCCATGAACGGATTCTGGTACGGGCGCGGTCACCCGGCCAACAGTTTTCGTCGACACCGGCACCTTCGGTGCCCCCCGTACGTTCTCATTCCGGGCACCCGTGCCCCACGGATAGTGCGGACCTCCCGACGCGACCGTGTCCTCGCTTACGATGGCCGTTGCGGTGGGGCCCACCCTCCGTGCCCGCGCACGAACCAGTGCCAGGCCCGACCGGCAAGGAGACAAACCTCGGTGTCCGTCTTCAACAAGCTCATGCGTGCAGGCGAAGGCAAGATCCTGCGCAAACTGCACCGCATCGCGGACCAGGTCAACTCCATCGAAGAGGACTTCGTCAACCTCTCCGACGCCGAGTTGCGGGCCCTCACGGACGAGTACAAGCAGCGGTACCAGGACGGCGAGAGCCTGGACGACCTGCTGCCCGAGGCCTTCGCGACCACGCGCGAGGCCGCCAAGCGCGTCCTCGGTCAGCGGCACTACGACGTCCAGATCATGGGCGGCGCGGCGCTGCACCTCGGCTACGTCGCCGAGATGAAGACCGGTGAGGGCAAGACCCTGGTCGGCACCCTCCCCGCGTACCTGAACGCGCTGTCCGGCAAGGGCGTCCACCTGATCACGGTGAACGACTACCTCGCCGAGCGCGACTCGGAGCTCATGGGCCGGGTGCACAAGTTCCTCGGCCTCGACGTCGGCTGCATCCTGGCGAACATGTCGCCGGCCCAGCGCCGCGAGCAGTACAACTGCGACATCACCTACGGCACGAACAACGAGTTCGGCTTCGACTACCTGCGCGACAACATGGCGTGGTCGCAGGACGAGCTGGTCCAGCGCGGCCACAACTTCGCCGTGGTCGACGAGGTCGACTCGATCCTGGTCGACGAGGCTCGTACGCCGCTGATCATCTCCGGCCCGGCCGACCAGGCGACGAAGTGGTACGCCGACTTCGCGAAGCTCGTCACCCGCCTCACCAAGGGCGAGGCCGGTCAGCCCCTCAAGGGCATCGAGGAGACCGGCGACTACGAGGTCGACGAGAAGAAGCGCACCGTCGCCATCCACGAGGCCGGTGTCGCGAAGGTCGAGGACTGGCTCGGCATCGAGAACCTCTACGAGTCGGTGAACACCCCGCTCGTCGGCTACCTGAACAACGCCATCAAGGCCAAGGAACTCTTCAAGAACGACAAGGACTACGTCGTCATCGACGGCGAAGTCATGATCGTCGACGAGCACACCGGCCGCATCCTCGCCGGTCGCCGCTACAACGAGGGCATGCACCAGGCGATCGAGGCGAAGGAAGGGGTGGACATCAAGGACGAGAACCAGACCCTCGCCACGATCACCCTGCAGAACTTCTTCCGCCTCTACTCGAAGCTGTCGGGCATGACCGGTACGGCCATGACCGAGGCCGCCGAGTTCCACCAGATCTACAAGCTCGGTGTCGTCCCGATCCCGACCAACCGCGACATGGTCCGCAAGGACCAGGCGGACCTGATCTACCGCACCGAGGTCGCGAAGTTCGCCGCCGTCGTCGACGACATCGCGGAGAAGCACGAGAAGGGCCAGCCGATCCTCGTCGGCACGACGTCGGTCGAGAAGTCCGAGTACCTCTCGCAGCAGCTCTCCAAGCGCGGCATCCCGCACGAGGTGCTCAACGCCAAGCAGCACGAGCGCGAGGCCTCGATCGTCGCGCAGGCCGGTCGCCGCGGCGCCGTCACCGTCGCCACGAACATGGCCGGTCGCGGTACCGACATCAAGCTCGGCGGCAACCCGGACGACCTCGCCGAGGCCGAGCTGCGCCAGCGCGGGCTCGACCCGGAGGAGCACATCGAGGAGTGGGCGCACGCCCTGCCCGAGGCGCTGACCCGCGCGGAGGCGGCCGTGAAGGCCGAGTTCGAGGAGGTCAAGGACCTCGGCGGGCTGTACGTGCTGGGCACCGAGCGGCACGAGTCGCGCCGCATCGACAACCAGTTGCGCGGTCGTTCCGGTCGTCAGGGCGACCCGGGCGAGTCCCGTTTCTACCTGTCGCTGGGCGACGACCTGATGCGCCTGTTCAAGGCGCAGATGGTCGAGCGGGTCATGGCGATGGCCAACGTGCCGGACGACGTCCCGATCGAGAACAAGATGGTGACGCGCGCCATCGCGTCGGCCCAGTCGCAGGTCGAGACCCAGAACTTCGAGACGCGCAAGAACGTCCTGAAGTACGACGAGGTCCTCAACAGCCAGCGCGAGGTCATCTACAGCGAGCGCCGCCGCGTCCTCGAGGGCGAGGACCTGCAGGAGCAGGTGCGCTTCATGATGGACGACACCATCGACGCGTACATCGCGGCCGAGACGGTCGAGGGCTTCGCCGAGGAATGGGACCTGGACCGTCTGTGGGGCGCCTTCCGGCAGCTCTACCCGGTGAAGGTCACCGTCGAGGAGCTGGAGGAGGCCGCCGGCGACCGCGCCGGCATCACCGCCGAGTTCATCGCCGAGTCCGTCAAGGACGACATCCACGAGCAGTACGAGACGCGCGAGAAGACGCTCGGCTCCGACATCATGCGCGAGCTGGAGCGGCGCGTGGTGCTGTCCGTCCTGGACCGCAAGTGGCGTGAGCACCTGTACGAGATGGACTACCTGCAGGAGGGCATCGGCCTGCGCGCGATGGCCCAGAAGGACCCGCTGGTCGAGTACCAGCGCGAGGGCTTCGACATGTTCAACGCCATGCAGGAAGGCATCAAGGAAGAGTCCGTCGGCTACCTGTTCAACCTGGAGGTCCAGGTCGAGCAGCAGGTCGAGGAGCTTCCCGTGCAGGACGCCGGCCCGTCCCTGGCCAAGCCGGAGATCCGGGCCAAGGGCCTGGACGCGCCGCAGCGGCCGGACCGGCTGCACTTCTCCGCCCCGTCGGTGGACGGGGAGGGCGGGGTCGTCGAGGGCGACTTCGAGAGCGAGGGCGGCGGTGACGGTGACGGCATGACGCGGGCGGAGCGGCGCAAGGCGCAGAAGGCCGCCGGCGGTCGGCGGCGCAAGAAGTAGCCCCGCCGGGGCCGTGGCCGCCGGTTGGCCCGGCGGCCCGTCGGGATGAGTGACCTTGCCGGGGTCGGACACCGTTGTACGGGTGTCCGGCCCCGGCGGTGTTGTGTCGGGGCCAGGGCCGGGGCCAGGGCCGGGGCCGGGCGTCGTGCGGGGCCGTGCGGGGCCGTTGCGCGGGGCGGCCCCGGCTGCGCCGGGCTTTCGGGGCTCCGCCCCGGACCCCGCGCCTCAAACGCCGGCGAGGCTGGGATTGGCCGGGGTGTGGTGTCCGGGGCGGGACCCCGCGCCTCGAACGCCGGCGGGGCTGGGGTTGGCCGGGTCCGGGGCTGGGATTGGTCGGGTGTCCGGGGTCAGGGGCGGGGGCCCTGGATTTCGATCGCCGCGCAGCGCCAGCGGAGGTCCGGGCCCTGCTCCAGGCGGAAGGCCATGGCCGAGACGCGGTCGCCCGTGGCGATGCGGGCGAAGGCCTCGATGACCCCCGGGCCGGGGTGGAAGCGGCCGCAGTGGCGCAGGACCGGGAGGAGCCGGTCGCGGAGGGGGCCCGCGGGGGCCAGGGTGACGAGCTGCTCGTACGCGGGGCCGACGGTGTGGCCCAGCAGCGAGTGGACGGGGCGACGGCCGCTGAGGACCGCCAGGAGGCGTTCGGCGAACCAGTCGTGCGGGCCCCGCGCGGTGCGGGGGCGCCCGGGGTGGCGCTGGTCGTGGCGGCCGGGAGGGCGGGTGGTGGTCCTCGTCCTGGTCATGGTGGTCGTCCCCGGGGAGTGTGGGCCCGGCACCTGCGGTACCGGGCGGTAACTTGGTCGGGTCACTTGTACGGGCCGCCGAACACGCTCCGCAACGGGTCCGGGCGCTCGCCCCGGACCCCGGCCGGCTTCACCTATCCGGGTGGGGGACCCGGGGCCGCCGCCCCGCCTCCGGGCCTTCCGCGGGCACCGGGTGGACGCGTCGCGCGCCGCCCCCGCCACCCCGAAGGGGGACCGCCGCCGTCACCGGAGGTGGTGGCGCGACCGCCGGGAACACCCGTTGTGAGGGGGCATCGGTGAACGGGCGGTCCGGTCGTATCCTGAGGGCGTTCCCGACTACCGAAAGCAGCCGGCCATGCGCGTGTACGTCCCCCTGACCGTCCCCGGGCTCGCCGAGGTGCACAAGGCGGGCGAGCTGGGTCCCGCTCCGCTGCGCGCCTACGCGGTCACCCCCGGCCTGCGCGAGTGGTACGTGTCCGACGACATCGAGGAGCTGGAGTACGCGGCCCTCGGCCGCGCCGCCCTCGCCTCCCTGCGGATGATCGCCGCCGACGCGGACGCGCCGCGCAGGCGGGTCGTCGTGGCGTTCGACGTCGACGACCGGGCCGCCACCGTCGCGCCCGGGAACGACGAGGCCGCCCTCGGGCAGGTGTCGCTGGGGAGCTCCGTACGGCTCTCCGTGGCCGCGGCCGTGCACGTGGACGCCGATGACGCGTTGGAGGACGTCACGGCCGCCGTCGGGGCCGTCGAGGCGGCCGACGCGGGCGACGACGCCGCGCTGTCCCTGGTGGACGGCGCCGAGGACCACGAGCTGCTGTGGTTCGGGGTGCAGGAGATCCCGGGGTTGCTGAAGTGACGGACGCCATAGAACTGACGGAAGCCATCGAAGTGACGGATGCGAGCGCGGTGACCGACGTGACCGATGTGAGTCCGGCGGCGCGCCGTGGCCCGCACATCGTGTGGGACTGGAACGGGACGCTGCTCCACGACATCGACGCCGTCATCCTCGCGACCAACGCCTCCTTCGCGGAGTTCGGCTTCGCGCCGATCACCCTGGAGACGTACCGCGAGCTGTACGTGGTACCGGTTCCGAAGTTCTACGAGCGAATGATGGGCAGGATGCCCACCGAGGCGGAGTGGCTCGTCATGGACGAGACCTTCCACCGACACTACTGGTCCTCCGCCGAGACCGCCGGGCTCGCCGAGGGCGCCCTGGAACTGCTCCGGGGCTGGCAGGGTGACGGGTCTACGCAGTCCCTGCTGTCCCTCGCGCCCCACGACAAGCTGGTGCCGCTGGTCCGGACGCACGGCATCGACACGCACTTCCTCCGCGTCGACGGGCGCACGGGCCCCTCGCACACCACCAAGGCGAGCCATCTCGTACGTCATATGGCCGCCATGGAGGCGGCGGGTGTGACGGCCGACCGTACGGTCCTCATCGGAGACGCCGTGGACGACGCCCTCGCGGCCGCACACGTGGGTGCGCGGGCCGTGCTGTACACCGGGGGCTCGCACAGTCGCGGCAGCCTCGAATCAGCCGGCGTGCCCGTCGTGGACACGCTGGCCGAGGCCGTCGCCACAGCTCGCGAAATGGCCGAATAGGCACGTGACACGGGTATCGGGCGGCGGCGTGCACGTCTGGCCGGGCACGTCGCTGTCCAGAGTGTCAAAGTTCCACCCCCGGATTTGTACACATGCGGCTCATGACGAGCACGGGGTGGGTGGGGATAGCCTGGTACCCGTGATCAGCGCGATAGTCCTCGGGGGCACTGAAGCCCCCGGCACGCGCCCGGCGCACGAACGTGCCCGGGCCTTCGCCGATCCCCGCTGCCGGAACCACGTGCCGATCTTGGCCGATTCGCTTCCGGTGGCCTCTCTCGACGACATGGCGTCGATCCCGAACGGACATCCCGCCTCGCGGCCCGCGTCGCGCCGCCGCCATGTCATTCCTTCCTTCACCTACGTCACGCAATGGCGCGCGACAGGAGCCAGAGGACATGCAGACCAAGCTGGACGAAGCAAAGGCCGAGCTGCTTTCACGGGCGGCCCGGGTAGCTGAGAACAGCCCGGCCGGGGGGCTACTTCCGTCTGGGTCCGAGCAAGGGGAGCGGCCCGACCGGGGCACCACGCTGTCCTACCTCCAGCGCTACTACCTGCACACCGCGCCGGAGGACCTCGCCGACCGGGACCCGGTCGACGTGTTCGGCGCGGCGCTCTCGCACTACCGGCTCGCGGAGAAGCGCCCCCAGGGCACCGCGAACGTCCGCGTGCACACCCCCACGGTCGAGGAGAACGGCTGGACCTCCAGCCACTCGGTCGTCGAGGTGGTCACCGACGACATGCCGTTCCTCGTGGACAGCGTCACCAACGAGCTGTCCCGCCAGGGACGCGGCATCCACGTCGTGATCCACCCGCAGGTCGTCGTGCGGCGTGACGTCACCGGCAAGCTGATCGAGATCCTCGGCCCCGACTGCGACGCGCACGGGCCCAAGACCGACCGCCCCCACGACTCCCTCGTCGAGTCCTGGATCCACGTCGAGATCGACCGCGAGACCGACCGGGCCGACCTCAAGCAGATCACCGCCGACCTGCTGCGCGTCCTGTCCGACGTCCGCGAGTCCGTCGAGGACTGGGAGAAGATGCGCGACGCGGCCATGCGCATCGCCGAGGAACTCCCGAACGAGCCCACCGCGCCCGACCTGCGCGAATACGAGCTCGAAGAGGCCCGCGAGCTGCTGCGCTGGCTCGCCGACGACCACTTCACCTTCCTCGGCTACCGCGAGTACAACCTGGTCGACGGGGACTCCCTCTCCGCCGTGCCCGGCACCGGCCTCGGCATCCTGCGCTCCGACCCGCTGCACAGCGGCAAGGAGGACGGCCACCCCGTCTCGCCGTCCTTCAACCGGCTGCCGGCCGACGCGCGCGCCAAGGCCCGCGAGCACCGCCTGCTCGTCCTCACCAAGGCCAACAGCCGCTCCACCGTGCACCGCCCCTCGTACCTCGACTACGTCGGCGTGAAGAAGTTCGACGCCGACGGCAACGTCGTCGGCGAGCGCCGCTTCCTCGGCCTGTTCTCCTCCGCCGCGTACACCGAGTCGGTGCGCCGGGTCCCCGTCATCCGCCGCAAGGTCGTCGAGGTCCTCGACGCCGCCGGCTTCGCGCCGTCCAGCCACGACGGACGCGACCTGCTCCAGATCCTGGAGACCTACCCGCGCGACGAGCTGTTCCAGACGCCCGTCGACCAGCTCCGGGCCATCGTCACCTCCGTCCTGTACCTCCAGGAGCGCCGCCGGCTGCGGCTGTACCTGCGCCAGGACGAGTACGGGCGCTACTACTCCGCGCTCGTCTACCTGCCGCGCGACCGGTACACCACCGGCGTCCGGCTGCGCCTGATCGACATCCTCAAGGAGGAGCTCGACGGCACCAGCGTCGACTTCACCGCCTGGAACACCGAGTCGATCCTCTCCCGCATCCACTTCGTCGTCCGCGTCCCGCAGGGCAAGGAACTGCCCGTCCTGACCGACGCCGACGTGGACCGCATCGAGGCCCGCCTGGTCGAGGCGGCCCGCTCCTGGGCCGACGGCTTCGGCGAGGCGCTCATCGCGGAGACCGGCGAGGAGCGCGCCGCCGAACTGCTGCGCCGCTACGGGGGCTCCTTCCCCGAGGGCTACAAGGCCGACCACTCGCCGCGCTCCGCCGTCGCCGACCTGGTCCGGCTGGAGCGCCTGTCCGCCGGGGACAGCGACTTCGACCTCTCGCTGTACGAGCCCGTCGGCGCGGGCCCCGGCGAACGCCGCTTCAAGATCTACCGCCAGGGCGAGCAGGTCTCCCTGTCCGCGGTGCTGCCGGTCCTCCAGCGCCTCGGCGTCGAGGTCACCGACGAGCGGCCGTACGAGCTGCGGTGCAGCGACCGGACGAACGCGTGGATCTACGACTTCGGCCTGCGGATGCCCGTCGGCTCCGGGAACGGCGACGCCCACCTCGGCGACGACGCCCGCGAGCGCTTCCAGGACGCCTTCGCGGCGGTCTGGCAGGGCGAGGCGGAGAACGACAACTTCAACACCCTGGTGCTGAGCGCCGGGCTGACCTGGCGGCAGGCCGTGGTGCTGCGCGCGTACGCGAAGTACCTGCGTCAGGCCGTCTCGCCCTTCAGCCAGGACTACATGGAGGACACCCTCCGCAACAACGTCCACACCACCCGGCTGCTGGTCTCGCTGTTCGAGGCCCGGATGTCGCCCGGTCGACAGGCCGCGGGCACCGAGCTGATCGACGCGATGCTGGAGGAACTCGACGGGGCCCTGGACCAGGTCGCCTCCCTCGACGAGGACCGCATCCTGCGGTCGTTCCTCACCCTCATCAAGGCGACGCTGCGCACGAACTTCTTCCAGTTGAACGACGCGGGCGAGCAGCACGCCTACGTGTCGATGAAGTTCGACCCGCAGGCCATCCCGGACCTGCCGGCGCCCCGCCCGGCGTTCGAGATCTGGGTCTACTCCCCGCGCGTCGAGGGCGTCCACCTGCGCTTCGGCAAGGTCGCCCGAGGCGGCCTGCGCTGGTCCGACCGGCGTGAGGACTTCCGTACGGAGATCCTCGGCCTGGTCAAGGCGCAGATGGTCAAGAACACCGTGATCGTGCCGGTCGGCGCCAAGGGCGGCTTCGTCGCCAAGAACCTGCCCGACCCGTCGGTGGACCGCGACGCGTGGCTCGCCGAGGGCATCGCCTCGTACAAGATCTTCATCTCGGCGCTGCTCGACATCACCGACAACATGGTCGCCGGCGAGGTCGTGCCTCCGAAGGGCGTGGTCCGCCACGACGAGGACGACACCTACCTCGTCGTCGCCGCCGACAAGGGCACCGCGACCTTCTCCGACATCGCCAACGGGGTCGCCGAGGCCTACGGCTTCTGGCTGGGCGACGCCTTCGCCTCGGGCGGCTCGGCCGGCTACGACCACAAGGGCATGGGCATCACCGCCCGCGGCGCCTGGGAGTCCGTGAAGCGGCACTTCCGCGAGCTCGGGCACGACACCCAGACCCAGGACTTCACGGTCGTCGGCGTCGGTGACATGTCCGGCGACGTGTTCGGCAACGGGATGCTGCTCTCCGAGCACATCCGCCTGGTCGCCGCCTTCGACCACCGGCACATCTTCATCGACCCGAACCCGGACGCGGCCGTCTCCTACGCCGAGCGCCGGCGCCTGTTCGACCTGCCGCGCTCCTCGTGGGCCGACTACAAGACCGAGCTGCTGTCCGCGGGCGGTGGCATCCACCCCCGCACCGCCAAGGCCATCCCGGTCAACGCGCAGGTCCGCGCGGCCCTCGGCATCGAGGCGGGCATCACCAAGATGACCCCGGCCGACCTGATGCAGGCCATCCTCCAGGCCCCCGTGGACCTGCTGTGGAACGGCGGCATCGGCACGTACGTCAAGGCGACCGCCGAGACGCACGCCGACGTCGGCGACAAGGCCAACGACGCGATCCGCGTCAACGGTTCGGACGTCCGCGCCCAGGTCATCGGCGAGGGCGGCAACCTGGGTCTGACCCAGCTCGGCCGCATCGAGTTCGCCCGTACCGGCGCCGGCGGCGAGGGCGGCAGGATCAACACCGACGCCATCGACAACAGCGCCGGCGTGGACACCTCCGACCACGAGGTGAACATCAAGATCCTGCTGAACGCGGTCGTCGCGGACGGCGACATGACCGTCAAGCAGCGCAACAAGCTGCTGGCCGAGATGACCGACGAGGTCGGCCGCCTGGTGCTGCGCAACAACTACGCGCAGAACACCGCCCTGGCCAACGGCGCCGCCCAGGCGCCCAGCCTGCTCCACGCCCAGCAGCGCTTCATGCGCCGCCTGGAGCGGGACGGACTGCTCAACCGCGGGCTGGAGTTCCTGCCCACGGACCGGCAGATCCGCGAGCTGCTGAGCAACGGCAAGGGGCTGACCCAGCCGGAGCTGGCCGTCCTGTTCGCCTACACGAAGATCACGGTGGCGGACGAGCTGATCGCCACCGGGCTGCCGGACGACCCGTACCTGCGCCGTCTGCTCCACGCGTACTTCCCGGGCGCCCTGCTCGCGAAGTTCCCGGAGCAGATCGACGCGCACGCGCTGCGCCGGGAGATCATCACCACGCTCCTGGTCAACGACACCGTCAACACCGGTGGTACGACCTTCCTGCACCGTCTGCGGGAGGAGACCGGCGCGTCCACGGAGGAGATCGTCCGGGCGCAGTTGTCGGCCCGCGAGATCTTCGGCATGGCCGGGGTGTGGGACGACGTCGAGGCCCTCGACAACAAGGTCGCCGCAGACGTCCAGACCCGGGTGCGGCTGCACTCGCGGCGCCTGGTCGAGCGCGGTACCCGTTGGCTGCTGAACAACCGGCCGCAGCCGCTGGAGATCACCGAGACCATCGAGCTGTTCCGCGAGCGGGTGGCGCGGGTCTGGGGCGAGCTGCCGAAGCTGGTGCGCGGCGCGGACCTGGAGTGGTACCGGTCGATCATGGACGAGCTGGTCGGCGAGGGTGTGCCGGAGGAGCTGGCGGCGAAGGTGGCCGGCTTCTCGTCCGCCTTCCCGACGCTCGACATCGTCGCGATCGCGGACCGTACGGGCGTCGACCCGCTGGACGTCGCGGAGGTCTACTACGACCTCGCGGACCGGCTGGACATCACCCAGCTCATGGACCGGATCATCGAACTGCCGAGGTCGGACCGCTGGCAGTCGATGGCCCGCGCCTCCATCCGCGAGGACCTGTTCGCGGCGCACGCGGCCCTGACGGCCGACGTGTTGGCGGTGGGCAACGGCGAGTCGACTCCCGAGGAGCGCTTCAAGGCGTGGGAGGAGAAGAACGCGGCGATCATCGGGCGTGCGCGCACGACCCTGGAGGAGATCCGGGGTTCGGACGACTTCGACCTGGCGAACCTGTCCGTCGCGATGCGGACCATGCGCTCCCTGCTGCGGGCGCACGTCTAGACGAATGCGCGAGAGGGGCGCCCGGGCCGGTTCTCACCGGCCCGGGCGCCCCTTCGGCGTCGGTGGGCTCACTTCGTCCGGGTGAAGGCCTCGTACGCGTCGCAGACCTCGCCGGACGGGCCGTCCATGCGCAGCACGCCCGACTCCAACCAGATGGCCCGGTCGCAGGTGGCGCGGATCGTGCCGATGCCGTGACTGACGAGGAAGACGGTGCCCGCCCGCTCGCGCAGTTCCTCGATGCGGGCCTGGCTGCGGCGCTGGAACCCGGCGTCCCCGGTGGCCAGGGCCTCGTCGATCATCAGCACGTCGTGGTCCTTGGCGGCGGCGATGGAGAACCGCAGCCTGGCGCCCATGCCGGAGGAGTAGGTGCGCATCGGCAGGGAGATGAAGTCCTGCCGTTCGTTGATCCCGGAGAAGTCGACGATGTCCTGGTAGCGCTCGCGGATCCGCCGGCGGGTCATGCCCATCGCGAGGCCGCCGAGGACCACGTTCCGCTCGCCGGTCAGGTCGTTCATCATGGCGGCGTTCACCCCGAGCAGGGAGGGCTGCCCGTGCGAGTAGACGGCGCCGCTCGTCACCGGCTGGAGGCCGGCGATCGCCTTGAGCAGGGTGGACTTTCCCGAGCCGTTGGTGCCGATCAGACCGATGGCCTCGCCCCGGTACGCGGTGAGGCTGACGCCCCGGACGGCGTGCACCTCTCGGACGGCGGGGACGGCCCGGCGGGAGAGGATCCGGCCGAGGGCGGCGACCGCGCCGCCCTTGGGGCCGGCGGCGCCGTGGACCTTGTAGACCACGTGGACCTCGTCCGCGATGACGGTCGGGACGCGGGTGTCGGGAGCCGGGGCCCCCGGGGTGGGCGTGGTGCGGGTCGGGATCGAGAGGTCAGCCACGGCCGTACTCCTCCTCTGCCTTCCAGAAGTAGACGAACCCGCCGACGCCGGCGAGCAGGGCCCAGCCGATCGCGAGCGGCCAGACGTGGTGCGGGAGCGATGCCGCCTTGAAGCCGTCGATCAGGGCGAAGCGCACGAGGTCGATGTAGAGGGCGGCGGGGTTGAGTTTCAGGGCCGTCTCGACCCAGTGCGGCAGGTGGTCCTTGCCGAGCATCTGGTCGATGGACCACATCACGCCCGAGGAGTACATCCACGTGCGCAGGACGAACGGCATGAGCTGGCTGACGTCCGGATTCTTGGCGCCGACGCGGGCCATGACCAGGGCGCAGCCGGTGCAGAAGACGGCCATCAGGACCAGGGCGGGCACGGCCAGGAGCCAGGCCGGGCCGGGGGTCTGCCCGAAGGCCAGGAGCAGCACGACCAGCGCGCCCATGGTGACGAGGAGTTGCTGGAAGAGCTGGACGACGGTCGAGACGGGCAGGCTCGCGCGCGGGAAGTGCAGGGCGCGGACCAGGCCGAGGTTGCCGTGTACGGCGCGGGTGCCGGCGTTGACGGAGCTGCCGATGAAGTCCCAGACGAAGACGCCGGTGAGCAGGAACGGCACATAGTCGGGCACGCCGTGGCGGGCCTTCATCACGATGCCGAAGACGAGGTAGTAGACGGCCGCGTTCAGCAGGGGGGTCACGAGGTGCCAGACCTGCCCGAGCCGGGCCGTGCTGTACGTGGCGTGCATCCGGGCGGTGGCGAGGGCCGTCACGAAGTGGCGCCGACCCCAGAGCTCCGCGACGTAGCGGGGGAGGGAGGGCCGGGCGCCGCTCACGGTCAGGCCGTGGGCCGCCGCCGACTCCGCCGGCGAGGGGGCGTGGTGGATCACGGGGGTCGCGGTCACGGGGGTCGCTTTCGACGGGGCGCGCTGTTCACGGGGCGCGCTTTCGAAGGGTTCGGACTCGGGCGACGACGGAACGGGACCGTATCGTCGCTACGGCGAGGCTAGAGCGCGGGACGTCGGAACGCAACCGTATCGTCGTGACGTGCGGGTGGCGGCGTGCGCGGCTATGCTCTGGGCATGACCACCGAGCCCGCCCCCGCCCCCGCCCGCCGGGCCCCCGCCGGGGCCGCCGTACTGCGCGAGGACGTCACCGAGGCGATCCGGGCGGCCGTGCTGGAGGAACTCGCGGCGGTCGGCTTCGCCCGGATGTCCATCGAGGCCGTCGCCCGCCGGGCCGGCGTCGGCAAGACCGCCGTCTACCGGCGGTGGAAGTCCAAACTGCACCTGGTCCTGGACCTCGTGGCCGCCTTCGCCGTGGACGGGCTGCCCGCGCCCGCGACGGGCTCCCTGTACGGCGACGTACGAGCCCTGCTGGAGGTCATGTCCCACCTGCTGAGCCATCAGGTCGCCTCCGCCGTGATCCCCGACCTGCTCGTCGAGGCGGCGCGGAACCCGGAGCTCGCGGACGCCGTGCGCGGAGCCCTCCTGGAAGGGGAGCGGCGGATGGCGGAGGGGATCGTCTCCGAGGCCGTCGCGCGGGGCGAACTGGCCGCCGGGACCGACCCGTCGAGGGCCCTCGACCTGGCGATCGGGCCGCTGTACTGGCGGCAGGTCGTGGTACGCGAACCCGTGGCGGGGCCCTACCTCGACGAGCTGGCCCGCTCGGTCGTCGCGGGCCTCACGGCCTAGTGCTGTGACCGGAAAGGTCCGGCAAACCTTTCCGGCCACAGCACTGGCCCCCGTCGCCCCTGCGGCCACAGGCCCGCCCCGACGCCCTGCCGCCCCGACCACTCACGCCGGCCGGTGCTCGTGGACCGGCCCCGTGATCACGGTCCGGCCCGGTGGTCACGGGCCGGCCCCGTGATCACGGTCCGGTCATTTGATCGCCCCGGCCATCACCCCCGAGACGAACTGCCGTTGGAAGGCGAAGAAGACCACCAGCGGTACCAGCATCGACAGGAACGCGCCGGGCGCCAGCACGTCGATGTTGTTCCCGAACTGGCGCACCTGCTGCTGGAGCGCCACCGTGATCGGCGGGTTCGCCGAGTCCGCGAAGACCAGCGCCACCAGCATGTCGTTCCACACCCACAGGAACTGGAAGATGCCGAGCGAGGCGATCGCCGGACCGCCGAGCGGCAGCACCACCCGCGCGAACAGGCGCAGTTCACCCGCCCCGTCGAGACGGGCCGCCTCCAACAGCTCGCGCGGGATCTCCGCGAAGAAGTTCCGCAACAGGAACACCGCGAACGGCAGCCCGAAGGCCGTGTGGAACAGCACCACCCCGGCCGTGGTCTCGAACAGGCCGATGGCGCCGAAGAGTTCCGACACCGGGATCAGGGCCACCTGGACGGGGACCACCAGCAGCCCCACCACGATCAGGAACAGCCAGTCCCGGCCCGGGAACTCCAACCAGGCGAAGGCGTACCCGGCGAACGCCCCCAACACCAGGACGAGCAGGGTCGCCGGAACGGCGATCGCGACGGTGCTCAGCAGCGAGCCGGTGATCGTGTCGTCGGCCAGCAGACGTGCGTAGTTGTCGGCCGTCAGCCGTGACGGCGCGCTCAGCGCCTGCCACCAGCCGCCCTCGTTGAGGCCGGTCGGGGAGAGGAAGGAGGAGATCAACAGCCCGAGGGTGGGCACCAGCCAGAACAGGCCGGCGAGGATCAGGAAGACCCGCAGCACCCCGCCGGCCGCCCGGGAGGCGAGGGACCGTGCGTTCATCGGCGGGCCTCCCGGCGCATCCGGCGAATGTTGTAGAGCATCACGGGCACCACCAGCACCAACAGCAGCACGGCGATGGCGCTGCCCAGCCCCGGGTCGGCGTTCGTGCCGAAGGACGTGCGGTACAGCTGGAACGCGAGCACGTTCGCGTCGTCCTGGACCGCGCCCGGCGCGATCACGAAGACCAGGTCGAAGACCTTCATCACGTTGATGACCAGCGTGACCAGGACCACCGCCAGGACGGGCGCCAACAGCGGGACGGTGATCCGCCGGAACACCTGCCACTCGCTCGCCCCGTCCACCCGCGCCGCCTCCAACAGCTCACGCGGTACGGCCGCCAACCCGGCCCCGATCAACACCATCGCGAAACCGGCCCACATCCACACGTACGCGCCGATGATCGCCGGGGTCACCAGCGTCGGACCCAGCCACTGGACCCCCGCGTAGGCCTCCCGGAAGTTCGAGGCGGGCAGCCGCAGCAGCGCCCCGTCGGCCCGCTCGGACAGGGTGAACGTGCCGTCGGCGCGGGCCGACGCCGAGTCGACCACCGCGCCGTCCCTCACCGCCTCGATCCGCATCCCGGCGAACGCCGACTCGGTCGGGTCCACGGTGTTCGTCCGACCGCCCCCGCCCCGGGTGAAGTCCTGCCAGGCGGTCCCGGTGACCTTGCCGGGCTCGGCGGCGGCGGGCCGCGCGGTGCGGGTTCCCTCGGGCAGTGCCTCCGGGGCCACCCCGACCAGCGGGAGCAGCGCAGGCACGCCCGCCCGTACGGGATCGCGCGTCACGTACCCGCCCCCCTCGGCCGGCGCCAGCGGCGAGTCCCGGCCCGGGCGGGCCTTCGGGAACGCCGAGGCCTCCGCGAAGGTGTCGTGCACCCCCACCCACACCGCGTTGGCCACGCCCCGGTCGGGGTCGTGGTCGTACACGAGCCGGAAGATGATGCCCGCCGCCAGCATGGAGATCGCCATCGGCATGAACACGAGCAGCTTGAACGCCGTCCCCCAACGGACCCGCTCGGTGAGCACCGCGAAGATCAACCCGAGGGCGGTGGCCGTCGTGGGGGCCAGCACCACCCAGATCGCGGTGTTCCTCAGCGCGGTGCGGATCGTGTCGTCGGCCAGGATCTCCCGGTAGTTGCCGCCGCCCACGAAGCTGTCGCCGGAGCGGTCGAAGAAGCTGCGGTAGACCGAGTAGCCGATCGGGTGAACGACGAGCGCGCCGAGCAGCAGCAGGGCCGGCAGGAGGAACGCCGCCGCGATCAGCCGGCGGCGCCGGGCCTCCGCGGAACCCCCGCGCCCGGCGCCGCCCGTCGCACCGACGACCTCGGCCCCCGTGGCGACTTTGGTGGCCACCGGTCAGTTCCCGTACGCCTTGGCCGCGTCACTCTCCAGTTTCGCCTGGGTGCCCGCCACGTCCGACGGGTTCGCCAGGAAGTCCTGGAGGTGCTTCCACTCGCCCGCGCCCGGGGTCCCACCGAAGGCCGCCGGAGCCTGGTCCGACAGGTCGAAGCGGAAGTCGTCGCCGGCCGCGATCAAGGCCTTCGCGATGTCGCGCTGGATGGCGTTCGGGTAGGCCGCCGGGTTCACCGACTTGTTCGGGGAGACGAAACCGCCCTCGCGGGCCTGGATCTCCGCGGCGTCCGCCGACGCCAGGAACGTCAGCAGCGCCTGCGCGCCCTTCGAGGGCTTCAGCGCGACCGCCACGTCACCGCCCGAGACCACCGGGGCCTTGTCGCCGACCGCCGGGAAGGGGAACACCAGGGCCTCCTCGCCGACCTTCGCCCCGGTCTGCGCGATGTTCACCGCCACGAAGTCGCCCTCGAAGACCATCGCCGCCGCCGGCCGGTCGCCACCGGTGAAGGTCTGCGTCACCGACTTCGGGAACTCCGTGGACAGGGCCCCGCTCGGCCCGCCCGCCAGGAAGTCCTTGCGGCCGAACAGCTCGCCCAGGGTCGTCAGCGCCCGCTTGACGCTGTCGTCCGTCCACTTGATCTCGTGCTTCGCCAGCTTGTCGTACAGCTCCGGGCCGGCCTGGGAGAGGTAGACGTTCTCGAACCAGTCCGTCAACGTCCAGCCGTCCGCGCCGGCCACCGACACCGCCGGGGTGCCGGAGGCGGACAGCGTGTCGGCCGCCGTCAACAGGTCCTTCCACGTCTTCGGGGGCTGCACGCCCGCCGCCTCGAAGGCCTTGGCGTTGTACCAGATCAGCGACTTGTTGGCCGCCTTGTAGTACACGCCGTACTGGGCGCCGTCGACCGCTCCGAGCTTCTTCCACCCGTCCGAGTAGTTCTTGTCGAGCTGGGCCTTGGCCTCCGGCCCCACCGGCTGCGCCCACTTCTTCTCCACCGCGGACACCAGCGCCCCGACCTGGGGGAGCAGGGCCACGTCCGGCGGGGCGCCACCCGCGATCTTCGTACCGAGGAAGGTGACGATCGGATCCTGCGCCGGGACGAACGTCACGGTGGCGCCGGTCCGCTTCTCGAACTCCTTCAACACCTTCGTGAAATTGGCTTGTTCCGGACCCGTCCAGACCGCCGCGACCTCGAGCTTCTCCCCGGCCAGACGGGGTAATTCCACCCGGGGCCCGGTCGGCGCCTCGCCGGAGGACGGGGTCCCGTCCTTCTTGTCCCCGCCGCCGCACCCGGTGAGCGCGAGCGCGCCCGCCGCGATCAACGCGGCCCACGCGCGGCTCCTCGTACGGCTTCTGAGGTGCTTCCTGCGGCTCTTCGTACGGCTGGTTCCCCGCTGACTGCGCATGGTTGTGCCCCCGATGCCCGTCCGGCCTTGATGGTGTGTCCCGTGCCACAAGGTCTACGCCGACCCGCGCACCCCCGCAATACCGCGTCGGGGCGTGCGGGAGCGGGGAAACGGCGTGCGCGGGCGGCCCGGGGGACCCGCCGCGCGCGGTGCCGGCGGGGCGGGCGGGTGTCTACGGGGCGGCCGGGAACCGTACCGGCGTCGCCGAGACCAGGCGCGACGCCCGTTCCAGGGCGCTGGCCAACAGCGCCAGGTCGGTGGGCCCGTTGCCCAGCTCACGGACCGGGCGGCGGGCCGGAGGATCACCCATCCGCTCCCACTCCACCGGGACCACGGTCGGCCTCGACGTCGCCGTCCGCGGGATCCGACCGGTGACCCGGCCGCCCTGGAACGGAACCGCCCGACCGTCCGCGTACCGGAGCGCACCGCGTCCGGGTCCGGGCTGGTCAGGGGCGTCCAGCTCGACCCGCAGCCGGGCGAGGCGGGACAGTTCGGTGTCGGCCGTGCGGTCCGGGCGGGCGGTGGTGGCGACCAGGTGCACCCCGAGCCGGGCACCCTCGCGGGCCGCCCCCTCCAGGATCCGGACCACCGAACCGGCGGCGGGACGGCCCGTGCTGCCGAGGCCCGGCGCGACCAGCGCGTCGAAGTCGTCCACCAGCAGCACCAGTCGGGGCAGCGGACCCGGACCGGGCGCGGGATCGGTGCGGGCGGCGGCGGAACGCAGCCGCAGGGTCCCCGAACGCTGCGGGTCGAGATCGCCGCTCAGCTCGCCGGGAGCGGGCCGGCGGGGCGCGACCATCCGGTCGGACACCTCCCGCCGGGCGTGCCACTCGCTGAACGGCACCCCGTCCAACAGCTCGTGCCGGCGCTTGAGTTCGGTGCCCAGCGCCTGCGCGAACTCCCGCATCCGCACCGGGTCCGAGGCCACGAGGTGTGCCGAGACGTGCGGCAACTCGGTACAGGGCAGCAACCCGTCGCCCCGCTCGCCGCCGGCGCCGTCGAGCAGCAGGAGCCCCAGCCTGTCGGGGCGGGCCGCGGCGGCCAGCGAGGCGGCCACCGAGCGCAGCAGCTCGGTCCGGCCGCTGCCGGCGGGCCCCTCGATCAACAGGTGGGGGCCGTCGTGGACCAGCTCGGCCCCGACAGCCCCGCGCCGGCCGGTACCCAGCACCACCTCGGCGAGCCCGCCGACACCCTGGCCCTGTTCCGTGCCCGCCGCCCAACGGGCCATCAGCGACGCCGGGGTGGCCCGCGCCAGACCCAACTCGTCCAGGAGCCGCGCCGTCTGCGGCAGCGAGGCGGTCGCCGGCCGCTGGGCCTCGGCGCCGGTGGACTCCGCGCGCAGCGGGGCGAGGGCGCGGGCGAACCGCTCCGCCCACGCCGCGGACACGGCGTCGGCCACGGCGGTCGTCCCGGGCGGGACGGGTCTGCCGCCGACGACCGCGAAGGTCCGTACGGCGGTGGCGACGTCACCGCTGAGCAGGGCGACCGTCCCGCAGTCCCGGAACGCGGGGGAGCCCGAGCAGGCCGTCTCGTACGTGTCGGAGACCGGGCTCGCCGGCGTCGCGGCCGGCGCCTCCGCGAGGGCCAGGACATGGATGCCGGCGGCGGGCCCGTGCGAGGCCAACCGTCCGGTGACATCGCGCAGCTGCCCCGTGCCCGGGTCACCGTCGAGGACGAGGAGCGTGTACGGGCCCTCGTACGCGCTCGCGGCCCGTCGCACCGCCTCCGGCCCGGCGGACGCCCAACCGGCGCCGAGCGGGCCCTCGTCGAGCCGGCGGGTCAGCTCACCGGTGCGGGCGGCGGCCTGGTCGCGGTCGAACGCGAGGAGCAGCCGGCAGTCCTGGCCGTGCGCGGGCCGCACGTGCGGCAGCCAGCCGAGCCAGCCCCAGTCGGCGCGCCGCTCCTGGAGGCCACGACCGCGACCTGCGCAGACCAGCACGATCTCCAGCCGGCCCGGCGCGTGCAGTCCGGCGAGTTGGGCGATCACGGACCGGGCCACGCCGGTGAGGCGGGCCCGCGGACCGGCGATTCCCAGTGCCCCGGCCTCGCGGAGCTCGACCCGGCTGCCGGCGCCGAGCCCGACGTCGAGGGCGCCCGGGGGACGGGACCAGAGCCGCCCGGTGGGCCCGAGGGCGGCGAGGAGCAGGGTGGCGGGGTCGTCGGCGGCGGGGCGCGCGGTCGGGGCGGGCTCGTCCTCGGCGGCCGGCTCGGCGATGTCCTCGCCCCGTACCCACTTGCGCGCCCACGCCCCGATGCCGCGCCGTCGGGGTTCGAACGCGGGGGCCGCGCCCTGCCCGCCGCCGGTCGCGTCGGAGCCGGAGCCGGAGTCGGGGAGATCGTGTGCGAGGCCGGCGCCGGGGGACGGGGCGGGGTGGTGGGCCGGCTGGTGGGTGGGCGTCCGCGCCCCCGCGTGGGGCGCGTTCGCACCGTCCGGGCCCGCGCCGTCGGTGCCGGAGTCGACGCCGGCGCCGGCGCCGGCGCCGGGAGCGCCCGGGACGGCGGCGGTGCCCGGCAGGGACAGGTGTCCCTCCAGGTCCGGCACCACGGGCAGCGTCGGCGCCGCGCCCCGGGCCGCCAGCCGCAGGGTCGATTCGCCGATCCGCAGCAGTGCCCCCGGTGTCAGCGGCACCGTCCGCGCTCCGACGGGGACGCCGTCCAGGGTCGTGCCGTTCGTGGAGCCGAGGTCGGCCACCGCCACCCGCCCGTCCGACATCACCGTCACCGCGCAGTGCAGCCGTGACACGTCGGGGTCGTCCAGCGGCACGTCCGCGTCGGCCGAGCGTCCGATCCGTACCGCCCCGGGGTGCAGCAGGTGCACCCCGCCCGCGTCCGGACCGGCGACCACGTGGAGCTGGGGCGCGGCCGGCCCGTCCTCGGGCAGCGCGGGCAGTCCGTCCGGGGCGGGCGCGTGCAGGGCCAGGACGGCCCCGTCCACCAGGGGCGGCTCGCCCAGGATCCGCCGCTGGAGGTCGAGCCGTTCCGTACCGGCGTACAGCACGACGGTGCCCCCGGTGTCGGGTCCGCCCACGGTCGCCGCGAGCCCGGACGCGACGGCGGCGAGCGCGGTCCCGACGGGCGCGGTGACGAGCACGTCGCAGCCGACGGGCGCGCCGGAGGTCTGGTGGCCGCTGCGCGACCCGAGGACGGTCAGCCGGATCTGCATCGCCGTCAGCGGTCCCTTCTGCGCGGTGCGCAGTGCACGTGCGTGCGCCGGGCAGGGGAACGGCGGGACGTGCCGGCCCGATGACCCCCCACCCGGCACGGACGCGTCGTCCGGTCAGGTCTGCCGGAAGGAGGGGCTCCCGTCCCCGCCGTTCCGTACGGGTGCATCCTCGCACCTGTCGCGGACAACACGCCCGGCACCCGGCAACAAATGATCTTGATCGATCGTGACCCGAACCACTCGTCGCTCACATACGGACAACCGGGTCGACGAAAGCCAAGGAAAATCGCCTCCGGCATACCCGGTAAAACTCACTCTTCGTACATATGTACGGCAACCAACCTTCGATGCCCGGCGTCTTCATCCGGGACACCCCCTAGAGTGGGCCGGAAAACCCACGGCGGAAACAGCCGAAACCAGACGACAGTCAGACGACAGCAGGGGAGCGCGAGACGTGCGGCCAGTCGGCAGCAAATACCTGCTCGAGGAGCCGCTCGGGCGCGGCGCCACGGGCACCGTCTGGCGTGCCCGCCAGCGGGAGACCGCCGGTGCGGAGGCCGCCGTCGCCGGCCAGCCCGGCGAGACCGTGGCCATCAAGGTCCTCAAGGAGGAACTGGCCCAGGACCCGGACATCGTGATGCGCTTCCTTCGGGAACGCTCCGTCCTGCTGCGCCTGACCCACCCCAACATCGTCCGCACGCGCGACCTCGTCGTCGAGGGCGACCTGCTGGCCCTGGTCATGGACCTGATCGACGGCCCGGACCTGCACCGCTACATCCGCGAGAACGGTCCCTTCAGCCCCGTCGCCGCGAGCCTGCTGACCGCCCAGATCGCGGACGCGCTCGCCGCCAGCCACGCCGACGGCGTGGTCCACCGGGATCTGAAGCCCGCCAACGTCCTGCTGGACGAACGCGGCGGCCAGATGAAGCCGATGCTCACCGACTTCGGCATCGCGCGCCTCGCCGACTCCCCGGGCCTGACCCGCACCCACGAGTTCGTCGGCACCCCCTCCTACGTGGCCCCCGAGTCCGCCGAGGGCCGCCCCCAGACCTCCGCCGTCGACATCTACGGCGCCGGCATCCTGCTCTACGAGCTGGTCACCGGCCGCCCGCCGTTCGCCGGCGGCACCGCGCTCGAAGTGCTCCACCGCCACCTCAGCGAGGACCCGCAGCGCCCCGCGAACCTGCCCGAGCCGCTCTGGACGGTCATAGAGCGCTGCCTGCGCAAGGAGCCCGGCGAGCGCCCGAGCGCCCAGAGCCTGGCGCGCGGCCTGCGCGTGGTCGCCTCCGGCATCGGAGTGCACTCCTCGCCCGCCGAGGTGGAGGCCGCGCTCGGCGTCGCCGCGCTGCTCGCCCCCGACCCCTCGCCCGCCCCGGTCCCCGCGACCCCCGGCGTCGCGGACGCGGGCCAGGCGCTCCCCGGCGGCGCCGGCTCCCCGATGGGCGCCTACGACCCGAACGGCATGACCAGCGTCCTGCCGCCGGTCGGCGCGGCCGACGCCACCTCCGTGCTGCCCGCCACCGGGGCGGGCGGTGCGGACCCGACGTCCGTCATGCCGCCCGTACAGGACGGGGTGCACCCCTGGCAGTCGCAGATGCGGGCCGCCCGCGACCGCAACGAGCAGACGCAGATGCAGTACCTCGACCCGAGCGAGGACCCGCTGCGCCGCCGCCCGCAGCGCCAGGCGCCCCCGCCGCCCCAGCAGCGACCCCAGCAGCAGCCGTACCGCCAGGGTCCGCCGCCGCAGCAGTACCAGCAGCCGCCCGCGCATCAGCCCCAGTACCAGCAGCCGCCGCAGCAGCCGTACCGCCAGGGCCCGCCGCCCCAGCAGTACCAGCAGCCGCAGCAGCACCAGCCGGTCCACCAGCCGCAGTACCAGCAGCCGCCTCAGCAGCAGCCGCAGTACCAGCAGCCCACCCGGCCCCAGGGTCCGCCGCCCCGACAGCAGGCCCCGCGCGAGCAGCGCGAGCCGCGCGAACCGCGTCGCCGCAGTGCCAACCCGGTCCGGATCCCCGGCCTGGGCTGCCTCAAGGGCTGTGTGGTCATGATCCTGCTGTTCTTCGTGGCGGGCTGGCTGGTCTGGGAGCTCACCCCGCTCCAGGAGTGGGTCGGCACCGGACGCGGCTGGTGGGACCAGGTGTGGACGTGGGGCTCGGACGCGGTCGACTGGGTCACCGCCATCGGCGACTCCGCAGGCGGCTCCGGCGGGGGATCCACCCCCTGACGGCCGGCTGACGGTCCACCAGGAGACGCTCGGGACACCCCCGTGGCGCCGACTTCGTGGATTTGTCGACTTCTGGGACGTGATTTCGCCCGCAGAAGTGAAGGTCGCCGCGATGCGGGGCGTTCAACCCCCACCCGGCCGCGTAGCTTTGGTGCGTACGCCAGCCGCTGAGGGAGCAGTCGTGGCACGGAAGATCGGCAGCCGGTACACCGCGCACCAGATCCTTGGGCGCGGCAGCGCGGGCACGGTGTGGCTGGGCGAGGGGCCGGAAGGCCCCGTCGCCGTCAAACTGCTGCGCGAGGACCTCGCGTCCGACCAGGAGCTGGTCGGACGGTTCGTCCAGGAACGCAGCGCGCTGCTCGGCCTGGAACACCCCCACGTCGTGTCCGTCCGCGACCTCGTCGTCGACGGCAACGACCTCGCCCTCGTCATGGACCTCGTCCGCGGCACGGACCTGCGGACGCGGCTCGACCGCGAACGACGGCTCGCCCCCGAGGCGGCCGTGGCCATCGTCGCCGACGTCGCCGACGCGCTGGCCGCCGCGCACGCGGCGGGCGTCGTGCACCGCGACGTCAAGCCGGAGAACGTCCTGCTCGACATGCAGGGCCCGCTCGGCCCCGGCGGCGCCCACCCGGCCCTGCTGACCGACTTCGGCGTCGCGAAGCTGATCGACTCGCCGCGCCGCAGCACCGGAGGCCGGACCTCGGCGCCCACCACCCGGATCATCGGCACGCCCGACTACCTGGCCCCCGAGATCGTGGAGGGCCTGCCGCCGCGCGCGGCCGTCGACATCTACGCGCTGGCCACGGTGCTGTACGAGCTGCTCGCGGGATTCACGCCGTTCGGCGGCGGGCACCCCGGGGCGGTGCTGCGCCGGCACGTGACCGAGACCGTCGTACCGCTGCCGGGCATCCCCGAGGAGCTGTGGCAGCTCATGGTGCAGTGCCTCGCCAAGGCGCCGGCGTCGCGGTTGCGGGCCTCGGAACTGTCGACCCGACTGCGGGACCTGCTGCCGATGCTGGCCGGGATCCCGCCCCTGGACGTGGACGAGCCGGACGAGACCGACGCGGAACCGGAACAGGCCGAGGAGAAGTCCGCGGATCCGGTACGGCGGCGCGGCGTGGTGCCGCTGGTGCCCGGCTCGGCGACGGACTCCAACCGGGACACGCACACCTCGATGCGGGTACCCGGCCCGGACGAACTGGCCGGGGGCGCGCTGGGCACCGCCCGGGTACCGCGCCCCGCGGGCGGTCACCGGCCCGGCTCGGCCCGACACCGGGCCGAGACGGTCCGCAAGCGCCGCCTCGTGCTGTCCGCGTCGGCGGTGGCGCTGGTGGCGGCGGTCGGGGTGGGCACCTGGTTCGCGGTGTCCGACGGGGACGCCGCCCCCGCCCCGCAGGACAGCAAGCAGTCGGGCACGGCCGTCCCGTAGCCGGGCGCCGGCCGCGGGTCGCGCCCCGGACGCGGGCGGGCCGGGTCGGCGTACGCCCGCCCCGGCCGCACCGCGGCCCGCGCACGGCCTACGCCGAGACCAGCTCCGGGTGCCAGCGCCGGGCCACGGTCGGGTGGGCCCGTACCCACCCCTTCAGCTCGTTGCGGCCGTACTCGGCGTGCAGCGGGTTCGACGCGTCGTGAGCCACGCCCGGCGCCTCGCTCAGGTACGCGCCGGGGACGGTCTCCACCACCGCGTCCAGCCGCGGGTTGTAGAAGAACGGCACCGAGAAGCGCTCCTGCGCCCCCGGCGGGCTCACCACCCGGTGGTCGGTGGCCCGCAGGTAGCCCTCCGTCGCTATCTCCAGCAGCTCGCCCAGGTTGACCACGAAGGCCCCCGGGAGCGGCGGGATGTCGACGTAGCGCCCGTCCCGCACGACCTGGAGCCCGCCCACCGAGTCCTGGAGCAGCAGCGTCAGGAAGCCGTAGTCCTTGTGCGCGCCCACGCCCTGGTCCGCTCCGGTCGGGGCGGACCCGGGGTAGCGGATCAGCTTCGTGTGCAGGTGGGGGCGGTCCGCGAAGGCCTCGTCGAAGAAGTCCGCGGGGGCGCCGATCGAGGTCAGCAGCTCCCGCAGCAGGCGGTGCGCCACCGCGGCGAGGCGGGACTGCCACTCCAGGACGACCGTGCGGAGCTCCGGCAGGGCCGCCGGCCACAGGTTGGGGCCCTCCAGCCACAGGAACGCCGGGTCGTCCGGGCCGACCACCGGCGCCGGCCGCTCGGCGCCCACGTCCAACTGGTCCCGCCAGTCGGAGGCGCCGCCGGTCAGCTCGTGCCCGATCCGGGTGTAGCCGCGGAAGTGAGGGGAGTTGAGGTTGCTCACGGCCAGCCGATCGGCCTCCGGGAGCGCGAAGAAGGCTCTGGTCAGGTCGAGGATGCGGGCGGTTTCCGACGCGCTGATCCCGTGCCCGGTCAGATACAGGAAACCGGTGTCCCGGGCGGCCGCGTGCAACTGCCGCAGGAAGTCCTCGCGCTCGGCGGGGTCGTCGGCCCGGGAGAGGTCGATGACGGCGAGGGAGGTCGCGAGGGAGGTGGTGCCAGAGTCGGCACGGGAGGAGGAGGAAGGGTGCGCGGACGGCATGACGGCTCCGTTTCGGATGTCACGGGGTCCTGTTCCCCAGAGATGGCGGGGCAGCGGGTGAGGACAGGCCGTCGGCAGGGATGGTGCCGGGGCCGCGTGTCCGCGTACAGGACCGAAGTCGGATCGGGGTGGATCAGGCTCGTGCGAGGTCCGGCGGCAGACAGCTCGTGGTGGTGACACGCATGTGGTCCACATGGCGGCGCTTCACGAGGAGGACAGTCATATGCTGAGCGTACGCCCGTGCGAGCGCATGTCCGTACGGGCCCGGCCGGCCTGGCCGGAGAGTGCCGTCCCGCGACCGGCTACGCTGGACCCGTGGCAGTCGTCGATGTTTCCGAAGAGCTGAAGTCCCTCTCCTCGACCATGGGGTCGATCGAGGCCGTCCTGGACCTCGACAAGCTGAGGGCAGATATCGCCGTGCTCGAGGAGCAGGCCGCCGCGCCGTCCCTGTGGGACGACCCGGAGGCCGCCCAGAAGATCACGAGCAAGCTTTCGCACCTCCAGGCCGAGGTCCGCAAGACCGAGACCCTCCGGGGTCGCATCGACGACCTCTCCGTGCTCTTCGAGCTCGCCCAGGAGATGGACGACGCGGACACCCTCGCGGAGGCGGAGACCGAGCTGGTCTCCGTGCGCAAGGCGCTGGACGAGATGGAGGTCCGGACCCTGCTCTCCGGCGAGTACGCCGAGCGCGAGGCCCTGGTCAACATCCGCGCCGAGGCCGGCGGCGTCGACGCCTCCGACTTCGCCGAGCGCCTCCAGCGCATGTACCTGCGCTGGGCCGAGCGCCACGGCTACCCGACCGAGATCTACGAGACCTCCTACGCGGAGGAGGCCGGCATCAAGTCGACCACCTTCGTCGTCAAGGCCCCGTACGCCTACGGCACCCTCTCCGTCGAGCAGGGCACCCACCGCCTCGTCCGGATCTCGCCCTTCGACAACCAGGGCCGCCGCCAGACCTCCTTCGCGGGCGTCGAGGTGCTGCCGGTCGTCGAGACCAGCGACCACGTCGAGATCGACGAGGCCGAGCTGCGCGTCGACGTGTACCGCGCCTCCGGCCCCGGCGGCCAGGGCGTCAACACGACCGACTCGGCCGTGCGCATCACGCACCTCCCGACCGGCATCGTCGTCTCCTGCCAGAACGAGCGCTCGCAGATCCAGAACAAGGCCAGCGCGATGAACGTGCTCCAGGCCAAGCTGCTGGAGCGGCGCCGCCAGGAGGAGAAGGACAAGATGGACGCCCTCAAGGACGGCGGAAGCTCCTGGGGCAACCAGATGCGCTCCTACGTCCTGCACCCGTACCAGATGGTCAAGGACCTGCGGACGGAGTTCGAGGTCGGCAACCCGCAGGCGGTGCTCGACGGCGAGATCGACGGCTTCCTGGAGGCCGGGATCCGCTGGCGCAAGCAGCAGGAGCAGACCGCTTAAGAGCGCGCCCGAGAGCGCCGGACCGCTCGACGGCGGGTGGGCGTGAACGTGGAAGGGCCCGGGCACCCCAGGTGTCCGGGCCCTTCCGCGTGCGTGCGATCGGGACGCGGCGGAAGAACTACGCGGTCTGGGCCACCAGCGCCAGAGCTGCCACCAGCACCACCAGAAGCGCGATGAGCGCCATGGGGTTCAGGCCGGCGAAGGGGCTCTCCTGCTGGAGGCGCTCCCGGTTCGCCCGGCACACGGGGCAGCGGCCCTGGTTGACGGGCGCGGCGCAGTTCGCGCACACGAGCCGGTCATATGTCATGCGCTCCTCCTCTCGTCCCCTGGTACAACGGCAAGGGGGACGGGTCCGTTCCCCCTACCACTGTGCCGGCTTCCGCGACATTCGGCGCGGCCCGTCCGGGCAATCGCGATCGGGCCGCCCCGGGACGCGGGACATATCGGTCAAGTCCGGATGCCGGGTCCACACCCCGCGCCCGTTCGCGTATGGTCACGCTCACCTACTCCCGGCGACCGTGGTGCACCCGTGATCCGATTCGACAGTGTCTCCAAGTCCTACCCGAAGCAGAGCCGCCCCGCACTCAGAGATGTCTCGCTGGACATCGCGAAGGGCGAGTTCGTCTTCCTGGTCGGCTCCTCCGGCTCCGGCAAGTCCACGTTCCTGCGGCTGGTGCTGCGCGAGGAGCGGGCGAGCCACGGCCAGGTCCACGTCCTGGGCAAGGACCTCGCCAAGCTCTCCAACTGGAAGGTCCCGCACATGCGGCGCCAGCTGGGGACCGTCTTCCAGGACTTCCGGCTCCTCCCCAACAAGACGGTGGCCGAGAACGTCGCCTTCGCGCAGGAGGTCATCGGCAAGCCGCGCGGCGAGATCCGCAAGGCCGTTCCGCAGGTCCTGGAACTGGTGGGACTGGGGGGCAAGGAGAGCCGGATGCCCGGCGAGCTCTCCGGCGGCGAGCAGCAGCGCGTGGCCATCGCCCGCGCCTTCGTCAACCGGCCCGCCCTGCTGATCGCGGACGAGCCGACCGGCAACCTCGACCCGCAGACCTCCGTCGGCATCATGAAGCTGCTGGACCGGATCAACCGGACCGGCACCACCGTGATCATGGCGACGCACGACCAGCAGATCGTGGACCAGATGCGCAAGCGCGTCATCGAACTCGAACAGGGCCGTCTCGTGCGCGACCAGTCGCGCGGCGTCTACGGCTACCAGCACTGAAAGGACGCCATGCGCGCCCAGTTCGTCATGTCGGAGATCGGCGTCGGTCTCCGTCGCAATCTCACCATGACCTTCGCGGTCATCATCTCCGTGGCCCTGTCGCTGGCCCTGTTCGGTGGCTCCCTGCTCATGCGCGACCAGGTCAGCGCGATGAAGGGGTACTGGTACGGCAAGGTCAACGTCACGGTCTACCTCTGCAACAAGAGCGACGCCAAGGACGCCACCGACGCCGCCAAGGCCGCCGAGACGCCCGCCGCGGACCCGGCGAAGCCCGATGCGAACAAGCCCGATCCCGCCAAGGGCAACGCCGGGCCGGAGCGGGTCAAGCAGCCCTGTGAGAAGGGCGCGGTCACCGATGCGCAGAAGAAGCAGATCGAGACCGATCTGAAGAAGATCGACCTCGTCCAGAACGTCGTGTACGAGTCCTCCGACGAGGCGTTCAAGCACTACAAGGAGCGGTACGGGGACACCGCGCTGGCCTCGGTCGTCACCCCGGACCAGATGCCCGACTCCTTCCGGGTCAAGCTGAAGAACCCGGAGCAGTACGGGGTCATCACCAGCGCCTTCTCGGGGCGTGAGGGCGTCCAGTCGGTCCAGGACCAGAACCGCGAGGTCGAGAGCCTCTTCAGCCTGCTCGGCTCCCTCAACTGGGCCGCGCTCGGCATCATGTTGATCATGCTGATCGTGGCGTTGCTGCTGATCGTCAACACGGTGCGCGTCTCCGCGTTCAGCCGTCGGCGGGAAACCGGCATCATGCGGCTGGTGGGCGCGTCCAGCTTCTACATCCAGGTGCCGTTCATCATGGAGGCGGCCGTCGCCGGCCTCATCGGCGCGGTGCTCGCCTGCGGGATGCTCGGCGCCGGCCAGTACTTCGTGATCGACCACGGCGTGACGCTGCGCGACAAGCTGGAGTTGATCAACTTCATCGGCTGGGACTCCGTCCTCACCAAGCTGCCGCTGGTGCTCGCCATCGGGCTGCTCATGCCCTCCTTGGCGGCCTTCATCGCGTTGCGCAAGTACCTGAAGGTGTGACAAGCGCCCCGTGTGCGGTCCGGTCAACCCACCGTGCCGCCGCGGGGCTTGTCCTAGACTCGGCGCCATGCCGGGCCCACCCCCTCTCTGTCGCCGGCCCCGTGACCTGCGTCGCGGGGCCGCTTTGACGTTGGCTTTCCTCGCGGCCGTCGGTACCGCCGCGGGCACCGGCTGCTGGGACCGTGCCGACGCCGTGGACACGGCGGGGGTCCTGGTGGCCCGTACGCACGACAAGGCGGCGGGCGCGCCCGCCGCGGGCACCGCCGACCGGGACGCCGTCGCGCGCGCCGCCGCCGAGGCCGCGGCCGCGGGCAAGTCCGGCAAGAAGGCCGCCCAGGACGTCGTCAGCCGCAGCGGCGACCGCTGGGGCATGGTCTACGACCAGAACGAGTACGCGGCCTTCGCCGAGGACCTGGACGGCCGCTGGACCGGCGTCGGGCTCTGGGCCGAGCGCCGCGCCGACGGCCGGATCGAGGTGGACCGGGTGCAGCCCGGCAGCCCCGCCTCCCGGGCCGGGCTGCGGGCCGGCGACCGGCTGCTGAGCGTGGACGGCAAGGGCGTCACGGGCCGGTCGGTCGCCGACGTGGTGGCCCTCCTGCGCGGCGAGGCCGGTACCCCGGTGGTGCTGGGCCTCGGCCGGGCCGGCGCCGATTTCACCGAGACCGTCCGCCGGCAGCAACTGCGCGCCGAGCCGGTGACGGTACGCCGCCTCGCGGACGGTGTCACCGTCATCAAGGTCGCCTCGTTCACGCGGGGTTCGGGGGAGCGGGTGCGGGACGCCGTCCGCGCCGTCCCGCCGGGCGCCGGCCTGATGCTGGACCTGCGCGGGAACCCGGGCGGCCTGGTCACCGAGGCGGTGACCGCGGCCTCCGCGTTCCTCGACGGCGGTCTGGTGGCGACGTACGACGTACGGGGCTCCGAGCGGGCCCTGTACGCGGAGCCGGGCGGGGACACCGCACGGCCGCTGGTGGCGCTGGTCGACGGCGGCACGATGAGCGCCGCCGAACTGGTCGCCGGCGCCCTCCAGGACCGGGGTCGCGCGGTGACGGTCGGCAGCCGCACCTTCGGCAAGGGCTCGGTGCAGATGCCGACGGAACTCCCGGACGGTTCGGTGGCCGAGCTGACGGTCGGCACGTACCGCACGCCGGCGGGCCGCAGCCTCGACGGCAGGGGCATCGACCCGGACCTCACGGCGGCCGAGGGGACCGAGGAGCGGGCCCGCAAGGTATTGGGTGGCCTTCGGGTGGGTCCGTAGTGCGAAAATGACCGCACTATGGCTAAGGAAAAAGGGCGCAAGCTGATCGCCCAGAACAAGAAGGCGCGGCACGACTACACGATCCTCGACACCTACGAGTGCGGTCTCGTGCTCACGGGCACCGAGGTCAAGTCCCTGCGTCAGGGTCGGGCGTCGCTGGTGGACGGCTTCGTGTCGATGGAGGGCAACGAGGCCTGGCTGTACAACGTGCACGTGCCGGAGTACAGCCAGGGCACGTGGACCAACCACAGCTCGCGGCGCAAGCGCAAGCTCCTGATGCACCGGGAGGAGATCGACAAGCTGGACTCGAAGTCGTCGGAGTCGGGTCACACGATCGTGCCCCTGTCCCTGTACTTCAAGGACGGCCGCGCGAAGGTCGAGATCGCGCTGGCCAAGGGCAAGAAGGAGTACGACAAGCGACAGACCCTGCGGGAGAAGCAGGACACCCGCGAGACGAACCGCGCCGTGGCGGCCGTCCGACGCAAGCAGCGGGGCACGGTGTAATCACCTGGCATCCCGAGGTCCACTTCGCGTACGATGGCGTCAGCGCCTCCCGCTCGCGGGTGGGGTCACTTGATAAAAAAACATGGGGATGATCGGTTTCGACAGCGGATGTCGATGTAGGGGAAGCGAGCCGAGGAAGCGGCAATGATCTCGTAAACCATATGTCGCAAACAATAATCGCCAACTCCAAGAGCGATAACTCCCGCTTCACCCTCGCTGCCTAATAACAGTGAGCTGAAGCCTCTGTGAGGAGCGTCAGCCCGGAAGTGGTCCCGGTCCGGATCCTGGCGTCAACTAGGGATCTAAACCTCTAGCCCCGGTCACGGGGGTTTGAGGGAAATCAAACAGTGACTGAGCCCGTCGGAGACTTGTCCGTGTGATCTCCGGGGCTGAGAAAAGCGCAGCGGAATGCGCTCGGAGAAGCCCTGCTTCTGCACCGTTGGACGCGGGTTCGATTCCCGCCATCTCCACTCATCCCATGTGGGCAAAGGCCCCGCGGCTCCGGCTGCGGGGCCTTTGTCATGCCCGGGGGCGGGGGCACAGCCCCAAACCCCTTGCCGGTCGGTGGTGTATCCGTCGGGCGGGGCTTCATCGTTCCCGGATCGAATGATCAAAGGTGCTCAGCGACGCAGCGGAAGCCGGTGTCCTCGTCGCTCATGCTGGTGGACGCGTCGTTGAAGGCGGAAGGCGTGGCGCGCACGAAGGGGCTGGTGAAGGCGCTCCCCTTCAGCTCTCGGCGGCCGGGTGAGGATTCGGTGACACACCATTCCCACGCGTTGCCGCACAGGTCGTAGGCACCGAAGGGGCTGGCACCGCTCTGGTAGCGGCTGACAGGGGTGGTGTGTCCGATACCGGAGTCGGAGACGTTGCACTTCGCTGCGGTGGGGCTGTTGCCCCAGGGGTAGATGTTGCCTTTTGTCCCCCGAGCGGCCTTCTCCCACTGGTCCGATGTCGGCAAGGCCTTCCCTGCCCATGCGGCGTAGGCGGCAGCGTCACGCCACGTCACCCACACCACCGGGTGATCAAAGAGGCTGTTCGGATGGCGGGGCCCGTCCCAGTGCTGCGGGGGCGGGTGCCCGGTCGCAGAGACGAAGCGGAAGTAGTCCGCGTTCGTGGTGGGGAACACGTCGATGTGGAAGGAGGGGAGCCATGTCGTCTCACCGGCATCACCGCCCAGGTAGATCCCCTCCGGAACCGCCGCCATCAGCTTCGCGTCCACTGGGTGCCGCACGAACTGGAGCGGGTCGGCGGCAAGCAGTATTTCCGTGCGCTGGTCCTCAGCTGCTGCGGCCTGCTCCGTGATCAGGACCGCGAACCGTTCCTGCACCTCCGTGCCCGCGACGGACAACGAGGTGTCGAGCGCCGATTGGTTGGAAGGGCGCGGGACGATCCCGACCCCGCCTCGCTCCCAGTGAGACACCATGCGGTCGCTGACCCCGATATGGACGGCGAACTTGCGAACGGTCATCCGCAGGGCCATGCGTAAGGCCCGCGTCTCCCGCCCCGTCCATCGCACTACCCCCATGCCCGGCCTCCTGCTAGACGAGGTCGCCAGGAGCGGCCAGGTAGGCGTCACGTAGGGCGGCCAGCGCCGGGTGCTCCGTCGGGAACTGGGTGGAGTCGATCGCGCTGATGGCCCGCACACCGATGCTCGTGTTGGTGGCGAACGCGGCCCGCATCCCGTACGCGGCCTCCTGTGTGACGTGTGTGACCACGTGCGGGTGCTGCTGGAGGAGCGCCATCGTGACCCCGGGCAGGACTTCGGCCTTGGGCCAGATCACGGTCCCGTCGTTGTCGATGAAGCCCACGTTCCAGGTGCCACCCTCACTGATCAGCTCATCCGGTCCGTAGAACAGGGCGTCATCGAACCCGTCCAACTGCGCGGCACGGCGCGCGTGGAGGGCGCCGAAGAGGCCGAGGTGCTTGACCGCAGGGACATCGCGCACATAGGGAACGGCCTTGACCCGCATCGGCGGCATCGGAAGCTGTCCCGTCGGACGGCTGGTCACCAGGACATGCGGGGTGGCCGGCGCAGAAGGGTGCCCCATGTCGAGGGCCGGATCGAAGATGCTGACACGGACGACAAACGATCCGTCCTGGCCGATGACCACCCGGCGGACGTACTCGCGGACACGGTCCATATCGAGTTCGGCGGCGAAAACCGTACGGCAATCACGCTGCAAGCGCTTCAGGTGCAAGGCCAGGCCCCGCACACGCTGGTCATCCACCCGCATCGACGTGAAGTGCCCGTAGTTGACCAACGCGAGCGCCTTCACGGCTTCGGGGTCGGCTGGGGCTCCGTTGAGTTCCATCATGCCGGCCAGTCTGGCGGTTGACTCCGATCGGGTGGCCGAGAGCCGTCAATCCGAGCCCGGTAACTTCAGCAAAACTTCCTTCCCGCGCCGGCGTCGGCGGCGTTGTCTGGATACCAGCAGCGGCGCGCCGAAGACTCCCCACGGCCGGCGTCCCGCTGCCCCCAGTCCATGCCGCAGGACCCTGGAGGAGCGCGCCATGACCGAGCCCTGGGGGCGTCGAAGGCGAGGGCGTCCCAGACGGAGTCGAGGCGCTCCATGAGGACGGCGAGGGTCGGCGGGCGTGCGGCCCGAGGCGACCTCGTCGGTCGCCACCCGGCGGCTACCACGAACGACGACCGAGAGGACTCACATCATGCGAGGTCACGTCCCTTCCAATGAGATCACCGCCGAGGGCTACGCGCCGATCTACCACCAGACCAAGCAGCGCATGGCAGACGTCTTCGGGGCCCGCACCGACCAGTACTGGCCCTCCGGTGAAGAGACCTGCTCCGACTGCTACAGCGTCACGCCGCCGGTCGTGTCCGCCGCGTAGCAGGAATCTCACGTCACAAGTCGAACTGAGACCGGGTGTCTCACGGCACCCGGTCTCTGACGAAAGCAGGCAGTACATGGACAAGATCAAGCTCGTGGCCGAACCGGGGGCCATCCTGGACAAGTGTCTTGTCGCTTTCCCGGACATGGACGATGACCTTCGCAAGCGGCTGGGCATGCTGGAGGAGTACGACATGGGGTTCCTGCTGCTGGGCATGAGTCCGCGCAGGCTCCTCCGCGACGGCCGCCTGTTCGACAACGAGCAGGTTCTCCCGCTGCTGCTGTGGTTCGGGCAGTGGGACAACCACTGTCGTCACTGGGCCGCCGAGGTCATGAAGCAGTGGCTCGTGTTCAACCGCTCCAAGGGCGAATGGGAAGGGGTCCCGGACGAGAAGGCCGTCGAGTTCCGCGACTACTTCTTCGCGAAGTACGCCATCCCGCTGATCGAGGAGTTCCGCCAGTACATCGCGCTGACGATGCTCTACCCGAAGGAGCACAACGCGCCCTCCGGCCCCGTCGACATGGTCTGGCACTCGTTCATCCTCAACACCGAGCCCTACCAGGACTTCGGCCGGCGCATCTGGGTGGGCGCCGAGCACATGGCCCCGGAGGTCCCGGAAGAGGACTACGCCGACATCCCCGCAGTGGACACCCCGTAGCCGTGAACGGACCGCACGACCTCGCGGACATCTCCGCCGCGTTCCACCGGAACGGATTCGCCGTCCTGCCGTCCGTCATCCCCGCGAACGCCGCCGACCACCTGCGGATCCTCACAGAGCAGCGCTACCAGGATCCGCAGGTGCACGCCGCCCCACCGGAACTCGACCTTCTGCGCGGCGACGTAAGCCTGATGCGCATGTTCCAGTACGACCGGGCGTTCCGCGGCATGATCGACCTGGAACCCATCGTCAGTCTGGTCGAAATGATCCTCGGCCCCGACTGCCACGTGATCGCACAGAACGCGCTGCGCATCCCGCCCGGCAAGGGAATCGTCAACTGGCACATCGACGACGCGCTGTTCTTCCCGTTCCTGAGCGACATCCCGACCGGTACAACCGGCGACAGCGCCATCCCCTGCTTCGCCCTGAACGTGATGGTCGCACTCACCGATATCGAGCACGACCTGCACGGTCCGACGCAGGTGATCTCCGGGAGTCACCTGTCCGGCCGACGCCCGCCCTACAACCCCAACCTGCCAGGAACGCCTACGTCACTGCTCGCCCGAGCCGGAGACGCCTACCTGATCAACAGCCAGACCTGGCATCGGGGTGCACCGAACCAGTCCGATCGCACCCGGTACCTGCTGACTACCGCCTACGGTCGGCGGTTCATCAGCCAGCGCTTCTATCCCTTCATTGGCTACCGGCTTCCAACCGGCGTGCTCGAAGGGGCCTCCGACCAGCTCGCCCGACTCCTCGGCCGGCACGGCAAAGGCCCTTACGGCTAAACCGATCACACCCACCCGGTCCGGTGCCGCAGCCACACGCGTGTGGCTGCGGCGGCCCGGACCTGGTGGGCACGGAGAAACGGAACACCTGGCGGATTCGGTCGGCGCGAAGACTTCTCCCAGTACCCGCCGATCCCGGCGGCGAAGGCGGTGAGGACATCGGGATCGTCAGGCTGCGGAAGATGGCTCACTGCGGCCTCGGCATCGGCGGGCGAGTGGCCATCCATGATCAGGTGAGGCACCAGCACCGCCGGGTCGATCCAGGCCGCACCCTGGTTCTGATAGGACCAGTCGATGATGACGACCGACCCGTCTTCGCGACGGAGCATGTTGTCCGGCCGCAGATCCCAGTGCAGAAGTGTCTTCCCCGCCGCGTCCTGCTGCCATTTCTCCTCGATCCCGGCAAGGGCGCTGAGATGACCGGCCGCCCAAGGGTCGAGATCATCCGGATTCTGCGCGGCCAGAGTTGACCAACCGGTAAGCCACCGGCCGACCAGCTCGGTGATGGGACGTGCGCTGTCCAACGGCGAGGGGGTGAGGAGTTTCCCGGCCTGCTCGACGGCGGCCAGCGCCATCACCGTATCCGCCGAATCCGGGGACAGCACAGGCACTGTTCCGGGGATGTCCTCAAGGCAGAGCCACCACCATCCGTCGCTGTCCTCTGGCATGGCCCACCACAGGACACGTGGCCCCACACCGTCCGGGAGGACCGAGGTCACGGCGATCTCGTCCGCATACTGCGGGGCGAACGGGTGATCACTGCTCATACCCTTGAGGAAAACGTGCCGCCCGTCGGCCAGAAGCAGCCGGGACGCCACACCCGGCGTGAACCCGCCCGTGCAGTCAACCGCCGCAGTGACCGGGGACCCCAACCGTCGTTCCACGTACGCACGTGCGTCAGTAGGAAGAGACGCCCACTTGGGCCGGACAGAAGTGGCGGCCATGCAGAACCCCCTGGGTCATGCGCCGGGCAACTGATACCCCGGCAGGCTAGCGGTCTGAGGGTGCGCGACGTAGCTGGTTTGACGGTGTCGCGCACGCCCCCGCTCAGGCCTCCGGCCCACGTTCGCCCAGCACTGAGAGATGCCCGGCCCGCCGAGGCCCGGGGTCATACCGGGGTCGGACCCGGACCCGGACACGGGGCCGTTGGCGATCCGGTCAGGCCTGTGCGGTGGGGCGGATGACGATCTCGCCGATGTCGACGCCGTCGGGCTGCTCGATCGCGTAGCCGATGGCGGAGGCGACGGCCGAGGGCGGCATGGCGATCTCGTCGCGCCGGCGGATCATCGCGGCCGCGACCTCGGGGTCGGCTCCCTTGCCCACGCCCTCGGTGTGGGTGAAGCCGGGCGAGACCAGGGTCACCCGCAGGTCGGGGCCCGCTTCCTGGCGCAGTCCCTCGGTGAGCACCTTCACCGCCGTCTTGGTGGCCGCGTAGACCGTCTGGGGCGACTTGACGACGTGCGCCGCGGTGGAGCCGACGTTGACGAACTGGCCGGAGCGCTGTCGGCGGAAGACGGGCAGGGCCGCCCCGATGCCGTTGAGCAGGCCCGTGATGTGGGTGGAGACCATGGCGTCCCAGTCGTCCTGGCGCAGGTCGTCGAAGGGCGAGACGGCCATCGTGCCCGCGTTGGAGACGAGGACGTCGAGCCGGCCGAACCGGTCGACGGCCGTGTCCGTCAGGCGTCGGAGGTCCTCGCGGCGGGTGACGTCGACGACCACGCCGACGGCGCTGCCGCCGTTGGCGGTGATGCCCTCCACGACCGCGTTCAGTCGATCCTGCCTGCGGCCGCCGAGCACGAGCCGGGCGCCCCTTTCGGCGAGGTGGATCGCGGTCGCCTCGCCGATGCCGCTGCCGGCGCCCGTGATCGCGACGACCTTGCCTCGAATACCCGACATGATCAGCTTCCTAACGTGGGCGCGCGCCGATGCAGGTGGTGACCTACAGTGAAGTGGGGAGTTCCCCACTTCCTTCAAGCTAAGTGGGGAACTCCCCACTTGGCAAGTCGAGGGGCGCCCGCGAAGAGCGCCCGAGAGGGGATGGCGAGCGCTGATGACCGAGGGAGCGGACCGACCGCCGCAGGCCGACGCGCGACCGTTGCGGGCCGACGCGCGGCGCAACAGGGAGCGGATCCTCGCCGCCGCCGTGCACGTGTTCACCACGCAGGGGCTGGACGCGCGGATGGAACACATCGCCAAGGAGGCGGGCGTGGGCAGCGCGACGCTGTACCGCAACTTCCCCACCCGGGAGGTCCTGGTCGAGGCGGTCTACCGCAACGAGGTGGCCCAACTGTGCGACGCGGCCCCCGCGCTGCTCGCGCGGGAGTCGCCCGCCGAGGCCCTGCGTGCGTGGACCCGGCTCTTCCTGGACTACGTCACCGCCAAGTACGGGATGATCGACGCCCTGCGCGCCATCGCCGCGACCGGGGGCAACCCCTACGGCCACAGCCGGGAGATGATCCAGGGCGCCGTCGCCGTGCTCCTGGACGCGTGTGTGGCCGCCGGAGTGATCCGTACCGACATCGGGCCCGTCGACGTCGCCGCCGCCCTCGAAGGCATCGCCCTCACCTCGGCGGGCGCCGAGCACCGCGAGCAGGCCGAGCGGCTGCTCGACCTGACCCTGGACGGCCTCGCGGTCCGCCGCTGAGGCCGCGTCAGCCGGTACGGGCGCCGGGCGCGCGGGAGGTGAGGCCGAGCAGGAGCGCGGCCAGGGCCGCCGCGGCCGGCAGGGCGTAGGCGGAAGTGGTGCCGAGGTGTTCGACGACGGCGCCGGCAGCGGCGGAGCCCACGGCGATGCCCGCGAGGATCGCGGTGACGGCGAGGGTCATGCCCTCGTTGAGGCGTCCCTCGGGCGTGCGGCGGTGGACCTCGGACATCGCCGTCACCATCGTCGGGGCCGTCGCCGCGCCCGCCAGGAGCAGGGCCAGGGCCAGCGGGACGAGCGAACCGCCGGCCGCCGCCGCCCAGGGCAGGGCCATCGCCGCGCACAGGGCGACCAGGCAGACGCGCAGGCCGCGCGGGCGCCGGGTGCCGTAGAGCAGGCCGGCGGCGCAGGAGCCGGCGGCCTGGAGGGCGAGGACCGGGCCCGCGGCGGCGCCGAGGCCGTGGGCGTCGAGGTGGGCGATCGAGGTGACCTCCATCGAGCCGAAGATCGCACCGGTGGCGGCGAAGAGACCGAGGAGCGGCAGCAGGGCGGGCAGCGGAGACGAGGAAGGGGCGGGCCGGACCCCGGTGGGCGGCGGCTCGGTGCCGCGCTGAGCGGTGAAGACCAGCATGCCGACGAGGAGCAGCGACGCGGCGACGAGGGTCCCGGCCTCCGGGAACACGAGCGTGCACAGCGACGCGGCGGCGACCGGGCCGAGCAGGTAGCAGAGTTCGTCGGCGGCCTGCTCGAAGGACATCGCCGTGTGGTGGTCGGCCGGAACGTCGCGCAACAGCAGGGTCCAGCGGGCCCGGGACATGCCGCCGATGTTGGGGGTGGTGGCCGTCGCCGCGTACGAGGCGAACAGGGTCCAGGTCGGAGCCTGCGTACGGACGCACGCGATCAGGCAGAGCGAGCCGAGGACCGCGATCAGGGTGGCGGGGACGGCGATCCGGGCCTGCCCGAAGCGGTCGACGAGTCGGGCCGTCCACGGTGCGACGAGCGCGGTGGCGGCCAGGCCGGTGGCGGTGACCGCGCCGGCGAGGGCGTACGAGCCGCGCTGGCCGGCGATCATCATCACCGCGCTGATCCCGAACATGCCCATGGGCAGCCGGGCGATGAGGTTCCCGGCGGTGAAGGCGCGGGTGCCGGGTCGGGCGAAGAGCCGGCGGTAGGGGCCGCGGCGGGGCGCGCGGGGGCGCGGACGCGGGGGCGGCGGCGGGCCGGTCAGGACGAGGGTGGAACCGGTGACGGTCATCAGGGTCGGGGCGGGCATGACCCAAGGCTGCGGGCCGGTCCCCGGCCGGGTCCAACACCTGTTCACGACCCATTCACCGGTTTCCGTTGTTAGTGTCCGGGGGTGAACTCCCGTGATGTGGACCCCCGCCTGCTGCGCGGGTTCGTGGCCGTGGCCGAGGAACTGCACTTCTCCCGCGCCGCCGCCCGGCTGTACGTCGCCCAGCAGGCCCTCAGCAGGGACGTCCGCCGGCTGGAGGAGGCGCTGGGCGCGGCGCTGTTCACCCGCACGACCCGGGCCGTGGAACTGACCGCCGACGGGCAGCGGCTGCTGCCGCTCGCGCACAAGGTGCTGGCCGCCCACACCGAACTGGCCGCCGCCTTCGCCGAACCCGGGCCGCTGCTCGTCGACCTGAACAGCGACGGCCCGAGTTCCGCGCGCAGCGTGCTGGACCGGGCCCGCGCGCTCGCCCCGGGCTGCGAACTGATGGCCCGCTTCGAGAGCGGGCTGACCCATGCCGCGGCGGAGATCGCGGCGGGCCGCCTCGACGTGTCCTTCGGCTACGCGCACGGCCTGGAGCCCGCGCCGCGCGCCCGCCTCGCCCACACCCTGGTCCGGTACGAGCCGCTCGCCGTGCTGCTGCCCGACGGGCACCCGCTGGCGGCGTTGGACCGGGTGCCGCTGGCGGCCCTGGCCGGGGAGACCGTGTACGCGGGGGCCGGCAACCCGAGGACCCTGGAGTGGACCCGGTTGGCGCGGGAGCTGTTCGCCGGGCGGGGGATCGCGCCGGCGCCGCCCGCTCCGGTGGCCGTGGGCAAGGAGGAGTTCGGGCGGGTGATGGCCAAGACCCGCACCCCGGTCCTCGTCACCGTGGACTTCACCGACCTGCCCGGCTGCGCGAAACGCCCCCTGGTCGCACCCGTGCCGCTGTCCCCGCTGTCGATGGTGTGGCGCAAGGGGCTGCGTCACCCGGGCCTGGACGCCCTCCTGCGGGCGGCCGCCGAACTGGCCGCCGAACGCGGATGGCTGGAGGTGCCGGCCGGGAGCCTGCTGCCCGCGGCGCTCACAGGCGGTCCCGACACCGGGTGAGTGCACGGTATCCCCCCGGTCATCGGACGGGGACCCGGGCCGAAACGCGCGCTTCCTACGGTCGTCACCACGGACGCGACAGCTGTGGAGGCGTGTGATGACCGGAACGACCGCACCGCGCAAGGGGGGCCGCTGGATCGAGCGGTGGGATCCGGAGGACGAGGTCTTCTGGCGGGAGACCGGGGAACGGGTCGCCCGGCGCAACCTCCTCTACTCGGTGCTCTCCGAGCACATCGGGTTCTCCGTCTGGTCCCTGTGGTCCGTGATGGTGCTCTTCATGGGCCCCGCGTACGGCATCGACCCGGCCGGGAAGTTCTTCCTCATCGCCACCGCCACGGCCGTCGGCGCCCTCGTCCGGATCCCCTACACCTTCGCCGTCGCCCGCTTCGGCGGGCGCAACTGGACCGTGGTCAGCGCCCTGCTGCTGCTCGCGCCGACCGTGGCCGCGCTGGTCGTCATGGAGCCCGGCACCTCCTACGGCACCTTCCTCGCCGTCGCCGCCCTGACCGGCGTGGGCGGGGGCAACTTCGCCTCCTCCATGACCAACATCAACGCGTTCTTCCCGCTGCGGAAGAAGGGCTGGGCGCTCGGACTGAACGCGGGCGGCGGCAACATCGGCGTGCCCGTCGTGCAGCTCGCGGCCCTGCTCGTCATCGGGACCGCCGGCGCCGGCCACCCCCGGCTGCTGCTCGCGGTCTACGTCCCGCTGATCGTGACCGCCGCCGCGCTGGCCCTCGTACGCATGGACAACCTGGCGCCGGTGCGCGGCGACGTGGGCGCGGTCCGGGACGCCGCCCGGGAGCCGCACACCTGGATCATGGCCTTCCTGTACATCGGCACCTTCGGCTCCTTCATCGGCTACGGCTTCGCCTTCGGGCTGGTGCTCCAGACCCAGTTCGGGCGCACCCCGCTCCAGGCCGCCTCGCTGACCTTCATCGGGCCGCTGCTCGGCTCCCTGGCGCGACCGGTGGGCGGTGCGCTCGCCGACCGGCTCGGCGGCGCCCGCATCACCCTGGCCGCGTTCGTGGCGATGGCGCTCGCGACCTCGGTGGTGATCCTGGCCTCCGTACGGGAATCGCTCCCGGTGTTCCTGGTGGGCTTCGTGGCGCTGTTCGCGCTGAGCGGCCTCGGCAACGGCTCCACGTACAAGATGATCCCCGGCATCTTCCAGGCGAAGGCCCTGGCACAGGGCCTGGGCGCCGAGGAGGCCGCCGCCCGCGGGCGGCGACTGTCCGGGGCCGCGATGGGGCTGATCGGCGCCGTGGGGGCCCTCGGCGGCCTCGGCATCAACCTGGTGTTCCGGGAGGCGTTCGCCCGCTCCGGGTCCGGCACGGCCGCCTTCGTGACCTTCCTCGGCTTCTACGCGGTGTGCTGCGCGGTGACCTGGGCGGTATACCTTCGCCGCCCGACCGCCACACCCGTCACCGGACCGCAGGCTCCCGCGAAACCGCAGCTCACCTCGGTGTAACGCCGGTTAACGGCGACGAAATACGACGGAACCGAGCCCGACACGGCGACTTGGCAGGCTCGGCCCCGTTACGCGCGCACCTCTCGGGCAAGGCAGGACACCACATGGACGCTCCGGACACCGGCCCGCTCGCCGGCTTCACCGTCGGGGTCACCGCCGCCCGGCGGGCCGACGACCTGATCGCCCTGCTGCGCCGGCGCGGGGCCTCCGTGCTGCACGCGCCCGCCCTGCGGATCGTTCCGCTCGCCGACGACGGCGAACTCCTCGCCGCCACCAAGGAACTGATCCACCGCACACCCGACGCCGTGGTGGCCACCACCGCCATCGGATTCCGCGGCTGGATCGAGGCCGCCGACGGATGGGGGATCGGCGAGGAACTCCTCGACCGGCTGCGCTCCACCGAACTGCTCGCGCGCGGGCCGAAGGTGAAGGGCGCCGTACGGGCCGCCGGGCTGGTGGAGGCCTGGTCGCCCGCCTCCGAGTCCCTCGCCGAGGTACTGGACCGGCTGCTCGCCCAAGGGGTGGCGGGACGCCGCATCGCCCTCCAACTGCACGGCGAACCGCTGCCCGGCTTCGTCGAATCCCTGCGGGCGGGCGGCGCCGAGGTCGTGGTGGTGCCCGTCTACCGCTGGATGCCGCCCCAGGACCCGGCGCCGCTCGACCGGCTGCTCGACGCGGTGGCTTGCGGCGGCCTGGACGCCGTCGCCTTCACCTCGGCGCCGGCCGTCGTCTCGATGCTGTCCCGCGCCGACCACCTGGGGATGCGGGAGGCGGTCCTCGCGGGGCTGCGCGGGGACGTGCTCTCGGCGTGCGTGGGGCCGGTGACCGCGCTCCCGCTCCAGGCCGAGGGGGTGGTCACGGTGCAACCGGAACGCTTCCGGCTGGGGCCGCTGGTCCAACTGCTCTGCCAGGAACTGCCGGCGCGGGCCCGGGTGCTGCCGGTCGCCGGACACCGGCTGGAGATCCGCGGCCACGCGGTGCTGGTCGACGCCGAACTGCGGCCGGTGCCGCCGGCCGGTATGGCCCTCCTCGGGGCGCTGGTCCGACGGCCGGGGTGGGTCGTGGGCCGCGCGGACCTGCTGCGGGCGCTGCCGGGCGCCGGGCGGGACGAACACGCCGTGGAGACGGCCATGGCCCGGCTGCGGGTGGCGTTGGGGGCGCCGAGGCTGATCCAGACGGTGGTCAAGCGGGGGTACCGGCTGTCCGTGGACGCGGGCGCGGCCGGCGACTGCGGGGTGCCCCCGACGGGATGAGGGATTCCGGTCCGGGGGGTGTCGGGGGCGGGACGGTCCGGGTTAGCGTGCCGTCGTGATCATTGACGGGGTGGAGATGCGGGGCGTCCGGATCGAGGACGCCGCAGGCCTGGCCGACGTACTGCGGCGCAACCGCGCCCACATGGCGCCCTTCGAGCCCTACCGGGAAGAGCGGTTCTACACCGAGGCCGGCCAGCGCGACCGGATCGCGGGCCTGCTCGCGGAGCGGGACGGCGGGCGCACCCTGCCGTTCGTCCTCGTCGCCGACGACGTTCCCGTCGGCGGGATCAACCTCGGCGCCATCGCCCTCGGACCGCTGCGCAGCGGCGGCGTCGGCTACTGGATCGACCGGGCCTGGGCCGGGAAGGGACTGGCCACCGCCGCCGTCGAGGAGGTCTGCCGGATCGCCCGCGACGAGCTGGGCCTGCACCGGGTCGAGGCGGGCACGCTGGTCGACAACCTGGCCTCGCAGCGGGTGTTGGCGAAGGCCGGCTTCGAGCAGTACGGCCTCGCACCCCGGTTCCTCCACATCAATGGCGCCTGGCGCGACCACCGCCTCTTCCAACGGATCCTGCACGACGACCCGCCCGCCCTCTAGCCGCTTCGTCGGCGGGCGGGCACTCTGGGGAGGCGGCCCACGGCAACCGAGGCGGTGACCGGTATGTGGTTCGACTCCGGGAGGGTCTGCCTGGACCTGCTGGCCACCTTCGACGCCCATCGGCACGCCGAGGGCATCCTCGACGGCGACGAGCTGCGCCTGTGGCTCGTCGGGGCCGGGCTGGTGCCCGACCGGACGCCGCTGAGCCGGCTGGGGCCCGACTGGGTGGCGGCCTTCCGGGCGCTGCGCGCCGACGTGGAGAGCCTCGTACGGGCCGAACTGGCCGGCGCCGGGCCCGACGAGGGCGCGCTCGCCCGGGTCAACGCGGCGGCCGCCGGTCCACCCCCGGGACTGTGTGCCGTTCGGGACCAGGAGGGCCGGCTCGTACGGGAGTTGTGCGGGGGAGTGGAGTGCCCGGGGCTGCTCGCGGCGGTGGCCCGCGACGCCGTCGAACTGCTGACCGACCCCGGCGACCGGGCGTTGCTGCGGGCCTGCGAGGGCGAGGGCTGCGCCCGGGTCTACCTCGACACCTCGCGGGGCCACCGGCGCCGCTGGTGTTCCAGCGAGTTGTGCGGGAACCGCGAACGCGTCGCCCGGCACCGGAGGCGGGTGCTCGCCGCCGGATCCGCCTGAGCGGGCCGCCCGCCGCCGGCCCCCACCGCCCCCGGACGCGGCCGTTCGTGTGATCCGCGGACGGTCCCGGAACGGGCGTGCGGACAAGGCCCTGGTTCGCGTACGGTTGACGGTCGCCCATGCACGTCAGAAGGGGGCCTTGGTGGCCGCGCAGAATGCCGCTGTCGACAGCACGGCGGATTCCGTCCGCGATCGGGAGATCGCGGTCGAGCAGACGCATCTCGATCACGTGTACCGACGCCTTGAGGAGAAGATCCACGAGGCGGAGTTCCTGATGAACGACGCCGCCAAACGCGGGCAGGTCGGCACGCCCGGCGCGCTCGCCGAGCGCGACGCGCAGGTCTTTCGCGCCGGGATCCACCTCAACCGCCTCAACAACGAGTTCGAGGACTTCCTCTTCGGCCGGATCGACCTCGTCCTCGGCAAGGACGGGGAACGCGGCCCGGACGGCGCGTACACCTCCGTCGAGCCGGCCGACGACGCGATTCGCGCCGATCTCACCGCCGACATCGCGGAGACCCTGCACATCGGGCGGATCGGCGTCCTCGACTCCGACTACGCGCCGCTCGTCATCGACTGGCGGGCGCCGGCGGCCGCGCCGTTCTACCGTTCGACGCCGAAGGAACCCGGCCGTGTCGTGCGCCGCCGGGTGATCCGCTCCAAGGGCCGCAAGGTGCTCGGGGTCGAGGACGACCTGATGCGTCCCGAGGTCACCGCCTCGCTCGACGGCGAGGAACTGCCCGCCATCGGCGACGGCGCCCTGATGGCGGCGCTCGGACGGGCCCGTACGCACTCCATGCGGGACATCGTCTCGTCCATCCAGGCGGAGCAGGACCTGGTCATCCGGGCTCCCGCCGCCTCCGTCGCGGAGGTCGCCGGCGGCCCCGGCACCGGGAAGACGGCCGTGGCCCTGCACCGGGCCGCCTACCTGCTCTACCAGGACCGGCGGCGCTACTCCGGCGGCATCCTGATCGTCTCCCCGACCCCGCTGCTCGTCGCCTACACCGAGGGCGTGCTGCCCTCGCTCGGCGAGGAGGGTCAGGTCGCCATCAGGGCACTCGGCTCGCTCGTCGACGGGGCCGAGGCGGCCACGTACGACGACCCGGCCGTGGCCCGCGTCAAGGGCTCCTCCCGGATGCTCAAGGTGCTCCGCAAGGCCGTACGGGGCGCCCTCGAACTCGGCGACGCCCCGGAGCGGCTGCGCGTGGTGGCCTTCGGCCGGCGCCAGGAGCTGGAGGCCGACGAACTGGAGCGGATCCGGCAGAACGCGCTCGGCGGCACCGCGCCGGTCAACCTGCTGCGCCCGCGCGCCCGCAAGCTGCTGCTCGACGCCCTGTACGCGAAGTCCGGCGCGAACGGCCGGCACAGCGACCCGGAACTCGCCGCCGAGCTGCGGTCCGCCTTCGACGAGGACATCTCGACGGAGGACGCCTTCATCGACTTCCTGAACGCCTGGTGGCCCGAGCTCACCCCGCGCGGGGTGCTTGCCTCGATGGCCGACGAACGCAGGCTCGGCCGCTGGTCGCGCCGGGACCTCAACCCCCGTGAGGCGCGCCGGCTGGCCCGCTCGCTGCGCCGGGTCGGCCCGGACGGCAAGGGCCCGCTGTCGGTGCACGACGTCGCGCTGCTCGACGAGCTCCAGCAACTGCTCGGGGCGCCCGCCCGGCCCAAGCGCAAGCGCGAGCTCAATCCGCTGGACCAGCTGAGCGGGCTGGAGGAGCTGATGCCGACCCGCGAGGAGACCCAGTGGGAGCGGGCCGAGCGGCTCGCGGCGGAGCGCACCGAGTACGCGCACGTCATCGTCGACGAGGCGCAGGACCTGACGCCGATGCAGTGGCGGATGGTGGGCCGCCGGGGTCGGCACGGCACCTGGACGGTCGTCGGCGACCCGGCGCAGTCCTCATGGACGGACCCGCAGGAGGCGGCGGCGGCCCGCGACGAGGCCCTGGGGTCCCGGCCGCGCCGACGCTTCACGCTGACCGTGAACTACCGCAACCCCGCCGAGGTCGCCGAGGTCGCCGCCCGGGTGCTGAAACTGGCCATGCCGGGAATGGAGCCGCCGACCGCGGTGCGCTCCACGGGGCTGGAGCCCCGCTTCACGGCCGCCGAGGGCGATCTGGGCGAGAGCGTCCGGGAGGAGACCCGACGGCTGCTGGAACAGGTGGACGGCACGGTGGGCGTGGTCGTGGCCATGGACCGACGGGCGGAGGCGGCCGGATGGCTGGCCGACCTGGGCGAACGCGCGGTCGCGCTGGGCAGCCTGGAGGCGAAGGGGCTGGAGTACGACGCCACCGTGGTGGTGTCCCCGGCGGAGATCGCGGACGAGTCCGAGGCGGGTCTGAGGGTGCTGTACGTGGCCCTGACGCGCGCCACGCAGCAGTTGACGGTGGTCTCGGCCGAGCGCGACACCCCCGACGGGGAGGGCGTCCCGACGCTCCTGCGTCCGTAGGCCCCGTCGGACCGGGCCCCGGAGGACGTGTCCGCCGGGGCGATGGGCCGATTGGCCCGCGACCAGGGGTGTGGTCCAAGAGTCAAGTGCCTGGAGGGGGCTCGCTTCCGGCGATCCTTTGTTAGCCTGGGTACGGCACCGACTCGATCCAAGCCCCCGGGCCCAACCTTCGTCGCTCAGAGCGACCACTTGCCGCGAGGCGAGCATGGCGGGTCGGTGTCATCTACGTGAAGAACAGGTCTGCCCCGGCACTTCGGTGCCGGGGCAGACCTGTTTTGCGTGGCCGAAACCCTTCCAGGAGCCCCGCATATCTCGTATGGTGGAAGTGTCTTTCCGAAATTTGTAGCTGGTTACCTTTTACCGGCTGGTAGGTGGGACGATCGGACAAGAGGTCCCGCCGCACCCGCCGTGCGCCGGGGCCCTGTGTACAGAAAAACCAGGGACAGAAGAGGAACACGGCCATGGCAACGGCGCCCAGCGTCTCGTACTCGATGACGGTCCGCCTGGAAGTGCCCGCGAGCGGTACCGCGGTCTCCCAGCTGACCACCGCCGTGGAGTCTTCCGGAGGATCCGTCACCGGCCTCGACGTGACCGCATCGGGTCACGAGAAGCTCCGCATCGACGTCACCATCGCCGCGACCTCCACCGCGCACGCCGACGAGATCGTCGAGAAGCTGCGCGGAATCGAGGGCGTCAGCCTGGGCAAGGTCTCCGACCGAACCTTCCTGATGCACCTCGGCGGCAAGATCGAGATGGCGTCCAAGCACCCCATCCGCAACCGTGACGACCTCTCGATGATCTACACCCCGGGCGTGGCCCGCGTGTGCATGGCGATCGCCGAGAACCCCGAGGACGCGCGGCGCCTCACCATCAAGCGCAACTCCGTCGCAGTCGTGACGGACGGCTCCGCCGTACTGGGCCTCGGCAACATCGGCCCCATGGCCGCGCTGCCCGTCATGGAGGGCAAGGCGGCCCTCTTCAAGCGGTTCGCCGGCATCGACGCGTGGCCGATCTGCCTCGACACCCAGGACACCGACGCGATCGTCGAGATCGTCAAGGCGATCGCCCCCGGCTTCGCGGGCATCAACCTGGAGGACATCTCCGCGCCCCGCTGCTTCGAGATCGAGGCCCGCCTGCGCGAGGCCCTCGACATCCCCGTCTTCCACGACGACCAGCACGGCACCGCCATCGTCGTCCTGGCCGCCCTCACCAACGCACTGCGCGTGGTGGGCAAGGCAGTTGGCGACGTCAAGGTCGTCATGTCGGGCGCCGGCGCGGCCGGTACGGCCATCCTCAAGCTGCTCCTCGCGGCGGGCGTGAAGAACGCCGTCAGCGCCGACATCCACGGTGTCGTGCACGCGGGGCGCCCCGACCTCGTCGACGCGGCGGCCGACTCCCCGCTGCGCTGGATCGCGGACAACACCAACCCCGAGGGCTACACGGGCACCCTCAAGGAGGCCGTGGTCGGAGCCGACGTCTTCATCGGCGTCTCCGCCCCGAACGTCCTGAACGGCGACGACGTGGCGGCCATGGCGGAAGGCGCCATCGTGTTCGCGCTCGCGAACCCGGACCCCGAGGTCGACCCCGCCGTCGCCCGTCAGACGGCCGCCGTCGTGGCCACCGGACGGTCCGACTTCCCCAACCAGATCAACAACGTCCTGGTCTTCCCGGGCGTCTTCCGAGGCCTGCTGGACGCCCAGTCCCGCACCGTGAACACGGACATGATGCTGGCCGCCGCGAGCGCGCTCGCGGACGTGGTCGGCGAGGACGAGCTGAACGCGAACTACATCATCCCGTCCGTCTTCAACGACAAGGTGGCGGGTGCGGTCGCCGGAGCCGTCCGCAAGGCCGCCTCCGGGGCGTGAACCTCGCTGTGACGGCCCTCACGGCCCCTGATCCCGGCGCGTCGCGAGATGCGGGCCCGCCCGGCCACCTCTAGGGTTGCGGGGATGCCGGCGTGGCCCGCGGTCCGCATCCACCGGAACCATCGGATGCGGACGGAGCGTCACCGCGGCGTGACAGTGGCGCTTTTCGTGTGACCCTGGCGGGTGCCGGATTGGCTTTCCCGCCGCTGGTGGGGGCAGGATGCGTAACCGGGCGAGAGGGTCTGACGTTCAGACCCGGGTCCGGGGACTGTCCTAGGGCCCTGGCAGCATCGGCTTCGATCTCACGCCTCTAAGGCACGTTGAACACGGGAGTACAACATGAACCGCAGTGAGCTGGTGGCCGCTCTGTCCGAGCGCGCCGAGGTGACCCGCAAGGACGCCGACGCCGTTCTGGCCGCGCTCGCCGAGACCGTCGGCGAGATCGTCGCCAAGGGCGACGAGAAGGTCACCATCCCCGGCTTCCTGACCTTCGAGCGCACCCACCGTGCCGCTCGCACCGCGCGCAACCCGCAGACCGGCGACCCCATCCAGATCCCGGCCGGCTACAGCGTGAAGGTCTCAGCGGGCTCCAAGCTCAAGGAAGCCGCCAAGGGCAAGTAGTACCGCCCTTGTGCCGAGGGCCGCAGGGCCCTCGGGACGGCAGCAGTACACACGAAAGCCGAAGGGCGGCCACCCCACCGGGGTGGCCGCCCTTCGGCCTGTCCAGGGCCCCCTGAGGGGCCCTGGGGCGCTTTCGTCAGACGAGGTCGCCGTTGGGGAGCTCGACCTTGGCGCCCAGCTCCATGAGCTTCTCCATGAAGTTCTCGTAGCCGCGGTTGATCAGGTCGATGCCGTGGACGCGCGAGGTGCCCTCGGCGGCCAGCGCCGCGATCAGGTACGAGAACCCGCCGCGCAGGTCGGGGATGACCAGATCGGCGCCCTGCAGCTTCGTGGGGCCGGAGACGACCGCCGAGTGCAGGAAGTTGCGCTGACCGAAACGGCACGCCGAACCGCCCAGGCACTCGCGGTACAGCTGGATGTGAGCACCCATCTGGTTCAGCGCCGAGGTGAAACCGAGCCGGGACTCGTAGACCGTCTCGTGGACGATCGACAGGCCCGAGGCCTGCGTCAGGGCCACGACCAGAGGCTGCTGCCAGTCGGTCTGGAAGCCCGGGTGGACGTCCGTCTCCAGCGCGATGGCCTTCAGCGGGCCGCCCGGGTGCCAGAAGCGGATGCCCTCGTCGTCGATCTCGAAGGCACCGCCGACCCGCCGGAAGGTGTTCAGGAAGGTCATCATCGAGCGCTGCTGCGCTCCGCGGACGTAGATGTTGCCGCGGGTCGCCAGGGCCGCGGAAGCCCACGAGGCGGCCTCCAGGCGGTCCGGGAGCGCCTTGTGGTTGTAGCCGGTGAGCTCGTCCACACCGGTGATCCGGATGGTCCGGTCGGTGTCGACGGAGATGATCGCGCCCATCTTCTGCAGGACGCAGATGAGGTCTTCGATCTCGGGCTCGACGGCCGCGTTGCTCAGTTCGGTGACGCCCTCGGCGAGGACGGCCGTCAGCAGCACCTGTTCGGTCGAACCGACGGACGGGTACGGCAGCCGGATCTTGCAGCCGCGCAGCCGCTGCGGGGCCTCCAGGTACTGGCCGCCCTCGCGCTTCTCGATCGTCGCGCCGAACTGGCGGAGCACGTCGAAGTGGAAGTCGATCGGCCGGCCGCCGATGTCGCAGCCGCCGAGGCCGGGGATGAAGGCGTGGCCGAGACGGTGCAGCAGCGGACCGCAGAACAGGATCGGGATCCGGGAGGACCCCGCGTGGGCGTCGATGTCGGCGACGTTCGCGCTCTCGACGTACGTGGGGTCGAGGACCAGTTCGCCCGGCTCCTCGCCGGGGCGGACGGTCACGCCGTGGAGCTGGAGCAGACCGCGCACGACCCGGACGTCACGGATGTCGGGAACGTTGCGCAGCCGGCTGGGGGTGCTGCCGAGCAGAGCGGCCACCATGGCCTTCGGCACGAGGTTCTTCGCGCCGCGGACACGGATCTCGCCCTCGAGCGGGGTACCGCCGTGGACAAGCAGGACATCGTCAGTGCCGGTCATGGATCTCGCGTTCCGGAGTGGGGTGGGCGGGGGGCCAGTGAAAAGGGTAAGGGTCGCCACCCCCTTGTTCGCATGGCTGACGTGGCCGTAGGACTGTCATGAATTCGGCACAACACACTCTGTTGCCGCATCGTGGCGGAGTGTCGCGTTCCGGGCCCTTTCGGGAAGCGCGCTCCTTCCCGCCGCCGTGCGCCCTGAGCTGCGCGTGATCCGTTGAGTCCGCCGGCTCCCCCCGAAGGGCGAATGTGCGAGATCATGTCGGCATGACCGAGGTGTCCTCCCTCACAGGGCGGTTGCTCGTGGCCACCCCCGCCCTCGCGGACCCGAATTTCGACCGCGCGGTGGTGCTGCTGCTCGACCACGACGAGCAGGGTTCGCTCGGCGTCGTCCTCAACCGGCCCACGCCGGTGGGCGTCGTCGACATCCTGATGCCCTGGGCGCCGCTGGCCGGCGCCCCCGGGGTGGTGTTCCAGGGCGGGCCGGTGGGCCTGGACTCGGCCCTCGGCATCGCGGTGATCCCCGGCGAGGAGGGGCCGCTGGGGTGGCGTCGGGTGCACGGGGCGATCGGGCTGGTCGACCTGGAGGCGCCGCCCGAACTGTTGGCCGCCGCCCTCGGCGGCCTGCGCATCTTCGCGGGCTACTCCGGATGGGGCCCCGGCCAATTGGAGGACGAGCTGGGCGGCGGGGCCTGGTACGTGGTGGACTCCGAGCCGGGCGACATCTCCTTCCCGGACCCCGAACGGCTGTGGAGGGCGGTGCTCCGCCGCCAGCGCAGCGAGCTGGCGATGATCGCCACCTATCCGGACGACCCGTCGCTCAACTGAGCCGCGCGGGGGTCGGTACCCTGGCTTTCATGAGCACTCTTGAGCCCGAGCGCGGGACTGGTACGGGGACCCTCGTAGAGCCGACGCCGCAGGTGTCCCACGGCGACGGCGACCACGAGCGCTTCGCCCACTACGTCCAGAAGGACAAGATCATGGAGAGCGCGCTCGGCGGTACGCCCGTCGTCGCCCTCTGCGGCAAGGTCTGGGTCCCGGGACGGGATCCGAAGAAGTACCCCGTCTGTCCCATGTGCAAGGAGATCTACGAATCCATGGGCGCCGGCGGCGACAAGGACAAGGGCGGCAAGGACAAGTAGTCCGGGCCGTTCGTCCCGCACCACGCAGGACCGAGGTCCCCGGTCGCGCCACCGTGCGCCGGGGACCTTTTGCGCGCCCGGGAGGAGGGCTAGGGTCGGCCGGGTAAGCGACATGTGGAACGCGCGTTGCGCATGACGCAACGGCATGTCCGTGGAGGCCCCGCCCATGCCCGACCTGATCCCGGAGCCGCGGTACGCGAGCTTCCCGACCGACGACGTGTGCGAGCTGACCGACCCGGTGCTCGTGGCGGACCCCGGCACGCGGGGCGCCGCCCGCCGACTGCGCGCCGAACTCGGCGCGGCCACCGGCTGGGAGTTCCCCGCGCCGGTCGCGGGCGCGGCGCACGCCGGTCGCACGGTGATCCGGCTCGCGCTGCGCCCCGACATCGCCCGCGCCGGCGCCGAGTCGTACGAGGTGCACGTCACCCGTGACCTGGTCCTCCTCGAAGGCGGAGACCCGGCGGGCCTCTACTGGGCGGTGCAGACGCTGCGCCAGTTGCTCGGCCCCGACGCGTACCGGCGCGCGCCCGCGGCGCCCGGCCGCGTCTGGCGGCTGCCGGTCGGCGACCTGGCCGACGGCCCCCGCTTCGGCTGGCGCGGCCTGATGCTCGATGTCGCCCGGCACTTCATGCCCAAGGACGGGGTGCTGCGCTACATCGACCTGCTCGCCGCCCACAAGCTGAACGTGCTGCACCTGCACCTGACGGACGACCAGGGCTGGCGCGTCGAGATCGAGCGGTACCCCCGGCTCACCGAGGTCGGCGCCTGGCGGCCGCGCAGCCGCTGGGGGCACCGGGCGTCACCGCTGTGGAACGAGACCCCGCACGGCGGCTTCTACACCCGGGACGACATCCGCGAGATCGTCGCGTACGCCGCCGAGCGGCACGTGCGGGTCGTGCCCGAGATCGACGTGCCGGGCCATTCGCAGGCCGCCATCGCCGCCTACCCCGAACTGGGGAACACCGACGTCGTGGACACCGCGGCGCTCGGGGTCTGGGACGACTGGGGGATCTGCGAGAACGTGCTGGCCCCCACCGAGGCCGTACTGCGGTTCTACGAGGGCGTCTTCGAGGAACTGCTGGAACTGTTCCCGGCGGAGGTCTCGCCCTTCGTGCACGTGGGCGGCGACGAGTGCCCCAAGGCGCAGTGGCGCGCCTCCCGGGCCGCGCAGGCGAGGATCCGGGAACTGGGAGTGGACGGGGAGGACGGGCTCCAGGCCTGGTTCATCCGGCACTTCGACGGCTGGCTCGCCGAGCGCGGCCGACGGCTGATCGGCTGGGACGAGATCCTGGAGGGCGGACTGGCGCCGGGTGCGGCGGTGTCCTCCTGGCGCGGGTACGCGGGCGGCGTCGCCGCCGCCGAGGCGGGCCACGACGTGGTGATGTGCCCCGAGCAGCAGGTGTACCTGGACCACCGTCAGGCGCCGGGCGAGGACGAGCCGATGCCGATCGGGTACGTCCGCTCGCTCGCCGACGTGTACCGGTTCGAGCCGGTACCGCCGAAGTTGTCGCCGGAGGCGGCCGCCCACGTGCTGGGCGCGCAGGCCAACGTGTGGACCGAGGTGACGGAGAACCAGAGCCGGGTCGACTACCAGGTGTTCCCGCGCCTGGCCGCCTTCGCCGAGGTGGTCTGGTCACGCCTTCCCGAGCCCGCGGAACGGGACTGGGCGGGCTTCGAGGAGCGCATGGCGACGCACTACGCGCGGCTGGACGCCCTCGGGGTGGACTACCGGCCGCCCGGCGGCCCGTTGCCCCGGCAGCGCCGCCCCGGGGTGCTCGGGCGCCCGATCGACGGCGAGCCCCCGATCGTGTGACTCAGGCAACCGACGCAGCGTTTGAAGTCCTTTGGAACTCTTTCCCGATTTAGGTCGATACGGTCGCAAGTGCGCGGCGTCGGCGGGCCGGACCCCGACGTCGCGCGTCCGGCCGACCCTCGCGCCGGGCGGCGCGGAAGATGTGCCAGAGTTGCCACGTCCCGGCGGTGAGGACGTACCGTACGGCGGACAGGCGTGAGCGCCGGGACCGGGACATCGGGAAGGGGCAGCCGGGTTGACCACGCACGCACCGCACTCACCGCATTCATCTCAGGGGCCTCAGGGCCCTCGGGCGGCGCAGTCCGTGACGCTGCCGACCTCGCTCGACGAGGCCGTGGCGGCGCTCACCGCCATGCCCGCGGCCGTACCCGTCGCCGGCGGCACCGACCTGATGGCGGCCGTCAACGCCGGACTGCTGCGGCCCGCCGCGCTGGTCGGCCTCGGCCGGATCAACGAGATCCGCGGCTGGCAGTACCAGGACGGTCACGCCCTGCTCGGCGCCGGCCTCACCCACGCCCGGATGGGCCGGCCGGACTTCGCCGCCCTGATCCCCGCGCTGGCCGCCGCCGCCCGCGCCGCCGGACCGCCGCAGATCCGCAACGCGGGCACCCTCGGCGGGAACATCGCCACGGCCGCCCCCACGGGCGACGCCCTGCCCGTCCTGGCGGCGCTGGAGGCGGTGCTGATCATCGTCGGCCCGCCCGCGCTCGGCGACTCCGGGGTGTCCCGGCGGGAGATCCCGGTCTCCCACCTGTTGGCCGGCCGCGAGATGCTCCGCCCGGGCGAACTGATCGGTTTCGTACGGGTTCCCCTGCTGCACGCGCCGCAGGTGTTCCTGAAGGCCACGGGCCGTACGGGCCCCGGGCGCGCGGTCGCCTCCGCGGGGCTCGTGCTGGACCCCGCGCGCCGCGGAGTGCGCTGCGCCATCGGCGCGGTCGCCCCGATGCCCCTGCGGCCGCTGGAGGCCGAACAGTGGGTGGCCTCGTTGATCGACTGGGACGGGGACCGCAGCCTGGCCCCCGAGGCGCTGGAGGCCTTCGGCGAGTACGTCGCCGCGGCTTGCGTGCCCGACCAGGGAGAACCGGTGGCTGCCGGAGTGCTGCACCTGCGGCGGACGGTGGCCGTGCTGGCACGGAGGGCCCTGGGGAGGGCACTGAGCACATGAGTGAGAACGAGAACGTGAGCGGAACGACCGGGAGCACCGGCCACGCGAATGCCGGCTGGGGCTGGGAACCGGTGCCGCACGGCGGCGAAATGGACTCCGAAGCCACGGCCTTCGTGAAGCTGCCGCAGGAGATGCTGGACGCGCTCGACAACCGGGAGCCGTTGGCGGCCCCCGGGCACGGGTACGTGCCACCGCCGATGATCGTGCCCTTGGGCTCCGGCTCCGCCGACCCCTCGGCCACCGGGACCTGGACGATGCCGGTCCAGTGGCCCGAGGCGGGAACGGGCGCGACGGGCCAGGACGGTTCCGTGCCCGGTTCCGCGCCGGGTTCCGCGGCCGGCCAGGCGCCCGCGCGGGGGCCGATCCCGGCCTCGATCCCGCTGCCCGCGTCCGTGGCCGCCGTCTTCGGCGCGACCGGCCAGGACCAGACGCAGGCGGACCCGGCCGAGACGCCCGGCAACCCCGACCCCGCCGACACCGCCGAATGGCGGTTCCCCGACGCGACGCGGTCCGACGACGGCCGGGACACCGGCCAGTGGACGCTGCCCGGCGGCGCGCCCGCCGCCGACTGGAGCCAGGCCCCGGCGACCCTGCCGGGCGGCGCGGCCGCCCCCTGGGCGACGCCCGTGTACGACGCCTCGCTGAGCTCGGGGGTGCTCCCGGGCACGTTCCAGGGCGACGACGGCGGAGCCGCACGGCACGGCGGCGGCCCGGTCGGCGGCCCTCCCGGGCGCGGCCCCAGGGTGCTGGGCGGCCCCGGCGTGGGCACCCCGCTCCCCGACCCGGAGTCGGTGACCCACCCGGCCCCGGACATCGACGCCGCCCACGGCCCGGCGCAGACGCCGGTCGAGGGCGAACGACCGCGCCCGGCGGGCACGGAGGCCGGCCCGGGCGACGGACACGGATTCACCCGAGCCGACCGGGCCGCCACCGGGCCGGAGCCGACGGACGGGCGCGGGTTCGAGGCGGACGGGCGCGGTTTCGCCGTGGACGACCGCGAGGGCTTCGCCACCGACGGGCGCGGGTTCGTCGTGGACGCGGGTGGTTACGCCACGGACGGGCGCGGGTTCGCGGTGGACGACCGCGACGGGTTCGCGGTGGACGATCGCGAC
>NZ_JBIAQX010000002.1:522414-854394 GCF_042889445.1 Streptomyces sp. NPDC002602 | reverse complement strand
GGGGTTCGGTACGGATGGGCGCGGGTTCGCGGTGGACCGGGACGGTCTCGCCACGGACGGTCGCGGGTTCGCGGTGGACGATCGCGACGGGTTCGCGGTGGACGATCGCGACGGGTTCGGTACGGATGGGCGCGGGTTCGCGGTGGACCGGGACGGTCTCGCCACGGACGGTCGCGGGTTCGCGGTGGACGATCGCGACGGGTTCGCCACGGACGGGCGCGGGTTCGCGGTGGACCGGGACGGTCTCGCCACGGACGGGCGCGGCTTGGACGTGGGCGGGTCGGAGCCCGAGCCCGGGGAGGGGCGCGCGGACGCCCCGGCCGGGCCGGAGGCCACCGACGGGCACGGGCTCGTGTTCGTCGAGCCCGAGCAGGAGCCCGCCGGCGGTCGCGCCGAAGCCACCGCGCCGGACGTGCCGGTCGAGGACGCCCCGGACAGTGCCGTGGCACTCCCGGACGCGGGCGACCGGCCCGATGTCCCGCTCGGGGAGACGACGTACGAAGAAGACGACGCGGGGGCCGACGCCCATCACGAGCATCCGCTGGCTTCCTACGTCCTGCGCGTCAACGGGGCCGACCGCCCCGTCACCGGCGCCTGGATCGGCGAGTCGCTGCTGTACGTGCTGCGCGAGCGGCTCGGCCTCGCCGGCGCCAAGGACGGATGCTCGCAGGGCGAGTGCGGGGCCTGCGCCGTGCAGGTGGACGGCCGGCTCGTCGCGTCCTGCCTGGTGCCCGCCGCGACCGCCGCGTCCAGCGAGGTCCGGACGGTCGAGGGTCTCGCCACGGACGGGGAACTCTCCGACGTACAGGAAGCGTTGTGCAGGTCGGGCGGGGTGCAGTGCGGGTTCTGCATCCCCGGCATGGCCATGACCATCCATGACCTGCTGGAAGGCAATCACGCGCCGAGCGAGCTGGAGACGCGCCAGGCGCTCTGCGGCAACCTCTGCCGCTGCTCCGGCTACAAGGGCGTCATCGAGGCCGTCCGCGAGGTCGTCTCCGAGCGCGAGGCGACCGCCGCCGGCGACTCCGGTTCCGGCACGGGCTCCGGCACCGGTTCCGGTTCCGGTTCCGGTTCCGAGACGCGCATCCCGCACCAGGCCCCGCCCGGCGAGGGCGGCATCCACCCCAACGGAGGCTCGGCGTGAGCGGGCAGGACGCGGCCACCGCGACGAGCACGGCCACCGTGACGACGACCCCGGGCCCCGGAGCGGAGGACGGGCAGGAACCGCTGCGCGGGATCGGCGCCTCCGTCCCGTCCGCCGACGCCCGGGCCAAGACCGGCGGCACGTTCCCCTACGCCGCCGACCTGTGGGCCGAAGGACTGCTGTGGGCGGCCGTACTGCGCTCCCCGCACGCCCACGCCCGCATCCTCTCCGTCGACACCACGGCGGCTGCCGCCATGCCGGGCGTCCGCGCCGTCGTCACCCACGCCGACGTCCCCGGCGCCACCACCCACGGCCGCCGCATCGCCGACCGGCCCGTCTTCGCCCACGACGTGGTACGCCACCACGGCGAGCCCATCGCCGCCGTGGCCGCCGACCACCCCGACACCGCCCGCCTCGCGGCCGCCGCCATCACCGTCGAGTACGAACCGCTCGAAGCGATCACCGACCCCGAGCAGGCGTTCGGCGCCCCCGCCCTGCACCCCGACGGGAACCTGATCCGGCACATCCCGCTGCGCTACGGCGACCCGGACGCGACCGGCGAGGTCGTCGTCGAGGGCCTGTACCGCATCGGCCGCCAGGACCCGGCGCCCATCGGCGCCGAGGCCGGACTGGCCGTACCGCGCCCCGACGGCGGAGTGGAGATCTACACCGCCTCCACCGACCCGCACACCGACCGCGACCTGGCCGCCGCCTGCTTCGGGCTGGAGCCCGACCGGGTACGGATCGTCGTCACCGGCGTCCCCGGGGCGACCGCCGACCGCGAGGACCCGGCGTTCCAACTGCCGCTCGGCCTGCTGGCCCTGCGCACCGGCTGCCCCGTCAAACTGGCCGCCACCCGCGAGGAGTCCTTCCTCGGCCACGCCCACCGCCACCCGACGCTCCTGCGCTACCGCCACCACGCGGACGCGGAGGGCCGGCTGGTCAAGGTCGAGGCACAGATCCTGATGGACGCGGGCGCGTACGCCGACTCGTCCTCGGAATCGCTGGCCGCCGCCGTGGCGTTCGCGTGCGGCCCGTACGTCGTCCCGCACGCCTTCGTCGAGGGCTGGGTGGTACGCACGAACAACCCGCCGTCGGGCCACGTGCGCGGCGAGGGCGCCATGCAGGTGTGCGCCGCCTACGAAGGCCAGATGGACAAGCTCGCGGCTGCCCTCGGCATCGACGGCGCCGAGCTGCGCATGCGCAACGTCCTGGCCACCGGCGACCTCCTGCCCACCGGCCAGACGGTCACCTGCCCCGCGCCGGTCGCCGAACTCCTGCGCGCGGTACGCGACCACCCGCTTCCGTCCCTCCCGAAGGACACCCCCGAGGACGAGTGGCTGCTGCCCGGCGGCCCGGAGGGCGCGGGCGAACCGGGCGCGGTCCGGCGCGGCGTCGGGTACGGCGTCGGCATGGTCCACATGCTCGGCGCGGAGGGGACCGACGAGGTCTCCACCGCCACCGTGAAGATCGTGGACGGTGCGGCCACCGTCATCTGCGCGGCCGTCGACACCGGCCAGGGCTTCGCCACGCTCGCCCGACAGATCGTCCAAGAGGTCCTCGGCGTCGACGAGGTCGTGACGGCCGCCGTCGACACCGACCAGCCGCCGGCCGGACCGGCCGCGCACGGGCGACACACGTGGGTGTCGGGCGGGGCCGTCGAACGCGCGGCGAAGATGGTCCGTACCCAGCTCCTCCAGCCGATGGCCCACAAATTGGGCATGTCCACCGAACTGCTCCAGATCACGGACGGCCGGATCACGTCGTACGACGGGGCGTTCTCCACGACCGTCGCCGAGGCGATAGAGGGCAAGGAACTCTGGGCCACGGCCCAGTGCCGCCCCCACCCCACCGAACCCCTGGACGCCGACGGCCAGGGCGACGCCTTCGTCGGGCTCGCGTTCTGCGCGATCCGGGCGGTGGTGGACGTGGACATCGAGTTGGGCTCCGTACGCGTCGTCGAACTCGCCGTCGCCCAGGACGTCGGCCGCGTTCTCAACCCCCGCCAGCTCGAAGCCCGTATCGAGGCGGGCGTCACCCAGGGCGTGGGCGCGGCCCTGACGGAGAACCTCCGCTCGATCGGGGGAGTCATCCGCCACCCCGACCTCACGGGCTACGCCCTGCCCACCGCGCTGGACGCGCCGGCGGTCCGCATCGTCAAACTGGTCGAGGAACGCGACGTGGTGGCCCCGTTCGGGGCCAAGGCGGCGAGCGCCGTCCCCGTGGTGACGACCCCGGCGGCCGTGGCCTCGGCCGTCCGATCCGCCACCGGACGACCGGTCAACAGGATCCCGATCCGGCCATCCGCGGCGGTGGCGGCGCCCAACTCCTGACCGTGTGAAGCCCATTGCACGTGCAACCCCGGGGTTGGGGCTGTCCGCGCCGGTCGCTAGAGTGGCCGGCGAGACTGCGCACGTGTGCGTGTGAACGCATTGCGAACGAGTGCATGCGAATGAGTGCAGGCGCGTGCGAACGGGGACGGGGAGCGGTGCCGACACCGCTCCCCCGGGGACAACGGGGAGTCGGGGAGGCCGTCGTGGCATTGGATTACGGGCAGGGTGTGCCGGGACCGTACGTCGGAGGACCCCCGCCGACGGCGGCGATGCGGATCGAGTACGAGACGCTGAACGGCTACAAGAAGCTGGTCGACGACCTCCTCGACAAGCTCGACGGGTCGGCGGCGGCGGACAAGAAGCTGGCCGACGGGACACTGCCGGCCGGCGTGCTGGGGCAGGGTTTCCCTGAGGCCGCCCAACTGCAGACCGCCTACACGACGGTGCACGAACAACTGGTGAACCTGTCGAAGGGGCTGGCGGGACAGATCGAGGGCCTGGGCATCGCGATCCGAATGGCGGGCAAGGGCTTCGCGGGCATCGACGAGGAGACCCGCCGCCGGATGGCCGCGATCTCGGCGAAGGCGCACGAGGACTACGTCCCGCAGCGGGACCCGCTGTACAAGGCGCCGACGCCCGGTGGCCAGGACTATCCGCAAGGGGGGAACTGATGCCGGGCTTCGGGGACTACTCGATCGAACAACTGATGGCGATGGTGGCGCACTTCAGCCCCGAGACGGTGGAGGCACGGGGCACGGCGTTGGTCAAGGCCGCCGGGGACATCAAGGCGATCGGGGAGATCCTGAAGTCGCACAAGGTGTCCGGCTGGGAGGGCGAGGCGTCGACCGCCTTCCAGGAATGGGTGAGCCAGGCGGGCAGCGCGACACTCCGCCTGAGCGAGTACAGCGCCACCGGCGGCAAGTACATGGTCGAGGCCGGGCAGACCATGCGCGAGGTTCGGCGGGACATGCCGAAGCGGGGCGAAGTCGAGCCGGAATTGGCCAACTACGCGGCGGCCAGGAAGTTCCACAACGACCCGGACATGCAGCCGATCTCTCGGGATTCCTGGCGAAAGCTGGAAGCGCATCGCGCGGGCGCCGTTCAGCAGTTGGAGAAGCTGGCCTCCTCGTACACGCAGTCGGCGTACCAGATGAACAAGGCGGAGATCCCGACGTTCCCCCCGCCGCCGGCGAACTTTGTTCCACAAGGTGACAACGGGTCAACCATCATCGAGCGACCTGGGGGCGGGTCTGGAACCGTCGGCAACTCGGGCGGTCCTTCCCATGGTCCGCAGGTTGCGTCGGGGGCATCATCCAGCGAGCTTGATGTCCCGACCGGACGCTCGCCAGGGTCGAACGACTCCTTTGTCGCGCCCTCGACCACCGGGCCGACGACCGCCCCTGTTTCAGCGATTCCCGACCTGGATCTCAACCATGTCGGGACGCTACCGGACAAGTCTCTGCCTCAGGCCCCGGTTGGTGCCGGGGCGGTAGGGCCTGGCGGTACCGCTGTCACACCTGGTGGGGCTACTCCGCTTGTGCCGGTTTCGCCGATCGCCGTGGTGAAGCCCGGTGGTGGTCTTGGCCCCGTGGGCGGCGGGATGTTCCCTGGGGCAGGCGGTCTTACGGGCAAGGCCGGCGCTGTTGCAGGACTTCCTCCGCGAGACACGGGGATCGTCGGGGGTCGGCCGATCTCTGGAGTCGGCCCCAGTGCCGGTATCCCGCGCGGCACGGTCATCGGCGCGGAAGGTGGCCAGACAGCCGGTCGCGGCGTGATGGGCGGTGGCATGGGTGGAGGCACTGGTGGGGCGCATGGCGCATCAGGTGGCTCAGCGGTCGGTCGCCGATTCGCCACAGAGCCCGGCGGTGTCGTTGGTGGGCGCCCACCTGTCTCGGGCGGTCGCTCAATCACCGGTGGTCAGTCGTTCACGCAGGGCGGCTCGGGGCTTGTGCGCGGTGTGGCGGGAGCCGGGCCGGTTGGTGGCATGGGACATGGCGCTGCGGGTGTTCAAGGCCCGGGTAAGCGGCGCGACGGGCAGGGGGGCGAACGCCCCGATTACCTGGCCGAGGACGAAGAGACCTGGCAGGCCAACCGTCGTGTTGTGCCGCCGGTGATTGACTGAGCAGAACGGACGTTGCACGGGATGCGCATGCGTAAGGCGACCTCGGTTTTCGTAGGCCTATTGTTGTCCGGGGTTGCTGTCAACCCGGCCCACGCGGAGACCATTCGTGAGCAGCAGTGGCATCTCGATGTCATGAAGGCCGACGCGATCTGGAAAGTCAGCAAGGGTGCGGGTGTCACGGTCGCTGTGATTGACAGTGGTGTGGCGCGCATTCCCGAGTTGGAGGGTCAGGTGCTGGTCGGCAAGGATTTCGCAGGGGGGAAAGCCGAAGGCGACCAGCGTACGGACTACGACGGTCACGGCACCTCCATGGCTTCGATCATTGCTGGCACTGGAAAGCATCCAAGCGGCGACGGAGCAATGGGACTTGCTCCCGAAGCCAAGATCCTCCCACTGCGGGTCCCGCACGAGTTGGATCTGACAACCCCATCCTGGACTGCAGCGATTCGATATGCGGCGGACTCGGACGCCAAGATCATCAATATTTCCCTGAGCGTGCCGAAAGATGACCTCGCTCGAACCGAAGCGGTGAAGTATGCCGTATCGAAGGGAAAGTTGATCTTTGCTTCTGTCGGCAATGAAGGGGCGTCGACCAATGAGATCAACTATCCGGCTGCCACGCCGGGCGTAGTTGGGGTCGGCGCTGTGAACTCCAAGGGTGTTGTGACCGAGGAATCGCAGCGCGGGCCGCAGGTCGACATGACCGCCCCCGGTGTCGACATTGTCTCGGCCTGTCGTGACCAGACAGGGCTCTGCAAGACTCACGGCACCAGTGATGCCACCGCCCTCGCCTCCGCGTCGGCCGCACTCGTGTGGTCGTTGCATCCCGACTGGACCAACAATCAGGTGCTTCGGGTCTTGCTGAACACGGCCGGGAAGCCCGTCGACGGTGCCGAGCGCAATGACGGTATCGGCTACGGAGTGGTTCGCCCCCGGATTGCGGTGCCGACGCCCGGTGATCCCGGGCCGGCCGATGTGTATCCGTTGCCTGATCTCGCGGGTGCCGGCGCCGGTAAGGCGCCTTCCGGGGTGCCGGGTGCCAAGGCCTCCGAGTCGGTGGAGCCCGCGCCTGTTCCTCGGGCCGGGGCGCAGGAGTCCGGCGGGGGGCTTCCGTGGCTCGCGTTGGGGTTGGGGGCTTGTGTGCTCATCGGCGGTGCCGTTGCGGCTGTCGTCGTGCGGCGCGCGAGGCGTTGATGGGGTTGACGGGGGGGTATCGGCGGTTCTTGCGCGGGGCGGGGCCGGTGTTGGCCGGTCTGCTGGTGGTCGGGGTTGCCGGGGCGCCGGCCCGTGCGGAGACCGTTCGCGAGCAGCAGTGGCACCTCACCGCGATGAAGGCGGCCGAGTTCTGGAAGGTCGGCACGGGCAAGGGCGTCACGGTGGCTGTCATCGACAGTGGTGTGGGACGCGTGCCCGAGTTGGAGGGGCAGGTGCTGCCCGGTGTGGACCTCGCCGGGGGCAAGGCCGAGGGTGACGAGCGTACGGACCGGGACGGGCACGGTACGTCGATGGCCACGATCATCGCCGGTACGGGCAAGGGCTCCGGTGGCGAAGGGTTGTCCGGGATCGCCCCGGGGGTGAAGATCCTGCCGATCAGGGTGCCTCGGGAGGACACGCCGGGGGAGTCGTCCTGGGCGGCGGCGATCCGTCGCGCGGCCGACTCGGACGCGAAGGTCGTCAACATCTCCATGTCCACGGCGACGGCCGACCCGGCGGGGGACGACGCGGTGAAGTACGCGCTGTCCAAGGGCAAGCTGGTCTTCGCGGCCGTGGGCGAGGAGTCCTCGGCCGAGAAGGCGGGCGGGCTCCGGTATCCGGCCGCCACGCCCGGTGTGGTGGGGGTCGCCGCCGTCGATCCGGGCGGCAAGCCGACCGCGGAGTCGCTGGCGGGACCGCAGGTCGACATGTCCGCGCCGGGCGTCGACATCCTCACGGCCTGCCGGGGCAAGGCGGGTTACTGCAAGAGTCACGGGACCGGAGAGGCCACCGCCCTGGCCTCCGCGTCGGCCGCACTGCTCTGGTCCGCCCACCCCGACTGGACCAACAACCAGGTGCTCCGGGTCCTGCTCAACACCGCCGGCGCTCCCCTGAGCGGTGCGGTGCGCAACGACGGGGTCGGGTACGGGGTGGCCCGGCCCCGGATCGCGATGCCCACTCCGGGTCCCCCCGGGCCGGCTGACGTGTACCCGCTGCCCGACTTCGTCGCCGCGGCCGCGGCGATGGCGGCCGGCGACGCCGGGCCGTCGACGGAATCCGGGGCGGACGACGCGGCCGCGTTCCGCGGCACGGTGTGGTGGATCGGGCTCGGGCTGGTGGGCGTGCTGATCGTCGGCGGGGCCGTCACCACCGTGCTCGGGCGGCGCGCGGGCAACTGATCGGGCGGCACGAGCGGTACCGACCATGACGAAGGGCTGTCCGGGAACCTGGTTCCCGGACAGCCCTCGCATGCGAAGCCGTGACCGGAATCGAACCGGCGTAACTCGCTTTGCAGGCGAGTCCCTCAACCACTCGGGCACACGGCTGTGTGGTGGTGACGAGTACGACCGTACGAGGCGCCCAGCGGCGGTGGAAGGGGGGCGCGGGTGCCGCAACGCGACTGCCATGCTCCGTTCACAGTCCTGGGCCGTCTCTTTCGGATCGTGCCGGGCGGCGCGGGTCAGGCACGATCCGAAAGAGACGGCCTAGGCCCGGAGGCGGAGTCGGGATCGGTCGAATTGACAGGGACGAAGCAGAGGTATGGACCTTACGCTGGGGCGATGAGCGCACTGGAACCCCGTGTCCCCGAGGCCGCCGCACCGGCCTCGCCCGAGCCCTCGGAGTCCCCGGGCGGGATCCTCGGGGCCGCGTACCGGACGCTCAGCATCGGCATCATCTCCGTCGTGTTCCTCATCGCCTTCGAGGCGACCGCCGTCGGCACGGCCATGCCGGTCGCCGCGCGGGAGCTGAACGGGATCGGTCTGTACGCCTTCGCCTTCTCCTCCTACTTCACGACGAGCCTGTTCGGCATGGTGCTGTCCGGGCAGTGGGCCGACCGGCAGGGGCCGCTGCGGCCGCTCGCCCTCGGGATCGGGGCGTTCGCCGGCGGGCTGGTGCTGTCGGGGACGGCCGCCGGGATGTGGGTGTTCCTGCTCGGGCGGGCGGTGCAGGGCTTCGGTGGCGGGCTGGTGATCGTCGCCCTGTACGTGGTCGTCAGCCGGGCCTACGACGAGCGGCTGCGCCCCGCGATCATGGCCGCGTTCGCCGCGAGCTGGGTGGTCCCCTCGATCGTGGGCCCGCTGGCCGCCGGGACGGTGACCGAGCACCTCGGCTGGCGGTGGGTGTTCCTCGCGATCCCCGCGTTGGTCGTCGTACCGCTGGTCGTGGCGATACCGGCGATCCGTCGGACCGCGTCGGGGCCGGTGGCCGGCGGGGAGCCGGTGGCCTTCGACCGGCGGCGGATCCGGCTCGCCCTCGGGATCTCGGCGGGTGCGGGGCTGCTCCAGTACGCCGCCCAGGACCTGCGGTGGCTCTCGGTCGTGCCGGCCGTCGCGGGCGCGGCGCTGCTGGTGCCGGCGGCGCGGGGGTTGCTGCCGCGCGGCACGTACCTGGCCCGGCGCGGGCTGCCGTCGGTGGTGTTGCTGCGGGGGGTGGCGGCGGGTTCGTTCATCGCGGCCGAGAGTTTCGTGCCGCTGATGCTGGTCACCCAGCGGGGGCTGAGCCCGACCCTGGCCGGGTTCTCGCTGGCACTGGGCGGGCTCACCTGGGCGGGCGGCTCCTGGGTCCAGTCGAAGGGGCGGATGGCGCCGTACCGGGAACGGCTGATGGTCGGCGGGATGGTGCTGGTGGCGTTCGCCATCGCGGTCGCCCCGACGGTGCTGTTGACGTGGGTTCCGGTGTGGACGCTGGCGTTGGCCTGGGCGATCGGGTGCCTCGGGATGGGCTTGGTGATCGGCTCGACGAGCGTGCTGCTGCTGGAGCTGTCCGCGCCGCAGGAGGCCGGTGCGAACTCCGCCGCGCTGCAGATCTCCGACGCGCTGGCCAATGTGGTGCTGCTGGCGGCCGGCGGGGCGGCGTTCGCCGCGCTGGGCGGGGGAACGGTGGGGGCCGCGCACGCCGTGACCTCCGGCGGGGCGTCCTCGCATCCGGGGGCGTTCGTGGTGGTCTTCCTGCCGATGGCGTGCGTGGCGCTGGTGGGGGCGTGGGTGGCGACCCGGCTGCACGCCGCCCCGGCGGCGGAGGCGCCGGGCGCCGGTCGATCCACCCCGCCGGACACCGCCGCCCGGCCGACCCCGGCCGACACCGCCCGGCCCACCCCGCCGGACACCGCCGCCCGGCCGACCCCGGCCGACACCGCCCGGCCCGCCCCGGCGGACACCGCCCGGCCGACCCCGCCGGACACCGCCCGGCCCACCCCGGCGGCGGACGTGCCCGGCCCCGAACGGCGCGGACCTCAAGGGAGTTGACCGGGGCGAGGTCCGCGCGCCGGTGGGCGGACCGGCCTCGGGGAACGCCGGTGACGGCCCCCGGGGCGCGCCGCGAGCGCGACGGATGTGATGCTCGCCGCACCCGCCGAGGTCACGGGCCTGTCCCTCCGCGAGGGGCGGGCCCGTGCCGGTAAGGTGGCCCGGTTGTCCTACGTACGACCGCTTCCCGCCCGTACCAGATACACCGAGAGCACGAACCGGAGACCGTGACTACTACCGCCTCCCACCACCTCTCACCCGCCTTCCCCGGCCGCGCGCCGTGGGGTACCGCCAGCAAGCTGCGCGCCTGGCAAGAGGGTGCGCTGAACCGGTACCTGGAGACCCAGCCGCGCGATTTCCTCGCGGTCGCGACCCCCGGAGCCGGCAAGACGACCTTCGCGCTGACCCTCGCGTCCTGGCTGCTGCACCACCACGTGGTGCAGCAGGTGACCGTGGTCGCGCCGACCGAACACCTGAAGAAGCAGTGGGCCGAGGCCGCCGCCCGGATAGGCATCCGGCTGGACCCCGAGTACTCGGCCGGCCCGCTGAGCAAGGACTACCACGGCATCGCCGTGACGTACGCGGGCGTCGGCGTGAAGCCGATGCTGCACCGCAACCGGTGCGAACAGCGCAAGACCCTGGTGATCCTCGACGAGATCCACCACGCCGGCGACTCGAAGTCCTGGGGCGAGGCCTGCCTGGAGGCCTTCGATCCGGCGACCCGGCGGCTCGCGCTGACCGGTACGCCCTTCCGGTCCGACACCAACCCGATCCCCTTCGTGACGTACGAGGAGGGGAACGACGGGATCCGCCGGTCGTCCGCCGACTACACCTACGGCTACGGGAACGCGCTCGGCGACGGCGTCGTCCGCCCCGTGATCTTCCTGTCCTACAGCGGCAACATGCGCTGGCGCACCAAGGCGGGCGACGAGATCGCCGCCCGGCTCGGCGAGCCGATGACCAAGGACGCCATCTCGCAGGCCTGGCGCACGGCGCTCGACGCGCGCGGCGACTGGATGCCGAACGTCCTGCGCGCCGCCGACCAGCGGCTGACGGAGGTCCGCAAGGGCATCCCGGACGCGGGTGGCCTGGTCATCGCCTCCGACCAGGACTCGGCGCGCGCGTACGCGAAGCTGATCAGGGAGATCACCGGCACGAAGGCGACCGTCGTCCTGTCCGACGACACGGGCGCCTCGAAACGCATCGACGATTTCAGCGCGAACGACGACCGCTGGATGGTCGCGGTCCGCATGGTGTCCGAGGGCGTCGACGTTCCGCGCCTCGCCGTGGGCGTTTATGCCACCACCATTTCGACTCCTTTGTTCTTTGCGCAGGCAGTCGGGCGATTTGTACGTTCGCGCAGGCGCGGCGAGACCGCGTCCGTGTTTCTTCCGACCATTCCGTATCTGCTCGGTTTCGCCAACGAGATGGAAGTCGAGCGCGACCACGTCCTCGACAAGCCGAAGAAGCAGGGCGAGGAAGACCCGTACGCCGAGTCCGAGAAGGAAATGGACGAGGCGAACAAGCTGGAGGACGAGGACACCGGCGACGAGGAGCAGATGTCCTTCGAGGCGCTGGAGTCCGACGCCGTCTTCGACCGGGTGCTGTACGACGGCGCCGAGTTCGGGATGCAGGCGCACCCCGGCAGCGAGGAGGAGCAGGACTACCTGGGCATCCCCGGGCTGCTGGAGCCGGACCAGGTGCAGATGCTGCTCCAGAAGCGGCAGTCGCGGCAGATCGCCCACAGCCGGCGCAAGCCGGACTCCGAGGCGGACCTGCTGGAGCTGCCGGCGGAACGGCGGCCCGTGGTTTCGCACAAGGAGCTGCTGGAGCTGCGCAAGTCGCTGAACACGATGGTGGGCGCGTACGTCCACCAGAGCGGCAAGCCGCACGGGGTGATCCACACGGAGCTGCGCCGGGTGTGCGGCGGGCCGCCGAGCGCGGAGGCGACGGCGGGTCAGTTGCGGGAGCGGATCAAGAAGGTCCAGGAGTGGGCCACCCGGATGCGGTGACGCCGCCGCCCGCGTGAGGGTACGGGGAGGGGACCGTGCGCCGACGCGCACGGTCCCCTTCGTCGTTTCGGCAGAACCGGAGCTATCCGTTCGGAATGCGAATGCGCGCCGGGGAGGATGTGGGGAAGATGCCGGGGAAGATTACGAATTGACACACCCGCTCGAACAAATGGGTACAAGCGGGCAGTAGGCGCCCGGATTCTGGACGAGCCCTTCCGCTCAGCGAACCTGCTGGATACTGTCCCCGCATCGAACGCCCCGTGGCAGCGCCGCCGCGGGAGCGCAGCCGGTGCCATGGCCGCTACCGGCGGCCTCTCCGTGCGTCGCCGAGGGACCGGCAGCGCTCCACCCCGTGAGAGTCACCGCCGCCCACCTAAAGAGGGAGAGGCGTCGTGACTGCGGAAACCTCCCAGACTCTCGACCGAGGGCTCCGGGTCCTCAAGCTGCTCGCCGACACCGACCACGGTCTGACCGTCACGGAGCTGTCCAACCGCCTCGGTGTGAACCGCACCGTGGTCTACCGCCTGCTCGCCACGCTCGAACAGCACGCCCTGGTCCGCCGGGACCTCGGCGGCCGGGCACGGGTCGGACTCGGCGTGCTGCGGCTCGGCCGTCAGGTGCACCCGCTCGTGCGCGAGGCGGCCCTGCCCGCGCTGCGGTCCCTCGCCGAGGACATAGGGGCCACCGCGCACCTGACCCTCGTGGACGGCAGCGAGGCGCTCGCCGTGGCCGTCGTCGAGCCGACCTGGACCGACTACCACGTGGCCTACCGGGCCGGCTTCCGTCACCCGCTGGACCGCGGGGCGGCCGGCCGGGCCATCCTGGCCGCCCGTCAGGGCACGCTCATCGAGCCCGGGTACACGCTGACCCACGGCGAACTCGAAGCGGGCGCCAGCGGCGCCGCGGCGCCCCTGGTCGGCATCACCGGCCTGGAGGGCAGCGTCGGGGTCGTCATGCTGGCCGACGCCGTGCCCGAGCGGGTCGGCCCGCGCGTGGTGGACGCCGCCCGCGAGGTCGCCGACGCCCTGCGCTGATCCGACCGAACGCCCGAGACCCGGCCCGCGACCCCGTACGAAGCCTCGTACGGGGTCTAGTGCATCCCCACCGCAGGGGAGGGCGGGTTTCTCCCGCGCGTGCCGGCGTGCCGGGTCACGCGGGAGGGCGCGACCGGGCCCGATAGATTGGCCGGGTGCTCTCACGCCTCACACGTCTGCCGCGTCCCGCCGCCCTGGCGCTCTGCGCCCTGCCCCTGGTCGGGTTGCTGGCCGTGGCGGCCCTCGCGCCGCTGCCCTTCGTGATCGCCCAGCCCGGGCTCACGGCCGACGTGCTCGGCTCCCGTGACGGCAAGCCCGTCATCGCCGTCACGGGCGCGCCCACCCGGGACACCAAGGGGCAGCTCCGGATGACCACCATCCAGGCCACCGGTCCCTCCACGACGGTGCGCCTGCCCGAGCTGGTCGACCACTGGTTCGACACGACGCGGGCGGTCATGCCCAAGGACGCGGTGTATCCCTCGGGCGGGAGCGACGAGGAGATCGAAGAGCACAATCTGGAGGAAATGACCAAGTCGCAGTCGACGGCCTCCGCCGCCGCGCTCGGCTATCTCCACAAGGACCCGAAGGACGTGAAGGTCACGCTCAACCTCGCCGATGTCGGCGGCCCGAGCGCGGGTCTCCTGTTCTCCCTCGGCATCGTCGACAAGCTCGACGGCGACGGGAGCGGCGGCGATCTCACCGGCGGCCGGAACATCGCCGGCACGGGCACGATCAGCCCGAGCGGCGAGGTGGGCGCGGTGGGCGGGGTGGCGTTGAAGACGCAGGCCGCCAAGCGGGACGGGGCGAGCGTGTTCCTCGTGCCGAAGGCGGAGTGCTCCGACGCCCTGTCCGAACTTCCCGAGGGGCTTCGGCTGATCCCCGTCACTTCGCTGACGGATGCGGTGAGCGCCCTTCGGGCGCTGAACAAGGGGCAGCCGGTTCCGTCCTGCTGACGCCCTGCGCGGGCACGCTCCGGTCGGTCCTCTCGACGCGGTCCGGGCGGTCGTTCAGGCCGCCCCAGGCGGGGAACACCAACGGGCCGAGCGTGGCGAGCAGATAGACCCCGGCGAAGGCCAGCAGGGCCGGACCGGCGCCGAACCCGTCGACGAGCAGGCCCGCCGCGAGGCCGCCCAGCGGCATCGTCAACTCGCAGCCCGCCGTGGTCACCCCGGACACCCGGCTGCGCAGCGCGTCCGGGATCCTCTCCATCATCACCGTGGTCAGGATCGGGTTCAGCATGCCCGCGCCCAGCCCGGCCAGGGCCATCGTCACCGCGAGCGGCGGCGGGGTGTCGGTGAAGGCGGCCACGACGTACCGGGGCGCCCCGCACAGCAGGAAGGCCACCGCGAAGACCGTCCTCGGCCGGTACCGCTCGCCCCACGCCCCGTAGAGCAGGGCGCCCAGCAGCGCGAACCCGCCGAACACGGACACCATCAGGCCGAGTGCGGTGGGCCCGCCCAGTGCCTCGCGACCGTGTACGGGCAGCAGTACCGAGGACCAGCCCTGGTCCAGGCCGTTGGTCACCATCACCATCAGGGTGATGCCCGTCAGCAGCCGTGAGCGGGTCAGGAAGGCCCATCCCTCGGCGAGTTCGGCCCGGTAGCCCGCGAACGACACCTTCTCTGAGGTGCGTTGCGGATCGGCGGCCGGGACCCCGCGCAGGAAGACGGCCACGAGCAGCGCCGACGCGGCGAAGCTGGCCGCGTCCAGGAGCAGTACGGTCTCGGCCCCGAAGGCGGTGACGAGCAGGCCGGCCACCGCGGCCCCGACCATCCGGGCGCCGCGCGAGACGGCGTCGTACAGGCTGGCCACCCTGCCGACGGTGGTTCCGGCGTGCTCGGCGAGGTGGGGGATCAGGACGTAGCGCGCGGTCAGTCCGGGGGTGTGGACGAGGCCGCCGATCGCCATCAGGGCGCACAGCATCCAGAACTCCAGCAGCCCCGCCCGGTGCAGCAGCGGGATCACGCCGATCGACAGCGCGCAGATCAGGTCGGAGGCCGCCGAGATGCGGCGGCGCCCGATCCGGTCGATGACCGGGCCGCCGACGAGCGCGGCGACGATGACGGGCAGGGTGGCGCAGAAGGCGACGATCCCGGCCCGGCCGGCGCTGCCCGTGCTCTGCAGGACGAACCACGGGACGGCGATGAGGGTGAGGGAACTCCCGGCTATGGAGATGGTGTTGGCGGCCAGTACGGCCACGAAGGGGCGGCGGCTCACGAGGCGCCGCCGCGCACCACGCGGGAGTGGACGTGCGCGGGCTGCATGAGCCGGATGCCGGCGGCGATCAGGGCCTCCCCGAGCCGGTTGCGCAGCACGGGTAGTGCGGGCAGTGCGGGCTCGGGGGCGACCGGGGCGGCGTTGCGGGTGAGGTGCCAGGCGGCGGCCTCGGCCGCCAGTTCTGCGGTGCGGCCGGCGTGGAGCGCGGTGTGCAGGTCGGTGTGGGCGAAGGCGTGCATGGCAGGACTCCTTCTTCGGGTTCTCGCGCGCGGCGAGGAGACGGCGGCTGCTCGGTGTGGCTGCTGCTCGGTGTGGCGGCTACTCGGTGTGGCGGGGGAAGGCGTGCGTGTGGAAACGGACCGTCTCCGTGCCCTCCGCCGGCGGCAGATCGCGGTAGGTGTTGATCAGGTCGTGCAGTTTGCGGATGAGTTCGAGGGACTGTTCGGCCGTCAGTCGCAGCGTGAAGTCGCTGATGTCCGAGCCCGCGCGCCAGTCCCGGGGCCAGCTCGGCGCCTCGCGCATCCAGCCGGCGAGTTCCTGCGCGTGGATCTTCGTGATCTCGGACAGGAAGACGTCCGCGGCGACCCGCGTCTCCGGGTCGGCGGCGTGGATCAGCGACTCGTCGAAGCCCGTGCCGTCGTGGGAGGCCCGCCACCACCGCTCGCGGCCCTTGCCGTGCTCGGGCGCGTCCTCGACGAACCCGTACGCGGCGAGTTGGCGCAGGTGGTAGCTGGTGGCCCCGCTGGACTCGCCCAGGCGTTCGGCGAGTCGGGAGGCCGTGGCCGGGCCGTGCAGGCGCAGGGCGCCCAACAGGCGGATGCGTAGCGGGTGGGCGAGGCCGCGCAGCGAGTGCGCGTCGAGCATGCGGACTTGCGGCTCGACGGGCTCGACGGGTTGGGAAGGCTCGACCGGCTGGGTGGGCTCGACCGGCTGGGCGGGCCGCGGGTCTTGGGCGTTCTTCTCGGGCATGGCTCCACGATAGAGTTGCAAAGATTCCTATGCAAGGGTTTCTTTGCAACCTTCTCTTTGGAACCCTCTCGTCGGAACTCGCCCTCGGAGCCGTTCCGTTGCCGGCGGCTCAGCCCTCCTTGATGAACCCCTCCTTCAGCAGCCAGTCCTTCGCCACCGCGTGCGGGTCCTGGCCCTCCACGTCCACCTTGGCGTTCAGCTCCCGCGCCACCTCGGTCGTCAGTCGCTGCGTCACCGGCGCCAGCAGGTTCGCGATCACCGGGTGCTCGGCGAACGTCTTGGCGTTGATCGCAGGCGCCGCGTTGTAGTTGGGGAAGAAGCGCTTGTCGTCCTCCATGATGTCCAGGTCCATGGCCTTGATCCGGCCGTCGGTGGTGAACGCCTCGCCCAGCAGGCAGGAATCGGACTTGGAGACCTGGGTGTAGATGATCCCGGCGTCCATCTTCTGAATGTTGCCGGTGGGGATTTTCATCCCGTACGCCTTCTCCATGCCGGGCAGTCCGTCCTCGCGCGAGGCGAACTCGTTCTCCACGCACAGCGTCACCGCCGACGGGTCCTTGCGGGCCAGCGCCGCCACGTCCGACATCGTCCGCAACTTGTACTTCGCGTTGTTCTTCTTGCTGATGGCCAGGGTGTACGTGTTGTTGAGCGTGGCCGGCGGCAGCCACACCACCCCGTTGCGCAGGTCCGCCCTGCGCACCGCGTCCCACTGGCCGCGTGGGTCGTCGATGGGCTCGGTGTTGCCCAGGTACGTGATCCAGGCCGTGCCCGTGTACTCGTACATGGCGTCCGCGTCGCCCTTGCGGACGGCCTCGCGCGCGCTGATCGAGCCGGGCAGGTTGGTGCGGTCCAGCACCTCCGCACCGGCCGCCTTGAAGACGAGGCCGAGGATCTGGCCGAGGATGATGTTCTCGCTGAAGTTCTTCGAGGTCACCGTGAGGGAGGCGCCCGCCAGGGGCTCGCCCCGACCGACCGAGCCGGGCTGTACGTCGTCCACCATCGGGGAGCCGCTCTTGAGCCCGCAGCCGGCCAGCGCCAGCAGGGCCGCTCCCGCGAGCGCCGCCGTCCGTACGCGGTGAGTACGCATCTACGCCTCCAGGCCGTGCGGCGTCAGGACCGTCTCCGCGAGGGAGGCCAGCCAGTCCACGAACAGGGCCAGGACCACCGTCAGCACCGAGCCCACGATCAGCACCGGCATGCGCTGCGTCTGGATCCCGGAGGTGATCAGGTCGCCCAGGCCCCCGCCGCCGCCGAAGGTGGCCAGCGTCGCGGTGCCGACGTTGAGTACGAGGGCGGTCCGCACGCCGGCCAGGATCAGCGGGACGGCCAGCGGCAACTCCACCTTGCGCAGGGTGCCCGTCGACGACATGCCGATCCCGTGCGCGGCCTCCACCAGCAGGGGGTCGATGGCCCGGAGCCCGGCCACGGTGTTCGACAGCACCGGCAGGACGGCGTACGCGACCATCCCGATGATCGCGGTCGACGGCCCGATGCCCAGCCAGATCACCAGCAGCGCCAGCAGACCGATGGCCGGGGTGGCCTGGCCGATGTTGGCGAGGCCGGTCACGAACGGCGAGGCGCGGCGCAGTCCGCCGCGGGTGAGGGCGATGCCGAGGGGGATCGCGATGATCAGCACCCAGAAGGTGGAGATGGCCGTGAGCTGGATGTGCTGCCACAGCCGGAGCCGGACGTTGCCGCCGCCGAGCGAGTTCCGCTCGATGACGTCGAGCGGGATGTTGGTGATCCACAGGTACAGGGCCAGCACCACCAGGCCCAGGACGACGGGCGGCAGCACCAGTCTGCGCCAGCCGATCCGGCGGAGCGGACCGGGCGGAGCCGGCGTGGGGGGCCGGTCGAGGTCGTCGGCGAGTTCGTCGCGGAACGGGAGGCCCTTGACCTCGTGCTCGCCGGGGGGCCGTTCGCCCGGTGGCCGCTGCGGGGAGGCGGTGGTCATGAGGTGCCCGCACCGCCCTCCAGCTCCTGCTCCGTCCGGTGGTGGCGCAGGTCCTCCAGGTCGTGCGCGTGCTCGGCGGCGGCGAGCCGGTCGGCCTCCAGCATCTCGTGCACCGAGTTCATGAGGGTCTCCATGTCCACGACGCCGATGTACTCGCCGCGCCGCCCGGTGACCGCGACCCGCCCGCCGCTGTCGGTGAGGACCGCCTCCAGGGCGTCGTGCAGGGTCGCGTCCCGGGTCACGGTGTCGTGCACCAACTGCCCGGCCCGGGCCAGCGATCCCTTGGCGCGCATCAGGTCGCCGCGTCGCAGCCACTTGTACGGGCGGCCGCCCCGGTCGAGCATCAGCAGCTCGTTGTGCCGGCCGCCGCGCAGCGTACTGAAGATCAACTGGAGCGGGTCGTCGACCGACACCGTGGGGAAGTCGGCGATCCCCACGTCCCGCACGCGGGTGAGGTTGAGCCGTTTGAGGGCCGCGCCCGCGCCGACGAAACCGGACACGAAGTCGTCGGTCGGGTTGGTGAGGATGGCTTCCGGGGTGTCGAACTGGGCGATGTGCGACCGCTCGCGCAGGACCGCGATCCGGTCCCCGAGCTTGATGGCCTCGTCGAAGTCGTGGGTGACGAACACGATCGTCTTGTGCAGCTCGTGCTGGAGTCGGATCAGCTCGTCCTGGAGGTGGTCCCGGGTGATCGGGTCGACGGCGCCGAAGGGCTCGTCCATGAGCAGCACCGGCGGGTCCGCGGCCAGCGCCCGGGCGACGCCCACGCGCTGTTGCTGGCCGCCGGAGAGCTGGCGGGGGTAGCGGCCGTGGAACTCGCGGGGGTCCAGGCCCACCAGGTCGAGCATCTCCTCGACCCGGTCCTTGACCTTCGCCGTGGACCAGCCGGTCATCTTCGGCACCAGGGCGATGTTCTCCGCGACCGTCATGTGCGGGAAGAGGCCGGAGGACTGGATCGCGTACCCGATCTTGCGGCGCAGCTTGACCGGGTCCATGTCGGTGACGTCCTCGTCGCCGATCCGGATCCGGCCGGAGGAGGGCTCGATCAACCGGTTGATCATCTTGAGGGTGGTGGACTTCCCGCAGCCGGAGGGGCCGACGAAGACGACCGTCTCGCCCGCCTTGATGTCCATCGACACGTCGTCCACGGCCGGGTTGGGGTTGCCGGGATAGCGCTTGGTGAGGTTCTCCAGCCGGATGGTCGCGCCGGAGGTCGCTGCCTTCGGGCTCGGGCTCGGGGTCGGCTCGGACGTCGGCTCAGACACGGATTCCCCTCGGGATGGTGAGACGGCCGAGCAGGACGTACGCGGCGTCGAAGAGGAGGGCCAGGATGACGATGCCGATCGTCCCGGCCAGGACCTGGTTGAGGGCGTTGGCGCTGCCGAGCGAGGCGATCCCGCGGAAGATCTCGTTGCCGAGACCGGGACCGGAGGCGTACGCGGCGATCGCGGCGATGCCCATCAGCATCTGCGTGGACACCCGGATCCCGGTCAGGATCGGCGGCCAGGCCAGCGGCAGCTCCACCCTCAGCAGCCGGGCGGACCGGGACATCCCGATGCCCCTGGCCGCGTCGACCAGCGTCGGGTCGACCCCGCGCAGGCCCACGATCGAGTTCCGGACGATGGGCAGCAGCCCGTACAGGGTCAGGGAGATCACCGCGGGTGCCACGCCGAGGCCCACGATCGGGATCAGCAGACCGATCATGGCCAGCGAGGGGACCGTCAGGATCGTGGCGGTGGAGGTGATGGCGAGACTGCCGCCCCAGCCGCTGCGGTAGGTGAGCACGCCGATGGCGATGCCCAGGACCGTCGCGATCACCATGCACTGGAAGACGAGGCTGACCTGCTGGAAGGCGTCGACGAGCAGTTGCTGCCGCCGGCTGGACAGGTAGCTCCAGAAGCTCACGTCGCCTCACCTCGCCCGTCTGTCCGGGGATCAGTCGTCGTCGGCCGCCTGCTCGACCAGCGGGATGATCCGCAAGGGCACGGGGTTCTCCATGACGATCGCCGTGGAGGCCCGCACGATCCCATCGAACGCGACGACCCGGTCGATCACCCGTTGAAGGTCCGCGTTGGAGCGGGCCACCAGCCGGCACAGCATGTCTCCGTGACCGGTGGTGGTGTGCAGCTCCAGCACCTCGGGCACCCCGGTCAAGTGGGCCCGTACGTCGGCCCCTTGGCCCTGTTTGATCTCCAGCGTGGCGAACGCGGTGACCGGGTATCCGAGGGCCGTCGGATCGACCTGCGGACCGAACCCGCGGATCACTCCATTCGACTGAAGCCGGTCGAGCCGCGCCTGCGCCGTGCCGCGCGCGACCCCCAGCCGGCGCGAGGCCTCCAGGACCCCGATCCGGGGTTCGCGGGCGAGCAGGACGATGAGACGCCCGTCGAGTTCGTCGATCCCCATGGTTGCCTCCAGGTCGGCCGGCGGGTGGTCATACTGCACAGATCTCTCAGCCATCCTCCGGCTGGATCGGGCAATCTGTACAGAGAAAATCGAAACTATTGCGCAGCTTGTGGATCGGCGGGACTCTGCGCTCATGACTGAGTCTCTGGCGAACCTCGAAACCGAAACCACCCCGGCCACCGCGCGTGAGGCCGACCCCTTCCCGGTGAAGGGCATGGACGCGATCGTCTTCGCCGTGGGCAACGCCAAGCAGGCCGCGCACTACTACTCCACCGCGTTCGGCATGAAGCTCGTGGCGTACTCCGGTCCGGAGAACGGCACCCGCGAAACGGCCTCCTACGTGCTCACCAACGGCGGCGCGCGCTTCGTGCTCACCTCGGTCATCAAGGCGAGCACCGACCACGGCCGCTTCCTCGCCGAGCACGTCGCCGACCACGGCGACGGCGTGATCGACCTCGCGATCGAGGTCCCGGACGCGCGCGCCGCGTACGCCTACGCCGTCGAGCACGGTGCCCGCGGCCTGGACGAGCCGTACGAGGTCAAGGACGAGCACGGCACCGTCGTCCTCGCCGCGATCGCCACCTACGGCCAGACCCGCCACACGCTGGTGGAGCGCAAGGACTACAGCGGCCCCTACCTGCCGGGCTACGTGGCCGCCCAGCCGCTCGTCGCCCCGCCGGCCAAGCGCACCTTCCAGGCCGTCGACCACTGCGTGGGCAACGTCGAGCTGGGCCGCATGAACGAGTGGGTGGCGTTCTACAACAAGGTCATGGGCTTCACGAACATGAAGGAGTTCGTGGGCGACGACATCGCGACCGAGTACTCGGCGCTGATGTCGAAGGTGGTCGCGGACGGCACCCTCAAGGTGAAGTTCCCGATCAACGAGCCCGCGATCGCGAAGAAGAAGTCGCAGATCGACGAGTACCTGGAGTTCTACGGCGGCGCGGGCGTCCAGCACATCGCGCTCGCCTCGAACGACATCGTGGCGACCGTCCGCACCATGCGCGCCGCGGGCGTCGCGTTCCTCGACACCCCGGACTCGTACTACGACACCCTCGGCGACTGGGCCGGCGAGACCCGGGTGCCCGTCGAGACCCTGCGCGAGCTGAAGATCCTGGTCGACCGCGACGAGGACGGCTACCTGCTCCAGATCTTCACCAAGCCGGTCCAGGACAAGCCGACCGTCTTCTTCGAGATCATCGAGCGGCACGGCTCCATGGGCTTCGGCAAGGGCAACTTCAAGGCCCTCTTCGAGGCGATCGAGCGCGAGCAGGAGAAGCGCGGCAACCTCTAGAACCGCCGATCCGGGGAACGCGAACCGCCGATCCGGGGAACGCGGACCCCCGACCCGGGGAACGCGGACCCCCGACCCGCGAGGGCGGGCCGGCGGTCCTCCGGGTTCGACCGATGCGCCGGCGGGGCCGTCGGGCCCCGCCGGCGTTCGTCAGTCCTGCGCCGGCCCCGGTTCCCGCTCCGGCTCCGCGTCGGGGGAGTCGGGTCGGGCGGCTTCCGGTGTCCGCTCCGGCCGCGCCTGCTCGGCCTTCGCCTGCGAGGTCTTCGGGGCGGGCTTCGCCTCCGGCTTCGCTTCGGGCTTCGGCTTCGCCGGCTGCGACTTCGGCTTCGCGGGCGCCGGCGCGGGCTTCGGCTTGTTCGGCTTCGGGAGTTCCGGCTCCACCCACGGGGTGCGCGGCTGGAGGTTCTCCGGCCCGCCCTGCGGCGGCTGGCCCACCCCCTCCAACGCCTCCTTCGCCAGCGGCGAGCGCACCGGCGAGAACCGCGGATTGGTCCGCATCGCCTCCTGGAGGTGCCGCCGCGCGGCCGCCTCGTCGCCCAGACCCCGCTCGATCACGGCCCGGTGGTAGGCGAACTCCGCGCTCCGCAGACCCGGTTCCGTCGCCTTCTTCGCGTACTCCAGGGCCGCGGTGTCATCGCCCGCCTTGTGCAGGGCCCACCCCAGCGCGTCGGCCACCTGCATGCTCTTGTTCGACGACCACTCCTGCGACAGCCGCCGCACCGCCGCCGACGGGTCGCCGTGGTCGGCCTCGTACAGGCCCAGCACCACCGACTCGTTCACCCCGTGCGTCCCGCCCCGCTTCGTCATCGTGCCCAGCGCGTCGTACAACACCCGCGCCTCGTCGGCCCGCCCCAGCGACTCCAACAGCTCGCCCAGCTCCAACGCCAACTGCGGCACCGGCGTGCGACCCAGCGCCAACCGGTAGTCCCGCACCGCCTCGCCGCCCCGACCCAGCGCCGCCAGCGCCCGCGCCCGACCGCCGAGCGCCTCCGCCCGCGCCGGGTCCGTCCGCAGCGCCGCCTCGTACTGGCCCATCGCCTCCGCCGCGTCGCCCCGCTCCCACAACAGCTCCCCGAGCCCGAACAGCACGTACGCCTTCTCCGCCGGGGTCTTCGCCGCACCCCCCGCGTGCTCCAACGCCACCACCGCGTCCTCGCGCCAGCCCCGGTCCCGGTACACCTGCGAGGCCCGAAGGTTCGAGGCCAGCCCCGAGTGGAGCTCCTCCAACCGCTCCAGCGCCTTCTGCGCGGCCTTGTAGTCGCCCAGACCCGTGTACGCGTCCACGAGCACCGGGTACGCCGTCCACCGCCGCGGCGCCTGGGCCCGCACCAGCTCGCCCCACTTCTTGCCGGTCCCGAAGTCCCGGCGCGCGTTGGCGAGCGCGCCCATGCCCGTCATGGCGTCGAAGTTGCCCTGCTCGGCGGGCCGCAGCTCCAGCGACCGCTTGAGGGCCTTCTCCGACCTCGGGTACCAGGCCGTGTCGGCCGTGCGCCGACCCTGCTCCAGGTACGCGGACCCCAGGACGGCCCAGGAGGCCACGTCGTCCGGGTGCTTGGTGACCTGCTTCTCCCGGTCCGCGACCAGCGCCGTCAGGTCCACCGCCGCCGCCGGGGTGCCCAGGCCGACCGCGGAGGCGGCCCGCTCGCTGGGCCCCGGGGGGCGGGCGTCGTCACCGGTCCGGGCCGGTCGGATCAGCAGGGCCCCGGCGATCAGGACCACGGCGACCGCGGCCGCCACGAGCGTCTTGCGGCCGGTGAAGGTCACGGGCGGCGCGGGCTGCCGCGCTTCCTCGTCGATACGGTCCATGTGCTCACTGTGCGTCAATATGAAGAGTTCACGGAGGTGTCCGAAGAGGGTCGCGGCCGTGTTCACACCGATGGCCCCGGGTGCCACGCTGACCCCATGGACGAAGACCTCTCCACCCGACTCCGTACCCGCCTCCTCGAAGGCCTTCCCCCGGAAGCGCTCCTCACCGACCCCGAGGTGACCGCCTCCTACAGCACGGACATGGCGAGCTTCTGCGCCGCCGGCACCCCGGCCGCCGTCGTCCTGCCCCGGACCGTGGAACAGGTGCGGCACGTCCTGCGCACCGCCACCGAACTACGGGTCCCCGTGGTTCCCCAGGGTGCCCGCACGGGCCTGTCCGGGGCCGCCAACGCCTCCGACGGCTGCATCGTGCTGTCCCTGGTCAAGATGGACCGGATCCTGGAGATCTCCACCGTCGACCGGATCGCCGTGGTCGAGCCGGGCGTGGTCAACGCCGTCCTGTCCCGCGCCGTCGCCGAGCACGGCCTGTACTACCCGCCCGACCCCTCCAGCTGGGAACAGTGCACCATCGGGGGCAACATCGGCACCGCCTCCGGCGGCCTGTGCTGCGTGAAGTACGGGGTCACCGCCGAGTACGTGCTCGGCCTCGACGTGGTGCTGGCCGACGGGCGACTCCTGCGCACGGGCCGGCGTACCGCCAAGGGCGTCGCCGGCTACGACCTCACCCGGCTCTTCGTCGGCTCCGAGGGCAGCCTCGGCGTCGTGGTCCAAGCCGTCCTCGCGCTGCGCCCCGCGCCGCCCCGGCAGCTCGCGCTCGCCGCCGAGTTCCCCTCGGCCGCCGCGGCGTGCGCGGCCGTCTGCGCCGTCATGGAGGCCGGGCTGACGCCCTCGCTGCTGGAACTCATGGACCGCACGACCGTCCGCGCCGTCAACGCCCTCGGGAGGATGGGCCTGCCCGAGACCACCGAGGCACTGCTGCTGGCCGCCTTCGACACCCCGCACGCCGTCGAGGACCTCGCCGCGGTGGGGGAGCTGTGCACCGCCGCCGGGGCCACGGCCGTCGTGCCCGCCGAGGACGAGGCGGAGTCGGAACTGCTCCTCCAGGCCCGCCGCATGTCGCTGACCGCCCTGGAGACCCTGCGCCCCGCCACGATGATCGACGACGTGTGCGTGCCCCGCTCCCGGCTCGCCGAGATGCTGGACGGCACGGCCGAGATCGCCAGGTCGCACGACCTGCTGATCGGGGTCTGCGCGCACGCGGGCGACGGCAACACCCACCCGGTGGTCTGCTTCGACCCCGCCGACGAGGACGAGGCACGGCGGGCCCGCGCTTCCTTCGACGCGATCATGGCACTCGGTCTGGAACTGGGCGGGACGATCACCGGCGAGCACGGGGTCGGTGTCCTGAAGAAGGAGTGGCTCGCCCGGGAGCTCGGGCCGGTGGGCCTGGAGGTCCAGCGCGGGATCAAACAGGCCTTCGACCCGCTGGGCCTCCTCAACCCCGGCAAGCTCTTCTGACCCGTCCGGCGATCGGTCCGGGCGGCGGACGGCCCGAAGGGGGCGGCCCGGGCGTCACAGGTCCCCGTCCGCGGACTCGTCCGAGGGCCACGGGTCGCGCAGCCACAGGTCGTCGGCGGGCGTGGGGGTGAGCAGCTCGGCCAGTGCCGCGTCCAGGCCGAGCCGCTCCGCCTCGCAGCCGGGCGGCACCTCGCGCAGGGTCCGCTCCAGCCAGGCGGAGACCGCGCCCGCCGGGGCCTCCAGCAGCGCGTCCCCGTCGGGGGAACTCAGCGCCATGCACAACACGGCCTTGTTGTCGATCTTCGTGGGCCAGATCCGGACGTCTCCGTGCCCGCACGGGCGGAACACCCCCTCGACGAGCAGCTCCCGCGCGAAGGTCCAGTTGACCGGGGTGTGCGAACCGGTGTGGAAGACGACGTGCACGGCGAACGGGTCGTCCGTCAGGTAGAGAAGCCTGGCGGGGACGGGGACGCTGCGCTCCGGGGACAGGACCAGCCTCAGTTCCAACTCGCGCTCGATGACGGGGTGGTGCATGGCGGCCTCACTTCGGTGCGGTTCGACGCCTTCGGCGTGCGGGGGCCGGGAGGGACCCCACACCCGCAGAGAGGTGTCGGGGGCCCGGATATGACGCGACTTCCGAGATCGTGCCGCAGATTGGCCGAAACCTGTCGGCTGACCGAAAACGTTCGGGTGGAGTGACGTTCGCTCGAAGGCTTGGATTCTCCCGTTACCGGACCTGTCGGGCCGGGGTTCTTGGCTATGGTCCTGCCCTGCACAAGCCTCAAGCCACGATCGGAGTTGGGGACATTGACGGCCTCCCCTGGTGACGGCGAGCACGCGGCCCGAGAGGGCTACTACCCGGATCCGTCCATCCCCGGGTTCGTCCGGTACTGGAACGGCTCCGCCTGGGTGCCCGGTACGAGCCGTCCCGCCCCCGCCCGTCCCGCCCCCGCGGACGAGACGGGCCCCGTGTTCCTGGACCAGACCTCCGTGACCGAGGCGCTGCCCGAACCGCCCCGCCCCCGGCCCCGCCCCGAGCCGGTGCCCGCACCGGCGTCGCAACCGGTGGTCGACGCGGCCGATGCGGCCGGGTGGCAGGCCGATCCCGCGCACCAGGCCGGCTTCGGAGGCCCGCGCGACGTCCGGGTGTCCTGGGGCAACCGCGAGGAGGGCCCGCCCGAGCACGGGCCCGGGACGGCGTCGGCCCGGCCGTCGGCCGTAGCCGCCGCCGAGCGGTTGCCCGCCCAGGCGTCGGCGGAGGGAGCGGGCATCCTGTCGGCCCGGTCACCGGCGGCGGCCCGGGTCGCGCCGGCCCCCGCGCCCGCTCCCGTACCCGCACCCGAGCCGCCGCCCGTACCCGCTCCCGCACCCGAGCCGCCGTCGGCACCCGCTCCGGCCGCCGTCCGGCCGGCCACCCCCGAGACCGCCTGGCCCGCCGCGCCCGGGGGCGGGGGCCCCGGTTCGGGGCTCACCTCGTCCTGGCCCGAGGCCACCGAGGCCGCGGCCCCCCGTCCGCCCGAGGCGGGCATCGCGGCGGCCCGGCGGTCCCCGGCGACCCCGAGGCCCCCCTCGGCCCCCGAAGCCCCCGTCAGAGGCGGCGGCGAGGTCACGCGGATCGCACCCCCGGCCGCCCGGGACGCGGCGCGCCCGGCAGCCGCCGTGACCCCGGCGCCCGCCCCGGCCCCGGTACCCGCCCCGGCGCCGGCACCCGCCCCCGCCCCGGTGGTCACCGAGGCCCCGGCCGCGCCCCGCGGCACGGACCGGGCGGTCTTCGAGCGGATGGCGCAACGAGCCGTGCGCCCCGCCGGGTTGGGGCGCCGGCTGCTGGCCCGCGCCCTGGACTCGCTGGTGTACGCCGGTGTCGCGGCGGGCGCCGCCGTGCCGTTCGTGCCCGCCGTCACCGCTCACGTCGAGGCCAAGGTGCAGGCGGCGCGGGAGACCGGCCGAGCCACCACCGTCTGGCTGCTCGACGGCACCGTGGGCGGGTACCTGGCCCTCGTCCTGGCCGCCGTCCTGCTCTTCGGGGTCTTCTACGAGGCCCTGCCCACCGCCCGCTGGGGCCGCACCCCGGGCAAGAAGCTGTGCGGGGTCCGGGTCCTGGCCGTCGCCACCCTCCGCCCGCCCACCGTCGGCGCGGCCCTGCGCCGCTGGGTGGTGTGCGCGCTCCTCGGACTCCCCGGCGGCCTGCGCTGCCTGGGCGACCGCCCCCGCCGGCAGGCCTGGCACGACAAGGCGGCGAAGACGTACGTGGCCCGCTGAGGGCCGTCCGCGAAGTCCCGCCCGGCCCGCGACGCCTGGCACGGCGCCCCGCCGGGCGCCCGCGCCCGGCCGGTACCCCGAACGGACGCCGTCCCGTTGCGGAGCCGCCGCGCCCGGGTTCGACTCGGGCCATGAGCACCGACCAGCCGCCGCCTGGCCCGCCGCCCGAGGACGACCCGTTCCTCAAGAAGCCGCAGGAACCGACGCCTCCGTCGAGCGGGTCACCGTACGGATCGCCGCCGCCCGCCGGTGGCGGGTACCCGCCACCCTCCGGCCCGGGCGGCCCCGGCGCCGGCGGGGGCCCGCCCCCGCAGCCCCCGTACGGAGGCGGCCCCGGCGGTGGTGGCTACCCGCCCCCGCCGCCGCCCCCGTACGGCGGCGGTCCCGGAGGCGGCGACCCGTACGGCATGCCGGACCCGCTCGCCGGGATGCCCCCGCTCGCCGACTTCGGCAAGCGGCTCGGCGCCCGCGTCATCGACCTGCTCATCGTCACGGTCCCGCTGTTCCTGATCCAACTGCCTTTCGGGAACCGCCGCTACATGGTCGACACGGACAAGGGCGAGGACGTCACCGAGGCCATCACCAAGTCCTACGGCGGCAGCGGTCTGATCTGGACGCTCATCTCGATCATCGCGTACGTCGGCTACGACTGGTGGTTCACCAAGAAGAACGGCCAGACCATCGGCAAGAAGGCGCTGGGCCTGCGCGTCGCGATGCTCAACGACGGCTCCGTGCCCGCCTCGAACGCGTCCCTGGCCCGCGCCGCGGTGCTCTGGATCCCGACGCTGGTCTGCTGCTTCTGCCTCTGGCCGATCGCTCTGATCATCTCGATGCTCGTCGACAAGCCGTACAAGCAGGCCCTGCACGACAAGGTGGCCAAGACCGTGGTGGTCCGCTCGGGCTGAGACGCCCGGGACCGCGAGGTCCCGTCCACGCACACCGCCGCGCGGGCGGTCGTCCCTCCGGGGAACGACCGCCCGCGCGGCCGTGCCGGGCCGAGGTGGGTCGTCCTCAGTGGTGGACGGGGTGTTCGGCAGCGGCCGCCCGGGGTTCAGGCACCCGGGCGGCCGCAGTCTCGTCCGCGGTGACCGCGGCGGCGTCCCCGGGCCGGCCGGCGGCGTGCCGGCCGCGGCGGCGGGGGATCGGCACGGTGAGGGCCACGAGCAGACCGAGGCCGAGGGCGGCCGCGGAGATGACCGCGACGCCGATGCCCGTGCTCGTCTGCGAGAGCAGCAGCATGGCGATCGTCGACACGACGACGGTGGCGGACCCGTAGGCGAGCTGTGCGGCAGTCGGACGCGGCATGGCGATTTCCGTCCTCAAGGGGGGAGGGGGAGTCGGCTCAACTCGGTCGCGCGTCAAGAGACTCTACGAGGGGGGATGCCCGAGGGGAACTGTCGGTAAGCGTCGCCTCACGCGGACGGGGTCCCGTACCGGTGCACGGGGGGCGCACGGGATCATTCCGCGTTCATCCTCGAGGACGGTCCAAGGGTGTGAAGCGTGCCCTTCGCCCCCCTATGGCAGGGGAACGTCCGAATAGCGGAACTCCCGGACCGCATAGTGCAGTTACAAGAAACAATCAAGGTCTGTCTTTTCTTTAGACTCTCCGGTCAAATATCGTCACTTGAGACGCGCGCCGCGCGGAACCCCCCGCTCCTATGGAGACGTTCCGACCTACGTTGCGGCCGCGGGAGGGGAACGACATCAAGTGACCAGCAACTCCGCCAGAAGGTTCGCCCTGCGTACCGTCGCCATCGCCGTGACGATGGGGGCCACCGCGGCCACCGGCGCCTTCTTCACCGCCGCCCAGGCCGTCGACCGTCGGGACGCCCCCGCGGTCGACCGTCAGGACCCGTCCGCTCCCGCCAAGGAGCAGGTCAAGCACGACCTCGAAGGACCGTTCAGCAAGCAGCAGGCGCAGGCGCGCGAGGCTGCCCTTGACCAGGTGCTGTCCGGCAAGAAGAGCGTCGAGCAGCGCGGCGCCTCCAAGGTCGTCAAGCTGGACGACAAGAAGTACGTCGAGCTCGGCCGCGAGAAGACCGACAAGATCTTCACGATCCTCGTCGAGTTCGGCGACCAGGTCGACAGCACGACCATGTTCGACCCGGACGGCCCGGGCGGCCCCAAGCCGCCCGCGCCCAAGTACGGCGGGACCCCCGGTCCGCTGCACAACCAGATCGCCCAGCCCGACCGCAAGCTGGACAACAGCACGGCCTGGCAGAAGGACTACAGCCAGAAGCACTTCCAGGACCTGTACTTCGGTACCGGTGCCGGCAAGAACTCGCTGAAGACCTACTACGAGAAGACCTCCTCGGGCCGTTACTCGGTCGACGGTCAGGTCGCCGACTGGGTCAAGATCCCGTACAACGAGGCCCGTTACGGCTCGAACTACTGCGGTCAGACCAACTGCGCCAACGTCTGGGACACCGTCAAGGACGGCGTGACCGCCTGGGCCGAGGCGCAGAAGAAGGCCGGCAAGACCGACGCGCAGATCAAGGCCCAGCTGGCGCAGTACGACCAGTGGGACCGCAACGACTTCGACGGCGACGGCAACTTCAACGAGCCCGACGGCTACATCGACCACTTCCAGATCGTCCACGCGGGCGAGGATGAGTCGGCCGGCGGCGGCGTGCAGGGCACCAACGCCCTGTGGGCGCACCGCTGGTACGCCTACGGCACGGACGCCGGCAAGACCGGTCCGGCGAACAACAAGGCCGGCGGTACCCAGATCGGCGACACCGGCATCTGGGTCGGCGACTACACGATGCAGCCCGAGAACGGCGGCCTCGGCGTCTTCGCGCACGAGTACGGCCACGACCTGGGCCTGCCGGACCTCTACGACACCTCCGGTGGCGGCGAGAACGGCGTCGGCTTCTGGTCCCTGATGTCGGCCGGCTCCTGGCTCGGCTCGGGCAAGGAGTCCATAGGCGACCTACCGGGCGACATGACGGCCTGGGACAAGCTCCAGCTGGGCTGGCTGAACTACGCCGAGGCGAAGGCCGCGACGAAGTCCACCCACAAGCTGGGCGTCTCCGCGTACAACACCAAGGACAAGCAGGCGCTGGTCGTCGAGCTGCCGAAGAAGAAGGTCAAGACCGAGATCGTCGCTCCCGCCGAGGGTTCCTCGCAGTGGTGGAGCAACATGGGTGACGACCTCAAGAACACCCTGACCCGCTCGGTCGACCTGACCGGCAAGACCTCCGCGGCCCTCTCCCTCAAGGGCTGGTGGGACATCGAGGCGGAGTACGACTTCCTGTACACCGAGGTGTCCACGGACGGCGGCGCCAACTGGACCGCCCTCGCCGGCACCGCCAACGGCACGGCCATCCCGGTCGACGCCGGCGGCAACCCCTCGCTGACCGGTGCCTCGGGCGCCTGGCAGAACCTGAACTTCCCGCTGGACGCCTACGCGGGCAAGAAGGTCGACGTCCGCTTCCGCTACCAGACGGACGGCGGCGCGGGCGGCAAGGGCTTCACGGCCGACGCCGTCAACATCACCGCGGACGGCGCCACGCTGTTCACCGACGGCGCCGAGAACGGCGACAACGGCTGGACCGGCAAGGGCTTCTCGCGGGTCGGCGCCGACTTCACCAAGGAGTACGCGCAGTACTACCTGGCGGAGAACCGTCGCTACGTGTCCTCGGACGCCACGCTGAAGGTCGGTCCGTACAACTTCGGTTCGGCCGCCCGTCCCAAGTGGGTCGAGCACTACCCGTACCAGGACGGCCTGCTCATCTGGCAGTGGGACACCTCGCAGAAGGACAACAACACCAGCCAGCACCCGGGCCAGGGTCTGATCCTTCCGATCGACGCCAACGCCAAGCCCATGAAGTGGACCGACGGCACGCTGCTGCGGAACAAGATCCAGCCGTACGACGCGACGTTCAGCGCCTACTCGACGGACGCGTTCACGCTGCACAAGGCGGACCAGGAGCTCTTCGTCAAGCCGAAGGCCGCCAACATGGTCTTCGACGACCACAAGGGCAAGTACTACTACGACGAGAACCCGACCGGTTCGGTGAAGGTCACTGACACCAACACCAAGATCAAGATTGCGAAGGAGACCTACGACGGTCTCCAGATGACGATCGAGGTCGGCCCCGCCGTCAAGTAATTCGGTAAAGCCGCAGGTCAAAGCATGATCGGCCGTCGCCCCCTAGCGGGCGGCGGCCGATCGCGTTTAGATGCGGGGGCCGAGTTTCTTATTGACGGGGGAGCTGAAGATCATGCCCGGTGGAGGTTTCGTCAGATTGCCAGGCGGCAGCGTGGTGGTCGCGCTCACGCTGCCGAGGCCGTCCGGTGAGGGCGGAAACGTCCGCGTGCTGGTGCACGCCGCGAACCGGGCCCGCGCCCTGACCAGGCTGCGGAACCTCGGTATGCGGGCCGTCTACCTGCGGGGCAACGACCAGGCCCCGACCCCGGACGAGGTGACCGCCGTCCTGCACCACCCCGACGGCCTGCTGTGGCGTTGCGCCCCCGACCGGGCGCAGGAACTCTGGCACCCGATACGCGCCCTCCTGGGCGGGTAGGCCGGGCCGCGAGGCGTCCCGGGGCACCGGGGCAGGGCCGCGCGGACGGGCCTCAGGCCGTCTCGCGCGGGTCCTGGCCGGTCCGGGCCGCCCGGCCGCCCACCAGGGTCACACCGGCCGCGTGCAGCTCGTCCAGGGCCCGCGCGGTGGTGTGCGGGGACACGGCGGCCGTCAGGTCCAGCAGCACGCTGGTGGCGAAGCCGGCCCGGGCCGCGTCGAGGGCGGTGGCGCGGACGCAGTGGTCGGTGGCGATGCCGACGACGTCGACCTCGGTGACGTGCCGCTCCCGCAGCCAGTCGGCGAGGCCCGCGCCGTTCTCGTCCAGACCCTCGAACCCGCTGTACGCGGCCTCGTACGCCCCCTTGTCGAAGACGGCGGCGACGGCGCCGGACGCCACGGCCGGGGCGAAGTTCGGGTGGAACCCGACGCCCTCGGTGCCCGCGACGCAGTGCACGGGCCAGGAGGTCTCGTAGTCCGGCTCGGCCGGCGGGCGGGCGAAGTGCGACCCGGGATCGACGTGGTGGTCGCGGGTGGCGACGACGTGCCGGTAGCCGGGCGTGGCCTGGCCGATGAGCTCGGTGATCGCGGCGGCGACATCGGCCCCGCCGGTGACCGCGAGGCTGCCGCCCTCGCAGAAGTCGTTCTGTACGTCGACGACGATCAGTGCGCGGTGCATGTCGCGTGTCCTTAGGTCGATGTGATGTGCCGGTGCGCGTGGCTCTTCCCCCGCCCCACGCCTTCCCGAACCTGGGCCGTGAACGCGGCCGGGGCGCGAGGGGCGGGGCGGGGGGCGCCCCGCGGGGGCCGGCCCCACCGCTCCCGTCGGGCCGGCTACACGTACTCGGTCGGGATCACGGCCTCGCCGCGCGACAACTGCGTCGCGGACAGCGGCAGCCGGCCCAGCACCGCCCGGTGCCGGTCCCGCACGGCCTCCAGCGGCTCGCGAGCCACCACCTCGCCGCCCTTGACCAACTGGACCAGCAGTTGCCGGTCGGCCAGCGCCGCCGGCACCGGGCCGGTGCCCAGGACCTCGGCCTCGGCCACGCCGTCGGCGTCCGTGCGACGGGCCGCCCACTTGCGGCCCCCGACCGACGTCTTGCCGCCCGAGGACTTCTTCGCCACGGGCGTCAGCGGCGCCTTCGGGTCCGCGGACGTGGCCCGCGCCACCAGCTTGTAGACCATCGAGCACGTCGGGTGTCCGCTGCCGGTCACCAGTTGCGTGCCGACGCCGTAGGCGTCCACCGGAGCGGCCGCCAGCGAGGCGATCGCGTACTCGTCCAGGTCCGAGGTGACCACGATCTTCGTCGAGGTCGCCCCCAGCTCGTCGAGCTGCTGGCGCACCCGGTGGGCGACCAGCAGCAGGTCGCCGGAGTCGATGCGCACCGCGCCGAGCCCGGTGCCGGCGACCTCCACGGCCGTCCGCACCGCCTCCGCGACGTCATAGGTGTCGACCAGCAGCGTGGTCCCGCCGCCCAGCGAGTCCACCTGCGCGGTGAAGGCGTCCCGCTCGTTGTCGTGTACGAGGGTGAAGGCGTGGGCGCTCGTGCCGACGGTGGGAATGCCGTAGCGGAAGCCGGCCGCCAGGTCCGAGGTCGAGGTGAAGCCGCCGACGTAGGCGGCGCGCGAGGCCGCCACCGCCGCGAGTTCGTGCGTGCGCCGTGCGCCCATCTCGATGAGCGGCCGGTTCCCGGCCGCCGAGGACATCCGGGAGGCGGCGGCGGCGATCGCCGAGTCGTGGTTGAGGATCGAGAGGATCACCGTCTCCAGCAGCACGCACTCGGCGAAGCTGCCCTCCACCCGCAGCACCGGCGAGCCGGGGAAGTAGACCTCGCCCTCCGGGTAGCCCCAGATGTCGCCGGAGAAGCGGTACGAGGCCAGCCAGTCCAGCGTGCGCATGTCGACGACGGCCCGCTCGCGCAGGAACTCCAGCACGGCGGCGTCGAAGCGGAAGTTCTCCACCGCGTCCAGTACCCGTCCGGTGCCCGCGACGACTCCGTAGCGGCGCCCCTCGGGCAGCCGTCGGGTGAAGACCTCGAAGACCGAACGCCGGTCGGCGGCGCCGTTGGCCAGGGCGGCCTGCAACATCGTGAGCTCGTAATGGTCCGTGAAGAGCGCTGTCGACGGCACGTCCACCGGCAGGCCCAGGTCCGCAGGGTTCATGACACGGATGCTAGCGCACATCTCGTCAAAGTGACGAGATGTGGGGGCCCGTTTGTGCGACCGGCCGGTCGCAGTGGCAGCATGGGACAAGTGAGTGTTGCTCCTGTAGAGATCGAACGCACCGAATCGGCTGAAGAGACCTTCGCGGTCCCGGAACCCGACGTCCCCTGGGTGACCCTGGTGCACAACGACCCGGTCAACCTCATGAGCTACGTGACGTACGTGTTCCAGGCGTACTTCGGCTATCCCAAGGACAAGGCGACCAAGCTGATGCTCGACGTCCACCGCAAGGGACGGGCCGTCGTCTCCAGCGGCACCCGCGAGGAGATGGAACGCGACGTGCAGGCCATGCACGGCTACGGCCTGTGGGCGACGCTCACCCAGGACCGCAACTGATGAGCGGCGCGTTCGAACCCGTGAAGGACGGCGAGGGCGCCGAGGGCGCCGCCGTCGCGCTGGAGGAGATCGAGATCTCCATCCTGCGCTCCCTGGCCGTGCAACTGCTGGAGCTGATCGGCCCCGGCGAACCCGAGCCGGCCGCCGACGCCGACCCGCTGGCCGTGCTCTTCGCCTCCGACGGCCCCACCGAGCCGCCGTCCGACCCGGCGCTGGCCCGGCTCTTCCCCGACGCGTACGGAGGCCCGGGCGCGGTGGAGGGCGCGGTGGATCCCGCCGAGCTGACCGCGCGGTCCGCGGAGTTCCGCCGCTTCACCGAGAAGGACCTGCGCACCCGCAAGCGGGAGGACGCGCTGGCCGTCGTGCGCAGCCTGGACCGGCTCACCCCGGCCGGCGACGGCGCGGCGGTGCTGGAGCTGACCGGGGATCTGCGGCTGCGCTGGCTGGGCGCCCTCAACGACCTGCGGCTGACCATCGCGGCCCGCCTGGACATCACCGAGGACGACGAGAGCGCCGTGCTGTTCCGCCTGCCGGACGACGATCCGCGCAAGCCGATGGTGATGGCCTACCTCTGGCTGGGCGGCCTCCAGGAGACGCTCATCGAGACCCTCTGAAGCGCGGAGTCGTTCGCTCAGCGGACGCTCAAATCCGGATAACGATCAGATCACCGCGATGCGGTGATCTGATCGCTTTAAGGGACGTGTGTCCCGATTTATTTATGCCCCACATCACATTTCCGCCGCTCCGGCACCCGTAAGGCCGTGATAAATCTTCACGACCGCCGACGGGGCGCCACCCATGTCCCCCGGCTCGCTTGAACCGGCTGATCGCCGGCGTGCAACTCCATCCGTATCCGGGGGGATCGAGGACCCGATCCGCAGCCTTTCGAAGGCGCGGGTCGGCGTGGAGAAAGGCGCACCAGACATGACCTCTGTGCAGGTCGAGCACGACAAGACGCCCGGCGAGGGCACCGGGGCCGAGGGCGGCGAGGGTTACCACCGCGCACTCGGCGCCCGCCAGATCCAGATGATCGCGATCGGCGGGGCCATCGGCACCGGCCTGTTCCTGGGAGCGGGCAAGGCCATCTCCAAGGCCGGCCCCAGCCTGATCCTGGCCTACGCCATCGCGGGCCTGGTCATCTTCTTCATCATGCGCGCCCTGGGCGAGCTGCTCATGTACCGCCCGGTGTCCGGGTCGTTCTCGGACTACGCCCGCGAGTTCCTCGGCCCCTTCTGGGGGTACGTGACCGGCTGGACGTACTGGCTGTTCTGGGTGGTCACCGGCATCACCGAGGTCACCGCGGCCGCGCAGTACATGTCGTACTGGACCCATGACAGCTTCCCGCAATGGGCGTACGCGCTGATCTTCACCGTCATCCTCTACGGCGCCAACCTGATCTCCGTGAAGCTCTTCGGTGAGCTGGAGTTCTGGTTCTCCATGGTCAAGGTCACCGCCATCGTCGGCATGATCCTGATCTGCGCCGGCATCCTCACCATCGGCTTCTCCGACGCCGCCGACACGGCGACCGTCACGAACCTGTGGAACGACGGCGGCTTCTTCCCCAAGGGCATCGGCGGCACGCTGATGACCCTGCAGATCGTCATGTTCGCCTTCCTCGCGGTCGAGCTGGTCGGCGTCACCGCCGGCGAGTCCAAGAACCCCGAGAAGACCCTGCCCAAGGCCATCAACACCGTGCCGTGGCGCATCGCCGTCTTCTACGTCGGCGCGCTGATCATGATCCTGTCGGTCGTCCCGTGGCACGAGTTCCAGCCCGGTGTCAGCCCCTTCGTGGCCGCCTTCGAGAAGATGGGCCTCGGCGTCGGCGCCGCCATCGTCAACTTCGTCGTGCTGACCGCCGCCCTGTCGTCCTGCAACTCGGGCATGTACTCCACCGGCCGCATGCTGCGCGACCTCGCGCTCAACGGCCAGGGCCCGAAGTTCTTCACGAAGCTCACCAAGAGCGGCACCCCGCTCGTCGGCACCACCTTCTCCGCGGCCCTGATGCTGGTCGGCGTCTGGATCAACTACGTCGCCCCGGGCAAGGCCTTCGACTACGTCGTCTCCTTCGCCACCATCTCGGGCATGTGGGCCTGGATCATGATCCTGGTCTGCCAGATCCGCTACCGCGCCAAGGCGGACCGCGGCCTGCTCCCGCAGTCCCCGTTCCGGGCGCCCGGAGCCCCGTACACGAGCTGGTTCGCGCTGCTCTTCATCGGCATGGTCATCGTGATGATGGGCGCCGACAAGGACGCGCGGGTCTCCCTGTACTGCGCCCCGCTGTGGGGCCTGATCCTGGGTGTCTCGTACCTGGTCATGAAGTCCCGCAACCCGTCGGGCGCCGCCTTCGGCAAGAGCGCCGAGCCGGCCCCGGTCGACGAGACCTCCAAGGGCGCGTAGCCCCTCCGGCGGCCCGCCGGGGCCGCCGCCCGCCCCGCGGGTCCCGGCCGCCCGTCAGGGCCGGGAACCGCTCCGGCCCCGCCGATCCGGGGCCCGTGTCCGCCATTCGGGCCCGCTCGTACCACGCCTCGGTACGAGCGGGCCCGTCTGCTTATCCTGTCGCTCATGCTGACCCTCACCCAGACGCTGTACGACCGGATCGTCGAGCACGCCCGCAAGGACCACCCCGACGAGGCGTGCGGGATCGTGGCGGGCCCGGCGGGCACCGGCCGCCCGGAGCGGTTCATCCCGATGCTGAACGCGGCCCGGTCGCCCACGTTCTACGAGTTCGACTCCAAGGACCTGCTCAGGCTCTACCGCGAACTCGACGACCGCGACGAGGAACCCGCGATCGTCTACCACTCGCACACCGCGACCGAGGCCTACCCCTCGCGCACCGACGTCACCTACGCCAACGAGCCCGGAGCGCACTACGTGCTCGTCTCGACGGCCGACCAGGACGGGCTCGGGGAGTTCCAGTTCCGCTCGTACCGGATCGTCGACGGGGTCATCACGGAGGAGGAAGTGCGGGTCGTCGAGGCCTACTGACCAGTATGTGAGCGGTATCGGTCCACGATGCGGGATCACACTCCAAACGGGGGACGGGGAATCGTTAACATGACCGCATGGTTTCCCACGACGTGAGCATCGAGACGCCCGGCAGGCTGCTGCTCGTGGCACGACTGCACGTCGACCTGTGCCGCCTCGCAAGCGCCATCTGTCCTGCTGCCTGAGCACCACAGCCCCGCCGCGCTGGGCCCCCACGCGCGTTCCCACTCTTCACGCTTAGACGACACTGGAGCCTGCCATGGCCATCGAGGTCCGCATCCCCACCATCCTCCGCACCTACACCGACGGCGAGAAGGCCGTCACCGGTGAGGGCAGCACCCTGGCCGACCTGTTCTCGGACCTGGAGACCCGCCACAAGGGCATCCAGGAGCGCATCGTCGACGCGTCCAAGGGCGGCGAGCTGCGCCGCTTCGTGAACGTCTACCTCAACGACGAGGACGTCCGCTTCCTCGCGGGGATCTCCACCGAGCTCAAGGACGGCGACAGCGTCACCATCCTCCCGGCCGTGGCGGGAGGATCTGCCGCGGCGCAGCCGCGTCCGGCCGGGGCGGTGGACGGGCGACGGGCGGGCTCCAAGTAATGCGCTACGACTCCCCGCTCGCGGCCGTGGGCAACACGCCGCTGGTCCGGCTGCCCCGGCTCTCGCCCTCCGCCGACGTGCGGATCTGGGCGAAGCTGGAGGACCGGAACCCGACCGGCTCGATCAAGGACCGCCCCGCGCTCCACATGGTCGAGCAGGCCGAGAAGGACGGGCGGCTGTTCCCGGGCTGCACCATCCTGGAGCCCACCTCCGGCAACACGGGCATCTCGCTCGCCATGGCCGCGAAGCTCAAGGGCTACCGGATCGTGTGCGTCATGCCCGAGAACACCTCGCAGGAGCGCCGCGACCTCCTTCGGATGTGGGGAGCCGAGATCATCCCGTCCCCGGCGGCGGGCGGTTCGAACACCGCCGTGCGGGTGGCGAAGGAACTGGCGGCCGAGCACCCCGACTGGGTGATGCTCTACCAGTACGGGAACCCGGACAACGCGGGCGCCCACTACGCCACGACCGGCCCGGAGATCCTCGCCGACCTCCCGTCGATCACCCACTTCGTCGCGGGCCTCGGCACCACCGGCACCCTGATGGGCGTCGGCCGCTACCTGCGCGAGCACGTGCCCGGCGTCAGGATCGTCGCCGCGGAACCCCGCTACGACGACCTCGTCTACGGGCTGCGCAACCTCGACGAGGGCTTCGTCCCCGAGCTGTACGACGCCTCGGTGCTCACCACCCGCTTCTCGGTCGGCTCGGCCGACGCGGTCACCCGCACCCGGGAACTCCTGCGCGAGGAGGGCATCTTCGCCGGCGTCTCCACGGGCGCCGCCCTGCACGCGGCGATCGGCGTGGGCCGCAAGGCGGTCGCGGCCGGCGAGAGCGCCGACATCGTCTTCGTGGTCGCCGACGGCGGCTGGAAGTACCTGTCCACCGGCGTCTACACGGCCGAGACCACGGAGGAGGCCATCGAGGTCCTCCAGGGTCAGCTCTGGGCCTGACGCGTCTCTCCCGGATCGTGCCGGGCCCCGGCCCGACCGCACCGCCCGTGCCCGGCCCGACCCCGCCCCGCGGGGACGGGCCGGGCCGCTTCTTTCGGATCGTGCCGGGCGGCGCGGGTCAGGCAAGATCCGGAAGAGACGGCCCGGGCCCGGTCAGTCCGCCCGGAGCAGCTCCGCCAGGACCGCCGCGTGGCTCGACCCCGGGTCCCGCACCGCCGTCAGCAGCGTCACCGGGCCCCGCGCCACCAGCGCCCGCAGCCGGTCCAGCTCCGCCACCGCCTCCGGCGCCGTCAGCTCCGCCGCGTACCGGGCCCGGAACTCCGCCGCCGTCCCCGCGCCCGAGTGGAACCACTTCCGCAGCTCCGTCGACGGGGTCACCGCCTTCGGCCACTCGTCCACGGCGGCCGCGGCCTTCGCCACCCCGCGCGGCCACAGCCGGTCCACGAGGACCCGTACGCCGTCCGCCCCCGGCTCGGGGGGATCGTGGACGCGCCGCGTCCGCACCGTCGACACCGTCATCCCGCTCCTCCGCCGAGCCCCTTGACCTCGTCCCACACCGTCGGGTCCACCACGCCCGACCGGCGCGCGAACTCCCACAGGGACACCTCCTGCGGCCGGTCCGCCTCCAGGAAGCTCTTGCGACCCTGCGCCCCGACCACCCCCGGCGGCAACGGGATCACCCCCGCGTGCCGGTCGTCGTACTTACGGGTGATCCACGCGACCCGCGCCCGCCGGGCCCGTACGGACAACACCAGGCACGGTCGCCCGTCCGTCAGGGTCCACAGCTCACCCGGCCGCACCCGGGGCGGCGGCCCCGGACCGTGCGGCGCCGCACGGCCCCGCCCGACCCACCGGCCCGGCCCGGGGACCAGCACCAGCACGACCACGGCGACGGCCGCGGCGACGGCGGGCCACCAGGACGTGTCCATGTTCCGACCGTAGTCTCGCCACGGCCCCCCGGCACGGCAGCGGTGGCAACGTCCGTACCCGCCGTCGCTCCCCCGGGTGACAGCACAGGTGATTCGCCCCACAACGGCCCGCCGCGGAGGAGCGACCGGACGTTTCGCGCCTTACGCTCGACCCACGCACGGCCCGCATTCCGTCCACGGACCGTCCACGGAGGTTCACGCTCCATGAAGCTCACCGTCGTCGGCTGCTCGGGGTCGTTCCCGTCCGCGGAATCGGCCTGTTCGAGCTACCTCGTCGAGGCCGACGGCTTCCGGCTGCTCCTCGACATGGGCAACGGCTCCCTCGGCGCGCTGCAACGCCACTGCGGTCTCTACGACCTCGACGCGATCTTCCTGAGCCACCTGCACGCCGACCACTGCATCGACATGTGCGCGTACTTCGTCGCCCGCTACTACCGGCACGAGGGCGGTCGCTGCGGGACGATCCCCGTCTACGGACCCGAGGGCACCGAGCAGCGGCTCACCACGGCGTACGAGGACGTGCCCGACGCGAACTCGATGAGCGAGGTCTTCGACTTCCGGACCCTGAAGTCGGGCAGCTTCGAGATCGGCCCTTTCCAGGTCCGTACCGAGAAGGTCCGCCACCCCGTCGACTCCTACGCCATCCGCGTCGAGCACGAGGGCCGCTCCCTCACCTACTCCGGGGACACCGGCACCTGCGCCGAGCTGGGCCTGTTGGCCGAGGGCGCCGACCTGTTCCTGTGCGAGGCCTCCTTCACGCACGGCAAGGAGGACATCCCGGACCTCCACCTCAACGGCCGCGAGGCCGGCGAGTACGCGCGCGGCGGCAAGGTCGGCCGGCTCGTCCTGACCCACGTACCGCCGTGGACGGACGCCGAGCAGAACCTCGCCGACGCCCGCGCGGTCTACGACGGCCGGGTCGATCTCGCGCACCCGGGCGCCGTCTACGAGGTCTGACGCACCGGCGTCGTCTTCCCGCCCCGCGCGGTCCGAGACACCGAGCACCGGCAGCGCACCGCCGCCCGCGCCCGGTACGACGAAGCCCCCGCTCTTCCTTCCGGAAGGGCGGGGGCTTTTGCGCGTAGTGCGCGAGGCCTACTTCGCCTCGGCCTTCTGGAGCTCGGCGAGCTCCTCGTCGGACTCGCGGCCCGGCGTCGGCAGGTTGAACTTGGTGATCGCGAACCGGAAGATCGCGTAGTAGAGGACCGCGAAGCACAGACCGACACCGGCCAGGCCCCACGGGTTCGTCGCGATACCGAGGTTCAGGAAGAAGTCGACCGCGCCGGCGGAAAAGCCGAAGCCGTCCTTCATACCGAGTGCCCAGGTCAGCGCCATGGAGACACCGGTGAGTACCGCGTGGATCGCGTACAGCACCGGGGCGATGAACATGAAGGTGAACTCGATGGGCTCGGTCACACCGGTGACGAACGCGGTGAGCGCGAGGGAGAGCATCATGCCGCCGACGACCTTGCGACGCTCGGGGCGGGCGCAGTGGACGATGGCGAGACAGGCGGCCGGGAGGGCGAACATCATGATCGGGAAGAAGCCGGTCATGAACTGTCCGGCGCTGGGGTCACCGGCGAGGAAGCGGCCGATGTCACCGCTCTTGCCCTGGTACTCGCCGGCCTGGAACCACGGGAAGGAGTTCAGCAGGTGGTGCATGCCGACGGGGATCAGCGCACGGTTGGCGACACCGAAGATGCCCGCGCCGACCGCGCCGGAACCGACCAGCCACTCACCGAAGTTGTGCAGACCGGTGCCGAGCACCGGCCAGATGAAACCGAAGACGACACCGATGACCAGACCGGCGAAGGCGGAGAGGATCGGGACCAGCCGGCGACCGCCGAAGAAGCCCGCCCAGTCCGGCAGCTTGGTCCGGTAGAACTTCTGGTAGAGCAGCGCGACGACGATGCCCATCACGACACCGCCGAGGACCTTGGCGTCCACCGCCGCCTCGACCATGACGATCTTGCCGTCGACCACCTTGCCAACCTTCGGCAGGTTCGGGTCGGTGAACGTGGCGAGCACGTTCTTGAAGACCAGGTAACCGGTCACCGCGGCCAGGGCGGTCGAGCCGTCCGACTTCTTCGCGAAGCCGATCGCGATGCCCACGGCGAACAGCAGCGCCATGTTGTCGAGGATCGCACCGCCGCCGGCGGACATGTAGCCCGCGATCTTGGTGAGGAAGTCCGGCAGTGACGGCCTGCCGAGCATGTCGTCATTGCCCAGGCGGACGAGCAGCGCGCCTGCCGGCAGCACCGCGACGGGGAGCATGAGGCTCCGGCCGATGCGCTGCATGACGGCCATCACACCAGCGCCCTTCTTCGTTTCCGCAGCGGTGGCTGTGGACATGGTCTTCCTCCAGTGGGCAAGGCGCCGCCCGGGGGCATGGAAACGGGGGCTTGGCGGCGTCTCAGAAAGGGGGGACCCGGGGCCGGACAAGCCCTCATGGTCTACACCACTTGGTGGTGTAGACCAGTTGTAGCACGGTGAGGTCTACGTAAGGAACCCGTCATTTTCGTGGCCCGGACCACATGGGGGCACACGTGGCAAAAGCCCCCGGATCCCTGAGGGTCCGAGGGCCTTGAAGTTCGGGACTTGAGCCCGTCCTGCGACTATATCCACTGTTTTGGTGAGGTCGTGCCACCGGCCGGCGCCGTCCGGCCCGTGGCCGCCCGTGTGGGTTCCGTACGGCCGGGGCCCGCCGCTACGCCTTGGTGTTGTCCGCCTCCATCGCCTCGATCTCCTCGTCCGTCTCCCGACCCGGTGTCGGGATGTCGAACCTCGTGATCGCGAAACGGAACACCGCGTAGTAGACGGCCGCGAATCCCAGGCCGATCGGGATGATCAGCCAGGGCTTCGTGGCGAGCCCCCAGTTGATGACGTAGTCGATCAGGCCGGCCGAGAAGCTGAAGCCGTCGTGGACGCCGAGCGCCCACGTCACCGCCATCGAGACGCCCGTCAGCAGCGCGTGGATCACGTAGAGCAGCGGCGCCACGAACAGGAACGAGTACTCCAGCGGCTCGGTGATGCCGGTGACGAAGGACGTCAGGGCCACCGACAGCATCAGACCGCCGACCTCCTTGCGGCGCACCGGCTTCGCGCAGTGCGTGATGGCCAGCGCCGCCGCCGGGAGCGCGAACATCATGATCGGGAAGAAGCCGGAGAGGAACTGTCCGGCGTTCGGGTCGCCCGCCAGGAACATGGCGATGTCACCGTGGACCACCTGCCCGTCCGGCTTGGTGTAACTGCCGAACTGGAACCACACCGGCACGTTCAGGAACTGGTGCAGGCCGATCACCAGCAGCGCGCGGTTCGCGACGCCGAAGATGCCCGCGCCCCACGAACCCAGCCCCACCAGCCAGTCGGAGAAGCTCTCCAGCGCGTCACCGATCGGCGGCCAGATCCACAGGCAGATGACGGCGAAGCCGATCGCGACGAACGCCATGATGATCGGGACCAGGCGCCGGCCGTTGAAGAAGCCCAACCAGTCGACCAGCTTCACCCGGTGGTAGCGCTGCCAGAACCAGGCCGACAGCAGGCCCATCACGATGCCGCCGAAGACCCCCGGGTTCTGGAAGGTGTACTCGGCGAACGCGCCGTCCGCCCCCAGGCAGCCGCCCCCGATGTCGCGGGTCCCCACGGGGCAGGGCTGGGGGAAGGCGCGCAGCACGCTCCGGTAGACGAGGAAGCCCACGACGGCGGCCAGCGCGGTCGAACCGTCCGCCTTCTTGGCCATGCCGATCGCGACGCCGATGCAGAAGAGGAGGGGCAGGCCGAGGTCGGCGTTGAGCAGGGCGCCGCCCGCGCTCGCCATGACCCGGGCCACGTCGTTCCAGGCGAGACCCTCCGCGCCGAAGACGTCGGGCTGGCCGAGACGGTTGAGGATGCCCGCGGCGGGCAGCACGGCGATGGGCAGTTGGAGGCTCCGCCCCATCTTCTGCAGCCCCTGGAACAGGCCGTTCCACCACTGTGGTCGTGGTGCTGCCGCGGCGCTGCTCGTGCTCATCGGCGTCCTCCCTGGCCGGCCCGTTTTGGCAGTCGCGCCATGTGCGGCACACTGGTGTAGACCACTTGTGATGTGATGGCATTTCACCCGCCCGGAGGGCAGGTTGAAGCTGATCGTCATCATTCGGCAGATGCCGGGCACGCGCTCGTGTAGATGGGCCAACCGTGAGTTACCGTGACGAAGCGGAGCTCCCGGGTGGGTAGTCAGGCATCCGGCCGCCGAGACTCGTTCTTCGTAACACTCAGGGAGAAACAGATGGCCACCAAGGCTGAGAAGATCGTCGCCGGGCTCGGCGGTATCGACAACATCGAAGAGGTCGAGGGCTGCATCACCCGCCTGCGCACCGAGGTCAAGGACCCGGGCCTGGTCGACGAGATCGCGCTGAAGGCCGCCGGCGCCCACGGCGTCGTCAAGATGGGCACCGCGATCCAGGTCGTCATCGGCACCGACGCCGACCCGATCGCCGCCGACATCGAAGACATGATGTGAGCTGAGCCCACCCGCTCGGCACCCCCGCGCGCGCACCCCGCGCCCGTAGGGCAGGACCCCGTACCGGACCCATCCGGACGGGGTCTTCTCGTACCCCCGCACCGACTAGGCTCGGCATCATGTCTCGCATCGACGGCCGCACGCCCGAACAGCTCCGCCCGGTCACCATCGAACGCGGATGGAGCAAGCACGCAGAGGGCTCCGTCCTCATCTCCTTCGGCGACACGAAGGTCTTCTGCACCGCCTCCTTCACCGAAGGCGTCCCGCGCTGGCGCAAGGGCAGCGGCGAAGGCTGGGTCACCTCCGAGTACTCGATGCTGCCCCGCTCCACCAACACCCGCGGCGACCGCGAGTCCGTCCGCGGCAAGATCGGCGGGCGCACCCACGAGATCTCCCGCCTCATCGGCCGCTCGCTGCGCGCCGTCATCGACTACAAGGCCCTCGGCGAGAACACGATCGTCCTCGACTGCGACGTCCTCCAGGCCGACGGCGGCACCCGCACCGCCGCCATCACCGGTGCCTACGTCGCCCTCGCCGACGCCGTCGCCTGGGGCCAGAAGAAGAAGCTGATCAAGGCGGGCCGCAAGCCCCTCGTCGGCACCGTGGCCGCCGTCAGCGTCGGCATCGTCGACGGCGAACCCCTCCTCGACCTCTGCTACGAGGAGGACGTGCGCGCCGAGACCGACATGAACGTCGTCTGCACCGGCGACGGCCGCTTCGTCGAGGTCCAGGGCACCGCCGAGGGCGAGCCCTTCGACCGCAAGGAACTGAACGCCCTCCTCGACCTCGCCGCCGGCGGCTGCGCCGACCTCCAGGCCCTCCAGCTCGGCGCCCTGGAGCTCCAGGCCCCCTGACGGCAACCGCCGGGCGTCGCCCGGCGTCTACGCGGATGACGCGGTACGGGCGCACGGTGTCACCACCGTGCGCCCGTCCACGTATCCGCGCATCCGGGTATCCGCGCCCCGTGGACCCGGGCATCCACGACTTCCGGGGGGACCCGCATGAAGCTCTCGCCCAAGCCCAAGCCCAAGTTCAAGCCGAAGCACCGCATAGCCGCCGTCGCCCTCGCGGCCGCCCTCGCCGTGCCGGCGCTCACCTCCTGCGACGCCATCTCCACCGCGATGGACTGTGCCAACACGGCCGTGGCCATCGCGGACAGCGCCAACGACCTCCAGCAGGCGGTCTCGCAGGCCGGCAACAGCCCGCAGGACGCGCAGAACGCCCTCAACGCCATCGACACCAACCTGAAGAAGATCGGCGACCAGACCGACAACGCCGACCTGGGCAAGGCCATCGACTCGATGACCACCGCCGTGAAGAACGTCCGCACCTCCATCGAGGGCGGCAACGTCAACCCCGACATCCAGCCGGTCGCCGACGCCGCCTCGGAGATCTCCAAGGTCTGCACCCCCGGCTGACCCGTCGCCGGGCGCCGCCGGGCGACGCGGGATAATCGGCGCATGACGACCTCGCCGCGCCTGATCCTCGCCACCCGCAACGCGGGCAAGATCTCCGAACTCCACGCCATCCTGTCCGACGCCGGCCTGCCGCACGAGCTGGTCGGCGCGGACGCGTACCCGGAGATCCCCGACGTCAAGGAAACCGGCGTCACCTTCGCCGAGAACGCCCTGCTCAAGGCGCACGCCCTCGCCCGGGCCACCGGCCTGCCGGCCGTGGCCGACGACTCCGGCCTCTGCGTGGACGTCCTGAACGGCGCCCCCGGCATCTTCTCCGCCCGCTGGGCCGGCACCCACGGCGACGACAAGGCCAACCTGGACCTGCTCCTGGCCCAGATCGGGGACATCGCCGACGAGCACCGCGGCGCCCACTTCGCCTGCGCCGCCGCCCTCGCCCTGCCGGACGGAACCGAACGCGTCGTCGAAGGGCGGCTCCTCGGCACCCTGCGCCACACCCCGGCCGGCGCCGGCGGCTTCGGCTACGACCCGATCCTCCAGCCCTCGGGCGACACCCGCACCTGCGCGGAACTCACCGCGGCGGAGAAGAACGCCATCTCCCACCGGGGTCAGGCCTTCCGGGCCCTGGTCCCCGTGATCCGCGAACTGCTCGGGTAGCACGAAGGGCCTGTGAATCGCGTTTCGATTCACAGGCCCTCACGGGTGCGGCGGAAGGGATTCGAACCCTCAAGCCGTTTCACGGGCCACAGATCCTAAGTCTGCTGCGTCGCCGTTGCGCCACCGCCGCCGGCCGCCTGCCATGATAGCGGGCGGCCGGCCGCCCCGGCCGGCAGGACCGGTCGATCTCGCGGCGGCGGTCTCACGACACCATGTGTCGGTGGTCGCGCGGCAGTTGGGGCGAGGTGCCCGCAGGCCCCCCGGGCCGGATCAGATCCCGAGGTCCTTGATGATCTTGGCTACGTGGCCGGTGGCCTTGACGTTGTAGAAGGCCCGCTCGACCTTGCCGTCCTCGTCCACGACCACCGTCGAGCGGATGACCCCGGTGACCGTCTTGCCGTACAGCTTCTTCTCGCCGAAGGCCCCGTACGCCGCCAGGACCTCCTTGGAGGGGTCGCCGACCAGGGTCACCTTCAGGTTCTCCTGCTCGCGGAACTTCGCCAGCTTCTCCGGCTTGTCCGGGGAGACTCCGATGACGTCGTAACCCGCCTGGGCGAGTACCGCCAGATTGTCCGTGAAGTCGCACGCCTGCTTGGTGCAGCCCGGCGTCAGGGCGGCCGGATAGAAGTACACGATGACCTTGCGGCCCTTGTGGGAGGCAAGCGAGACCTCGTTGCCGTCCGCGTCGGGCAGGGTGAAGGCGGGGGCGGTGTCGCCCGGCTCAAGTCGCTCGCTCATGTCAGGAGTCTCCTCGGGAGGGGATCGGTACGGTCCGAGACTAAGCTGACAGACTGTTCATGGTGGGCTACGCCCCCTTCACGACCGACCACGACGACGGAGGCAGCGCGGTGCCGGAAGCCAGGACCCCCGCACAGGATGCCAGGACCCCCGCACAGATCGAGGCGGACATCGTCCGTCGCCGGGAGCAGCTGGCCGAGACGCTCGACGAGATCGGTGTGCGCGTGCACCCGAAGACGATCGTCGGGGACGCCAAGGCCCGGGTGGTCGGCGTCGTCGACCACACCGCCGGGCGCGCCGTCGTCACCGCGAACCGTCTGGTGACGGACGTGAAGGACGGCCTGCGGCACGACGACGGGGCGCCGCGCCTCGAACGGATCGTGCCGCTCGCGCTGTTCGCGGTCGGCGTCGCCGGTCTGGTGGTGCTGGCCGTGCGCCGCAAGCGCTGATGGCCCGCCGGCGCACACCGGGCGCGCGGGCGGGTAGGTTCGGGGCGTGAGCGACGACACCACCACCCACGACAAGCTGCCCATCCGCATGCTGCACGACCGCGTGCTCGTGCGATCCGACTCTCCCGAGGGCGAGCGGCGCTCGGGCGGCGGCATCCTGATCCCGGCGACGGCCGCGGTGGGCAAGCGGCTCGCCTGGGCCGAGGTGGTCGCGGTCGGACAGAACGTCCGGGGCGTGGAGCCCGGCGACCGGGTGCTGTACGACCCCGAGGACCGGGCCGAGGTCGAGGTGCGCGGGGCGACGTACGTGCTGATGCGCGAGCGGGACCTGCACGCGGTGGCCGCGGAGCGGCTCGCGGGGTCCGAGGATTCCACCGGGCTGTACCTGTAGGAGCGCCGCGGGACCCGTAGGGGCGCCGCGAGCGGGGCGAAGGGCTGGTGGCGGAGGTCACCGGCCCTTTTCGTGCTCCTTTGCTACGGTGGGAAGGAACCCCGACGAGACGCGCCGTACCGGGTGGCCTTGGCTGTACGACAAGACGACGCACCCCGTTCGCTCTCGTTCCGGAGGTGCCTGTCATGGCCTGGGTTCTGCTCGTCGTCGCCGGTCTGCTCGAAGTCGGCTGGTCGATCGGCATGAAGTTCACCGAGGGATTCACCCGACTCTGGCCCAGCGTGTTCACCGGCGCCGGGATCGTCGCCAGCATGGTGCTGCTGTCCTACGCCGCCAAGACCCTGCCGATCGGCACGGCCTACGGGGTCTGGGTGGGCATCGGCGCGGCCGGCGCGGCGGTGTTGGGGATGGCGGTGCTCGGTGAGCCCGTCACCGCCGCCCGGATCTTCTTCATCTGCCTGCTGCTGGTCGCCGTGGTGGGCCTGAAAGCGACCTCCGGTCACTGACCGGGCGCCGTCCGGCCGCGCGCTTCGGGCCGGCGTGCGTCACTCCAGGTAGTCCGCCGGGGGACGGCGGCCCCGGAGGGGTCCGCCCGGGCCCTGGTCCGGGGGCTGGTCGCCCTGGCCCTCGCCCCCGGTGCTCTGGCCGCCCCGGGTCTGGCCGCCGCCGGTGTCGCCCCCGGTGGTCCGGCCCGCGGTGGCCTGTCCGCCGTTGGTCTGGCCGCCCTGGGTGTCGCCCCCGGTGCCCTGCCCTCCGTTGGTGTCGCCGCCCGTGTTCCGTCCGCCGTCGGTCTGCCCCTGGTCGCGGCCCTGGCCCTCGTTCTGCCCCTGCCCCTGTGTCCGGCCCTGGTCCCGGCCGCCCTGGTCCCCGCCGTCGCTCGGGCGGGCGGGCCGGCTCGGTGACACGGGCGCGGCGGGGGTGCGGCTGCCCGGGCTCTGCGGCCGGCTCGGCTCGACGGGCGGCACGGGGGGTGGGGCCGCGCCCTCCTGGAGTTCGAGGTCGAAGTCGACCGGGTCCGTGGCCTCCAGGGCCGTCTTCGTGTACGCCGCCCAGATGCGCGCCGGATACCCGCCGCCGCCGATGCGGCTCTCGCCGAGCGCCCCGTACAGGGACTCCAGCCTGCCCGTGTCGGGGTCCTGGCCCATCATCGAGACCACCGTGACCAGGTCCGGGGTGTACGCGGCGAACCAGGCGGCGCGGTCCAGTTCGGCGGTGCCGGTCTTGCCGGCCGCCGGCCGGCCGGCGGCGAGCGCGGCCGTGCCGGTGCCGTTGTCCACCACGCTGACCAGCATCGAGGTGGTGGTGTCGGCCGACTCGCGGCTGACGGCCTGCTGTGGGGTGCGGTCGGGGAGGCGGACGGTGTCGTCGCCCTTGCTGATCTTCTCCAGGAAGGTGTACGGGGTGCGGCGGCCGTGGTCGGCGAGCGTCGCGTAGGCCTGGGTCATGTCGAGGACGCTGGCCTGGATGGTGCCGAGCGCCATCGCCGGGCCGGGATCCCAGTTGGGGGTGTTCGCGGGGATTCCGAGGGCGACGGCGGTCTTCTTGACCTTGTCGGTGCCGACGTCGACGACCATCTGCGCGAAGACGGTGTTGACGGAGAGGTCGGTGGCGGTGTTCACGGTGATGTCCCCGTACGACAACTGCCCCTCGTTCTCCGGCGCGTAGACCAGCCGGGTGCCGACGACCCGGCGCTTGTTGTCCCCGTTGTAGACGGTGTTCGGGGTGATGAGTCGGCCGTCCTGGGTGCGGGAGTCGTTCTCGACGGCGGCGGCGAACACGAACGGCTTGAAGGTGGAGGCCACCTGGTAGTCGTGCCGGGTCGCGTTGTTCACGTACTGCCGGGTGTAGTCGATGCCGCCGTACATGGCGACGACCTTGCCGGTGGCCGGGTCGATGGAGACCCCGCCGGCCCGTACGACGCGGTCGGCCTTGCGCGTCTTCGGGTCGAGTTTGGAGACCATCTCGGTGTCGACGGCGGCGACGAAGGCGTTCTGGCGGCGCTTGTCGATGGTCGTGGCGATCCGGTAGCCGCCCTCGGCGAGGGTCTTGTCGTCGAGGATCCCGCGATCGACGATGTAGTCCTTGACGGCTTCGACGAGGTAGCCACGCTGCCCGGACAGCCCGGCCGCCGGGCGGAGTTTGCCCGGTTCGGGGAACCGGGCCGCCGCCCGTTCGGCCGGGGTCATCCAGCCCTTCTTCACCATGCCGTCGAGGACGTAGTTCCAGCGGGCGAGGGCGCGGCCGCGGCTCTGCGGGTGGGCGACGACGTCGAAGGCGCTGGGGGAGTTGAGGAGGGTGGCGAGGTAGGCGCCCTCGGCGGTGCCGAGCGTGCCCACGTCCTTGCCGTAGTAGGCCTGGGCGGCGGCCTGGATGCCGTAGGCGTTGCGGCCGAAGTAACTGGAGTTCAGATAGCCCTCCAGGATGTAGTCCTTCGACTTCTCGCGGCCGAGTTTGATCGCGATGAAGAACTCCTTGGCCTTCCGCTTCACCGTCTGTTCCTGGCCCAGGTAGTAGTTCTTGACGTACTGCTGGGTGATGGTCGACCCGGACTGCTTGCCCTTGCCGGTGAGCGTGTTCCAGGCGGCGCGGAGCATCGCCTTGGGGTCCACCGCCCGTTCGGAGTGGAAGTCCCGGTCCTCGGCGGCCAGTACGGCCTCCTGGACCGTGAGCGGGACCTGGGAGAGCGCGACGTTGACCCGGTCGACCTCGCCGTCACGGGCGAGCGGGGAGCCGTCGGCGTAGAGGTAGACGTTGGACTGGGCGGTGGCGGCGGCGTTGGCGGGCGGGATGCGGACCAGCAGGTAGCCGGCGACCAGGGCGCCGCCGACCAGCAGGGCGATCAGCAGGACGCCGCCCAGGAGCATGCGCCAGGTGGGGAGGGCCCGGCGCCAACCGGTCCGCCGGCGCCTGACCTTGCCGGGCCTCGGGCCCGTGCTCCCGGCGGTGCTCCCGGCGGTCCGCGCGCCGCCGCCCTCTTCCCGGGGCGTGCCCCCGGGGCCGCGTCCGACGTTCGGGGTCGATTGCGGTTCGTCGGGGGAGTCCGGGTCGCGAGGAGTCCAGCCCGGGGGTGGTGACTGGTCGCTCATCTCCTGGGCTCCTCGCGGCCGTCGTGCCAAATGTCCACATCTGTCCCTCATGGTGTCTACCTGATGGCCACTGATTCCGCGCCGGACGGGCATAAATCGGTCGCGTGGATCGCCCCTCCGCACTAAGCTCGCGCGCTTTGGCCGACACAGGAACGACGTGGGAAACGGAGGGATACGGTGCGTCAGAGAGCTGCTCTCTACACGGCCGTCGCGGCCGGCGGATTCCGGCGCTACGCCACCTACGGGACGGCGACCGCGGCCGGTGTGTTCACCAACACCGTGTTCGGTTTCATCGTCGCGTACACCTACATGGCGCTCTGGGACGAGCGCCCCGGTCTCGGCGGGTACGACCAGGCCGAGGCCCTCACCTTCGTCTGGGTCAGCCAGTCGCTGCTGGCGGCCGGGGCGCTCATCGGGGGCGGGTTCCAGGAGGAGATCCAGGAGCGGGTCCGTACCGGGGACATCGCCGTGGACCTGTACCGCCCGGCGGACCTCCAGATGTGGTGGCTCGCCTCCGACCTGGGCCGGGCCGCCTTCCAACTGCTGGGGCGCGGGGTACTGCCGATCGTGGCCGGCGCGCTCGCGTTCCGGCTGGCGCTGCCCACCGACCCGTGGCGCTGGGCGCTCTTCCTGGTGTCCGTGACGCTCGGTCTGGTGGTCGGCTTCGGGGTGCGCTACCTGCTCGGGCTGGCCGCCTTCTGGCTGATGGACGGGGCCGGGATCAACATGATGGCGACCGTCGTGTCCATCTTCTGCTCGGGGATGCTGCTGCCGCTGACGGTCTTCCCCGGAGCCTTCGGGGAGTTCGTCCGCGCCCTGCCGTGGGCGGCGATGCTCCAGGTGCCGATGGACGTGTTGATGGGCAAGCACTCCGGGGCCGGGGACGCCGCCGGGGCGCTGGGCTTCCAGGTGTTCTGGGCGGTCGTCCTGCTGGGGCTGGGGCGGCTGGTCCAGTCGGCTGCGACGCGCAAGGTGGTGGTCCAGGGTGGCTGAGACGACGCTGGAGCGGCCGCCGATCGGGCTGTCGGACCTGCCGCGACGCGGTCGGGTGCGGGAGGGACTGCGGGGCTACGGGCTGATCGCGGCGATGTGGATCCGCTCGACGATGACGTACCGGGCGTCGTTCCTGCTGTCCACCTTCGGGAACGCGGCGATCACCCTGCTCGACTTCGTGGCGATCTCCATCATGTTCTCGCACGTGGACGCGCTGGGCGGCTTCACGCTGCCCGAGATCGCCCTGCTCTACGGGTCCTGCTCCGCCTCCCTGGGCCTCGCGGACCTGCTGCTGGGCAACACCGACCGGATCGGCGTCCGCATCCGGGACGGCTCGCTCGACACGATGCTGGTGCGGCCGGTGCCGGTGCTCGCGCAGGTGGCGGCGGACCGGTTCGCGTTGCGACGGGTGGGGCGGATCGCCCAGGGGCTCGGTGTGCTGACCTGGGCGCTCTGGACCCTGGGCCCGCAGGTGGAGTGGACGCCCGGGAAGGTGCTGCTGGTACCGGTGATGATCACGGCCGGGGCGGCGATCTTCGGGGCGGTCATGGTGGCCGGGGCGGCGTTCCAGTTCGTCGCGGGCGACGCGGCGGAGGTGCAGAACTCCTTCACCTACGGCGGCTGCACGATGCTCCAGTACCCCCCGACCGTCTTCGCGAAGGACCTGCTGCGCGGGGTGACCTTCATCGTGCCGCTCGCCTTCGTCAACTGGCTGCCCGCACTGCACCTGCTGGGGCGGCCCGACCCGTTGGGCCTGCCGGGATGGGTGGCCTGCCTGAGCCCCCTGGTGGCCTTCGTGGTGTTCCTGCCCGCGTCGCTGGCGTGGCGCGCGGGAGTTCGTTCGTACCGCAGCACGGGGAGTTGAGGCAGGGATGGGAACGGACACGTTGATCTCGCTGGACGGGGTCGAGAAGGTCTTCGACGTACGGCGCCGCGTGGGCCTGGTACGTCGGGAGAAACGCCGGGTCAGGGCCGTGGACGGGATCAGCTTCGAGGTGGCGCGGGGTGAGGTGGTCGGCTACATCGGGCCGAACGGCGCCGGGAAGTCCACCACGATCAAGATGCTGACGGGGATCCTCACCCCGAGCGCCGGCCGGCTCCGCGTGGCCGGCATCGACCCGGCACGGGAGCGGATGCGGCTCGCGCACCGGATCGGGGTGGTGTTCGGACAGCGCACCACGCTCTGGTGGGACCTGCCGCTGAAGGACTCCTACGGGCTGATGCGGCGGATGTACCGGATCCCGGCGGTGCGGTTCAAGGAGAACCTGGAACGCTGCGTGGACCGGTTGGACCTGGCCGAGCTGCTCGACGTACCGGTACGCCAACTGTCGTTGGGGCAGCGGATGCGCGGTGACATCGCGGCGGCGCTGCTGCACGATCCGGACGTGCTGTACCTGGACGAGCCGACGATCGGGCTCGACGTGGTGAGCAAGGCGAAGGTGCGCGGGTTCCTGCGGCAGTTGAACGAGGAACTGGGCACGACCGTCCTGCTGACCACGCACGACCTCCAGGACATCGAGCAGCTCTGCGAGCGGGTGATGGTGATCGACCACGGGCGGTTGATGTACGACGGCCCGCTGGGCGGGCTGCACACCTCGGTGGCCGGCGGGGCGGGCGAGCGGACGCTGGTGGTGGACCTGGAACGGGAGGTCCCGCCGATCGAGGTGGTCGGGGCGCGGGTGGTGCGGGTGGACGGGCCCCGACAGTGGCTGGCGTTCCCCGCGCAGGCGTCGGCGGCGCCGCTCGTGGCGGCGGTGGCGGCGCAGTACCCGCTGGTGGACCTGTCGGTGCGGGAGCCGGACATCGAGGACGTGATCGCGCGGATGTACGCGGGACGGGGGTGACGCCTCGGGTCGGGGGCCGCACGGCGCGGGGCGGGGGTGACGCCTCGGGTCGGGGGCCGCACGGCGCGGGGGTGACGCCTCGGGTCGGGGGTGAACTCGGGGTAAAGCCCGGGTGGGGTGGGCCGCTCGGGCCATACAACTCGCCGGGATCACTGCATAGGCTGGGCCACATGAGTGACGATCGGTCGGAGAGGCCGTTGCCGGAACTGAGGGCGTCCGATGCCGACCGGGACCGGGTGGTGGAGCGTCTGCGGGACGCCGTCGCCGAGGGTCGGCTGGACATGGCGGAGTTCGAGGAGAGGCTGGAGGCGGCGTACGCGTCCCGTACCTACGGCGAGCTGGAACCCCTGACGAGCGACCTGCCCGCCGCGCCGGGGGCCGTGGCCCCCCTGGCGTCCGGGCGGCCCGCGCCCGCCGGCTCCGGTGTCGCGTGGCCCGCGCGGATCGGCGGCTCGGGCACCTCCGCCACGGCCGTCGCCGTGATGTCGGGCTTCCAGCGCAAGGGGCACTGGACGGTGCCCGCCCGCTTCAACGCGGTGGCGTTCTGGGGCGGCGGCGAGCTGGACCTGCGGGAGGCGAACTTCGCCGAGCGCGAGGTGGTGATCACCTGCGTCGCCGTCATGGGCGGCATCCAGATCACCGTGCCGCCGGGCGTGGAGGTGGACGTTCGGGGCATCGGGGTGATGGGCGCCTTCGATCAGCGCCCGACCTCCGAACGTGCGGAACCGGGGGCTCCGCGGGTGGTCGTGAACGGCTTCGCCTTCTGGGGCGGGGTCGAGATCAAGGTCAAGCCGCCGAAGACGCCCAAGCAGGCGCGCGGCGGGCGGCCCCGCAAGGAGCTGTAGGCCGTCCCTCGCGGATCTTGCCGGGGACGTTCGCCCGGATCGCCGACGGTCCCCCCTCGGGGGGATCGGTACGGCGCGCCGGGAACTCCTCGGACCTCCCGGGAGTCGGATGCTATGCAGACAAAACCGGCCACCGGGGGAAGGCAGGAGCACGTGGAAGACGTGGACAACCGCGACAGGGCGCACGCCGGGGCCGCGGCACCGGCCGCACCACCCGCCCGGGGCGCGTTCGTGTTCAACGCGGCGGACGAGGAGCGGCAGCGCGGCGTACGCCGGATGAAGGCCACCGCCACCGGCCTGCTGGTCCTGGTGGCACTGGTCTACGTGCTCGCCACATGGGCGGAGCACAGGGGCGCGGGCGCCTGGGCCGGGTACGTGGCGGCGGCGGCCGAGGCGGGCATGGTCGGCGCGCTCGCCGACTGGTTCGCGGTCACCGCGCTGTTCCGGCGACCGCTCGGCCTGCCCATCCCGCACACCGCGATCATCCCGACGAAGAAGGACCAGCTCGGCGTCTCCCTCGGGGAGTTCGTCGGGGAGAACTTCCTCTCCGCGGAAGTCGTGCGGGCCCGCCTCGGCGCGCTCGGGATCGGCGGCCGGCTCGGATCCTGGCTGGCGGAGCCCGCCCACGCCGACCGGGTCACGGCGGAGTTGGCCACCGCGTTGCGCGGGGCCCTGACCGTCCTGCGCGACGCCGACGTCCAGGCCGTCGTCGGCGAGGCGATCACCAGACGGGCCGAGAGCGCCGAGATCGCGCCCGGCATCGGCAAGATGCTGGAGCGGGTCGTCGCGGACGGCGGGCACCACCGCGGCGTCGACCTGATCTGCGTCAAGGCGCACGACTGGCTCGTGACGCACGGGGACTCGGTCATGGACGCGGTACAGGGCGGTGCCCCCGGCTGGACCCCCCGGTTCGTCGACCGCAAGATCGGCGACCGGGTGTACAAGGAACTGCTGCGCTTCGTCACCGAGATGCGGGACATGCCCGAGCACCCGGCACGGGGCGCCGTGGACCGGTTCCTGAAGGACTTCGCGGTCGACCTGCAGTCGGACACCGACACCCGGGCACGGGTAGAGCGGCTCAAGAACGACGTCCTGTCCCGGGGCGAGGTGCAGGACGTGATCGCCTCGGCCTGGACCGCGATCCGGGCGATGATCCTCTCGGCGGCCGAGGACGAGCAGAGCGAACTGCGCCTGCGAGTGCGGTCCTCGCTGATGTCCCTGGGCGCGCGCCTGGCCACGGACGGCCGGCTCCAGGCAAAGCTGGAGGGCTGGATCGAGGGCGCCCTGGTGTACGTGGTCACCACCTACCGGACGGAGGTCACCTCGTTGATCACCGACACGGTGGCGGGATGGGACGCGGAGCACACCTCGCGGAAGATCGAGGCGCACATCGGGCGCGACCTGCAGTTCATCCGGATCAACGGCACGGTCGTGGGCGCGCTGGCGGGGCTGCTCATCTACTCGGCCTCGAAGGCGTTCGGGGCGTAGGTCTTCGGGGCGCGGGCGTGCGGGGCGCGGGCCGTCTCTCTCGGATCCTGCCGGGGCGCGGGGCGGGCCCCGCAGCCCCGGGCGGGCTCCGCGGGAGCGGCTCAGCCCCGGTCGGCCACGACCCAGGCGGCGGCCGCGACCACGCCCGCCGCGCCGAAGACGGCCGGCCAGGCGCCGACCTTCTTGGCGAGGGGGTGGGAGCCCGCGAAGCCGGCCACGTACAGCGCCCCGAGTCCGGCCGCGGCGGGCGCGCCGGCCCGGCGGTGCCAGCCACGGCCGGCGGCGATCCCGGCGGCGCCGAGAACGACCCCGCCCAGGGGCCGCTTCCCGGTCCACCGGGCCACGGCGTAGCCGCCCACCAGTCCGGCCGCCGCCACCAACGAGGTCGGTACCCGCTCCATGTGTCCCACTCCCTCTGCGCGTTCTGACGTAGTCACCCCGCACGGTCCGGCAGTCCGGCAGTCCTGCAGTCCTGCAGTCCTGCAGTCCTGCAGTCCTGGGAACCATGCGTACGGTTGTCCGACGAGGCTAACGCGAGCGCCGGGCCATCCGACGGGCGCCCAACGCCCCGCACACCATCGCGATCCCGCCGATCACCGAGTCCGGTACCGCGGCCTGCACCGAACGTGGCAGCAACGCCACGCACCCGAGCACGAGGAGGAAGGCCAGGGCGCATCCGCCGGCCGCTCGAAACAGTCTGTCCACGGCTGGACAACGCTCCGCCCGGTTTCCCGACACGGAGACCGGGGAGGGGATTTGTCGCACACTCTCCTGATCCGCGTGATGCCCGTCCCGGCAACCCGAAGCGCATAAATTCGCTCTCCCAAGACAAACGGGAGATTCCCCACCACGGCCCTCGGGTCCCCGTGCCCGCGCGGACCCGCCCACCCCACCGCCCCACCCTCGACATCAGGAGCCCGGACATCGTGATCTGCTACGGACAGGCCGTCCTCGACCTCGCGGACGAACTGGTCGACGCCTACGCCGACGTCTTCTCCGCCCCACCGTGGAACGAGGATGAAGAAACCATTCGCCTGTTCGCGGCCCGCCTCCCGGCCGACGCCAGGCGCCGTGGGTTCCGTACCGCCCTCGCCCAGTCCGCGACCGGCATCGACGGCTTCGCCACCGGCTGGCTCACCCCGAACGCCTTCCCCAAGAATCGCGCCTACGCCCAGGTCGCCGCCCAGCTCGGACCGGCCCGGGTCAAGGAACTCCTCACCGGCGCGCTGGAGATAGACGAACTCGCCGTACGCCCCCACGCGCGCGGCCGCGGCACCGGCCGCGACCTGCTCACCGAGATCACCGCCGACGCCCCCGACCGGCGCGCCTGGCTGCTGACCTCCCGGCTCGCCCACGACACCGTGGCCACGTACCGGCGCCTGGGCTGGCACGAGGTCACCGCGCTGCCCGGCACCGAGACCGGCGTCGTCGTCTTCCTGGCCCCGGACCACCCGAACCGCTGATCTCTGCCCGGCCCGGGGGTGGGCCGCACCTCCACCGGGCAGGTCCGCGCCATGACCACCACGATGCGGACCCCACCGACCCACCCGAGCCGACCGAGCCGCGCGACCTCACCGAGCCCACCGACCTCACCGAGCCGCGCGACCCCGCCGATCCCGCCGACCTCGCCAAGCCGTACGGCCCCTCCGAGCCGGGCGACCTCACCGAGCCCACCGAGCCGCGCGACCCCACCGACCCACCAGAGCCGACCGAGCCGCGCGACCTCACCGAGCCCGCCGACCCGCTCGACCCGCCCGGCCGACGGCGCCGGTACGTCCCGGCCCACCCGGCACCGGTACGGCCTGGCCACCCGCCGGCAGCTCCTCGCCGCCGGCGTCCCCGCCGGGACGATCACCTCCCGGAGCCGGCCGGGCGGCCCCTGGCAGCGGTTGCTGCCCCGCGTCCACCTGCTCCAGACCGGCCCCCCGGACCGACGGCAACGCGCCCTCGCCGCCGTGATGTACGCCGCCGAGCCCACCGCCGACCCGCTCACCGGGGACACGGCCGCCCTCACCGGCGGCGCCGCCCTCGCCCTGCTCGGCGTCCGCGACGCCCCGGACACCCCCGCCGACGTCCTGATCCGCGCCCCGCGCCGGGTCGCGGCCACCGGCGGGGTCCGCCCGTTCCCCACCACCCGGTGGCCGCGCACCATCGCCGTCCACGGTGTTCCGAGCACCCGCCCGGTGCGCGCCGCCGCCGATTTCGCGGCCCGCGCCACGGACCCCGACCTCATCCGCTCCGTCCTGGCGCACGTCGTCCAGGCAGGCTGGTGCCACCCGCGGGACTTGCACGCCGAACTCCGCTCCGCCCGCCTCCTGGCCCGCCCGGCCGTCCGGGCGGCCGCCGCGGAACTCCTGGTGGGCGTCCGCTCGGTCGCCGAGGCCCGGGCCCGCGAGGCCCTGGCCGCCGGCGACCTCCCCACTCCCTTGTGGAACGCCCGCCTCCACACCCCCGAAGGGGCCTTTCTGGCCTCCCCGGACGCCTACTGGCCCGACGAGGGGGTGGCCCTGGAGGTCGACTCGGTCGAGTACCACTTCACCCGCGACGCCTGGCAGGCCACCCTCCGGCGCCGACTGCGCCTGGAGGCCCACGGTGTCCTGGTGGTCAGCGCCACCCCGTCGATGGTGCGCGACACCCCGGCGGAGGTATTGGCGGCCCTGCGGGTCCTGCTCGCGTTCGGCGGCGGCCCGCGACCGACGCGACCGACGGTCGTGGCCCGGGGGCACGTCCAGTTGGAGCTGCCCGTGGCACCACAATGAAGGGGTGGAAGCCCTGGAGAGCACTCCCGACGTCCGCGCTCGCATGAGCCGGCAGAAGAGCAAGGACACCAAGATCGAGGTGGCCCTACGGAAGGCCCTGCACGCCTCGGGGCTGCGGTTCCGCGTCCACGGCCGCCCCGTGAAGGGAGTGCGCAGGGAGGCCGACATCGTCTTCGGTCCGGCGCGGGTCGCGGTCTTCGTGGACGGCTGTTTCTGGCACGGCTGCCCGGAGCACGCGACCTGGCCCCGGCGCAACGCGGAGTTCTGGCGGGCGAAGATCGAGGGCAACCGGGCCCGGGACCGGGACACCGACGCGCGGCTCGCGGAGGCGGGCTGGCTGGCCGTCCGGGTGTGGGAACACGAGCCGCCGGCCGAGTCGGCGGTCCGGGTCGCCGAGGTGGTGGCGCGCCGGAAGGCGGAACGCGCCGCCCGCGCCGCCGCCCGTACGGCCGCCCGCGCAGCGGTCGTCCGTACGGCCGTCGGCGATGCCCGTACGGCCGCCGGTGAGGGACCTGCCGCGGCTGGTGAGGGACCTTCCGCCGCCGGTGATGCTCCTTCCGCCGCCGGTGGGGTCCCTGCCGAGGAAGGCGGGTCGCCCGCCGGGTGACCTCAGGTCACATGTGGCGGGCGAGGAAGGTGTGGATGGCCCCGGCCAGCGCGGTGCCGAGTCCGACGGGTACGGCGTTGCCGATCTGACGGGCGATCTGGATCTTCGTCCCGTACCACTTGAAGTCCTCGGGGAACCCCTGGATGAGGGCGGCCTCGTAGTGGGTGATGGGCCGGTCCGCGGTCGGGTGGAGGTACCGGCCCTTCTCGGGCTTGTAGAACTCGGTGCGGATGGTGACCGACGGGGTGTGTGCCCGCAGTCGTCCCATCACGTCCCCGGAACCCGAGTCGTGGTTGTCCCAGCTCTCCGTGGAGAGGTAGAACTCGGGCCCCTTGAGGCGCTTGTACTCCGGCCCCTCGGTGGACAGCCGGATGTTCCCCGACCGGTCGACGCGGTAGTGGACGCCCCGGAGGTCCTTGCGGTTGCCGTTCTCGGGGATCGCCTTGTACCTGGCGCGCGAGAGGTCTTCCGGGCTGCGGCCGAAGTGCAGGTCCGTGGTGAGGTGGTGGCCCTGTACGCCGTCCACGAGGGCGGGCTCGCCGCCGCGCGGACCCGGCATCCGGTCGAGGAGGGGCCGCCGCGCCGACCGCTCGAAGACCGTCGAGACCGGCTCCCAGCGCGGCAGCGTCGGCGGGGCGTCGACCAGGGGCGTACGGGGCTTCGAGCCGGAGCCGGAGCCGGAGCCGACGGCCGTGTCGGCCCCCTCGGCGCCCACCCCGCCCGTGTGGCCGTGCTTCGCGTGCGTCGGCTCGGGGTGCGTCAACGTCTCGCCCAGGTCCTTGCGCGTGCAGATGACGATCACGCGCCGGCGGGCCTGCGGCACCCCGTAGTCGGCGGCGTTCAACAGCGCGGGCACCACGGTGTAGTCGTAGAGCGGGTGCCCCGGGGTCTGCGAGGCCGTCCGCAGGTCCTCGAACTGCGGGGACTTCAGGAACCGATCGACGTTCTCGATCACGAAGACCTTGGGGTGGACCCGGGCAACGACCCGGACGTACTCCTGCCACAGCTCGTTGCGGGGGTCGTCCGGGTTCTGCTTGCCCAGGCCGGAGAACCCCTGGCAGGGCGGGCCGCCCATGATCACGTCGACCTCGCCCTTGAACGGGGTGGGGTCGAAGCCCGCGATGTCGCCGGGGTAGACGTGCGCCCCGCCGAAGTTGGCCGCGTACGTGGACGCGGCCGCGGGGTCGAACTCGACGGCCGCCACCGAGGTGAAGGGGTTGACGCCCGAACGAGGGGTGTAATGGGAGAAACCAGCAGAAAAGCCGCCGGCCCCGGCGAAGAGGTCCATGACCCGGATCTGGCCAGGCCGGGACGGCTGGGGCTGCTTTCTGGTCATGGGGGGCAAGTGTAGTCGCGGGGCATCGCCTCGACGGCCTGTCGGGCGAGCCCCGCCCGGGGGCCTATTCGCCGTGGCACTCCGCGTACGGCTTGCCCGAGGAGCACCAGCAGGAGTCCGTCCGCGCCGGGGGCCACGGGGTGGCCTTGCCGCGGGCGGCGAGGGTGGTGGCGAACTCCACCAGCAGGCTCGGGGAGGCCGGGGAGGTCTTCTCCGAGGCCGCGAAGGCCTCGAACGCGGGCACGCTCGCGGTGACGATCCCGAGATTGGTGGTTCCCGAGGCGGCCAGGGCGCGCAGGGAGGTCTCGACGTCCCGCAGGTGGGCCTCGTGCGAGGGGTACTCGGCGGCGAGCGTCGGATAGCTGGTCAGCAGCTCGGCCAGTTCCCGCTGCGGCCAGTGCAGGATGGCCACCGGAAAGGGGCGGGACAGGGCGGCCCGCCGGTCGCCCAGCTCGGCGCGCAGGCGGGCGATCTCGGCGCGGAGCTCGGCCGGGTCGTCGGAGCCCAGGGCCCAGATGCGCTTCGGGTCGTGGAGCTCGTCCAGCGGGATCGGCCCGATGTGGCGGGTGTCGGCGACCATGTCCCAGTCGTCGTGCGGAAGCCCGAGGAGACGGCGCACCCGGTGTCGGCCGGTGATGAGGGCGGTGGTGGCCCGGGTCAGGGGAGTGCTGTCCGAAATGAGGAGGTTCGCGGCTTCGGTGAAGCACTCCTCCGAGGCGGTCAACTCGTCGTGGGCCTCCAGGGCTTCGGCGATGACCTCCCAGGGGGCCGGATCGACCGGAGCCGCGGCACGGATGCCCTGGATGAGGGCGCGAGCCTCGGCCTCGTGACCGTACTCCCACAGGTTCGCGGCCTGGAGGGCCTTCACGAGGTGCGGATTGGCCGGCTCGCCGGCGAGGAGTTGGTCGTAGAGCGTGCTCGCCCGGTCGCGTGCGTCGGCCAGTTCGAGGTGGGCCGCGGCCTGGAGGAGCAAGGGCTCCTGGTCCTCGGGGTAGCGGGTCGCCGTGCGGATGAGGCGCTCGGCTTCGGCGATGTGCTCGGCAGGCGTGTCGGGGCGCATGGTTCACACCGTACTGGCCATGGTCAGTTGACGGGGGAAGACTTAGGGTGCCGCCCGTGCGGGATCACATACCTGTGGTGGTGCGGGGGAGCGGCCGGCGGGCGCGCCGGGCCGGTCTCGCGGGGGCGCTGTGGGCGGTCGCCGAGCTGACCGTCACGGCCGGCGTGGTGGTGTTGTTGCTGGTGGTGCACCAGGTGTGGTGGACGAACCGGCAGGCCCTGGCCGACGCGCGGGACGAGGTCCACGCCCTGGAACGGTCCTGGGCCGAGGAGCCGGCCGGACGTCCGGACCCCGCCCCCGATCCCGCCTCCACGGGCGAGGGGGCGACGCCGGCCCCCGAGGACGCCCCGGAACCCGCCCCGGAGTCGAAGGGCGGGCCGGGGTCGGGCGGGAAAGGGGGCCCGGGGACCGGTTCGGGCCCCTCCGGCTCCGGCGGGTCCGCCGCGGCCTCCCGCGCCGACGGGTCGCCGGCGCGGGAGGGCTCGTACGCGATCCTGCGCATCCCGCGCCTGGGCGTCGTGGTGCCCGTGGCGCAGGGGATCGACAAGCGGGCCGTCCTGGACAAGGGGTACGCCGGGCACTACCCCGGTACGGCCGCTCCCGGCGCGCGGGGCAACTTCGCGCTGGCCGGGCACCGGAACACCCACGGGGAACCCTTCCGGTACGTCAACCGGCTGCGCGCGGGGGACGAGCTGATCGTCGACGTGCGGGGCGAGCGGTACACGTACCTCGTGGGGAAGGTCCTGGCGCAGACCACCGAGCGGGACACCGGGGTGATCGCACCCGTGCCCCGCAGCGTGGTCCGACCCGATCAGGGCTACACCGAGCCGGGTGCCTACATCACGTTGACGACCTGCACGCCCGAGTACACGTCGCGGTACCGGCTCGTGGTGTGGGGGACCCTGAGGCGCTGAGCGGACGAACGGGCCGGCGCCCGATCCGGTGCCGGGAGGCGATCCGGTTCCGGGGGAGATCCGCGGACCGGAGGCCGGGACCGTTGTCGGTGCGGGCGGCTATCATCGGGGCGAGCAGCAGGTCTCGTACGCGAGTTCGTGAGAGGAGGCGGTCCCCATGACCGGACGACCCGTCGGTCGTTCCACCGGTCGCCTCGGCGCGCGCCTCTCCGCCCTCCTGTCCTCCGTGGTGTTCTCGCGGGGATCGCAGTTGGTGATGACCCTGTTGCTGCTCGGCGGGTTCCTCGGGCTGCTGCTCGGGGAGAACGGCCTGGCCGCCGCGGTGGTCGCGCTCGCCGCCGCCGTCGCCGTGGGCGCCGCGGCCCTGGCCGCCAGCCTCGTGCGGCCCGTGCCGCCCCACCGCATACGCACCGTCATCCGCGATCGCGAGCACCGTACGGCGTTCCTGCCGCAGCGCGATCCCGACGCCTCCGGCCGGTCGCGGCCCAGGGCACCCGGCCGCCTCGTCCCGACGGCCGCGTAGGGGCGCGCAGATCGCCTTGTCCCACCACTGATCACTGCTGTGCCCCTCGCGGGTCGTCACGCCGAAACGCACCTCTTTCGACGTTCGACGAGACCCTTCGGAGAGCCCGCGTGTCCGTTTTCACTCATCTTGTTGCCCAGTTGGGCCGGCTCCTGGAGCCGGTACTGGCCGAGTCCGCGACCGCCGCCGCGATCGTGCTGTTCACCGTGCTCGTACGGCTCGCCCTGCACCCGCTCAGCCGGGCCGCCTTCCGGGGCGCGACCCCGATGGCCGGGTGCCTGCCGATGCTGCTGCAACTGCCGGTGTTCTTCGTGATGTACCAGGCCTTCTCCTCGGCCGAGGTGGGCGGGGCGGCCAACGAACTGCTGGGGCACCGACTGTTCGCCGCGCCGCTCGGGGGCCGGTGGACGGACGCCCTGGGCGAGGGCGGCGTGTTCGGGGCGCCGGGTCTGGTGTTCCTCGGGCTGTTCGCGGCGATCGCGGTGGTGGCCGCCTGGAGTGCCGCACGGGGACGGCGGGCCGCCGCGGCTGCGCCGCCGGTCCCGGTCGCCCTGCCCGTCGGCGCGGCGAAGGGGGCCGCGGTGAAGGGGGCGGCGGCGAAGTACGGCGCCAAGGGGAACGCGGGCGCCAAGGGGAACGCCGGTGCCAAGGGGAACGCCGGTGCCAAGGGGAAGGGCAACGCCCACGCGAAGGCCGGCGCCAAGGCGAGTGCGTCGGTCGCCGCGAGCGGACTGCCGCAGGTCACGGCCGAGCAGCAGGCGATGATGCGCAAGCTCGGCGGCGTACTGCCCCTGCTGTCCTTCGGGACGCTGATCACCGCCGCCGTGGTGCCGTTGGCCGCCGGGCTGTACCTGCTGACCACCACCGCGTGGACCGTCGCCGAACGCGTCTGGCTCCAGCACCGCAAGGAGCGGCAGGGCGACGCGGCACAGCGTTCCAGTCCGTGAACAGGGTCTTGCGGATCGGTCAACCATCTTGGAGGATCAACCAATCTCCGATGGCCGCAACCCATCGGCCGGCCCGTGCACGCCCATGGGCCGACCACCCACGACCACGGGAGAATGCCCATGAAGCTGCTGCGTGTCGGACCGGTCGGGTCGGAGCGCCCCGCGCTGCTCGACCGGGACGGAACCCTGCGGGACCTGTCCGGCCTGATCACGGATGTGGACGGCGCCCTGCTGGCCGACGACTCCGTACTGTCCCGGGTGCGGGAAGCGGCGGCGTCCGGGGAACTGCCGGTGCTCGACGCCGAAGGGCTCCGCGTCGGGTCGCCGATCGGCCGCATCGGCAAGATCGTGGGCATCGGTCTGAACTACTTCGCCCACGCGACCGAGGTCGGCGCGGAACCCCCGGCCGAGCCGATCCTGTTCCTCAAGGCCGCGGACACCGTGGTCGGCCCGGACGACACGGTGTTGATCCCGCGGGGCAGCGTGAAGACCGACTGGGAGGCGGAGCTCGGCGTCGTCATCGGCGCCACCGCCCGCCGGCTGGACTCCGCCGAGGAGGGCCTGGCCCACGTCGGCGGGTACACGCTGGTGAACGACGTCTCCGAGCGCGAGTTCCAGATCGAGCGCGGCGGCACCTGGGACAAGGGCAAGAACTGCGAGACCTTCACCCCGCTCGGGCCCTGGCTGGTGACGGCGGACGAGGTCGCCGACCCGCAGCGGTTGGACGTGCGGCTGTGGGTCAACGGCGTCCTGCGGCAGGACGGCAACACGGCGGACCAGATCTTCCCGGTCGGCGAGGTCGTGCGGTACCTGAGCCGCTTCATGACGCTGTACCCGGGTGACGTCATCGTCACCGGCACGCCGGCCGGCGTGGCCATGGGGCAGCCGGAACCGAAGCCGTACCTGCGGGCGGGCGACGTCGTGGAGCTGGAGATCGAGGGCCTCGGCCGGCAGCGCCAGGAGTTCAAGGACGCGTAGGTCGTCTTCGCACGCGCCTGGCCGGCCGGGCGCACGGGGGGAGGGGCGGGTCGCCGGTCGGGCGGCCCGCCCCTTCGCCGGTCATCGCGCGCCCCGGTCACCGCGCCGGGGGCGTCACGTGGTCCGTCACCGCGCCAGGGTCACCGTCACGCCCTCGTCCGACGACCGGCGGGCCGCCTCCAGGACGGCCAGGCAGTCGGCCGCCTCCCGGGCGGTGACCGGGGCGGGGCCGCCCGTGCGAAGGGCCCGGGCGACCGCCGCGTAGAACGCCGGGTAGTCGCCGTGCTCCGTCGGCACCGGGATCCCGCTGCCGGTCAGCGGGGACTCGCCGGAGCCCAGCCGCCCCCACAGGTGCGGTTCCTCCTCGCCCCACAGCACTCCCTCGGCCGTGCTCGGCCGCAGGCCCTCGCGCAGCGCGGCCTCCTGCGGGTCGAGGCCGTACTTCACGTAGCCCGCGCGGGAGCCGAGGACCCGGAACCGGGGCCCCGACTGCGCGGTGGTCGCGCTGACGTACAGGTGGGAGCGGACCCCGCCCGCGTGGGTGATCGCGATGAACGTGTCGTCGTCCGCCTCCGCGCCCGGGCGGCGCACATCGGCCTCCGCGTAGACGCGCACGGCCGGACCGAACAGCACCAGCGCCTGGTCGACCACGTGGCTGCCGAGGTCGTACAGCAGGCCGCCGAGTTCCTCGGGCCTGCCGGACTCCCGCCAACCGCCCTTGAGCTGTGGCCGCCACCGCTCGAACCGGGACTCGAAGCGCTGTACCTCGCCGAGTTCCCCGTCCGCGATGAGCCGGCGCACGGTGAGGAAGTCGTTGTCCCAGCGGCGGTTCTGGAAGACGGACAGGAAGGTGCCGGTCCGGTCGGCGAGGGCGGCGAGTTCGCGGGCCTCGGCCGCGGTCGCGGCGAGCGGCTTGTCCACGACCGTCGGGACGCCGGCGGTGAGGGCGGCCGTGGCGAGGGGGACGTGCGTCTTGTTGGGGGCGGCGATCACGACCAGGTCGACGGGCGGGGTCCCGTCGCCGCCGGACCAGAGCGCGTCGGGGGACTCCGCGATCCGGATGCCCGGATGGGCCTCGCGGGCCTGGGCCTGACGGTCCGGGTCCGAGGTGACGACCGTGTCGAGGACGAGCCCCTCGGTGGCGGACACCAGCGGAGCGTGGAAGACGGAACCGGCGAGTCCGTAGCCGATGAGTCCGACGCGGAGCGGGGAGGTGGCGTTCATGGGCATACTTTGGCAACAGTGTTGCCTAAGTGCAAGGAGAGTCGGCAGGGTGAACCGGGGCAATCAGCCCAATGAGGGCATTGAGGGAAGCCGGGGCGGCGCCAACCTGCCGACGCTGCGCGGCCACAACGAGGCGCTGCTGCTGGACCTGTTGCGCGGGGCCGGACCGGCCGGACTGGGACGTGCCGAACTCGCCGCCCGGACCGGCCTCACCCCCCAGGCCGTCAGCAAGATCACGGTGCGGCTGGTCGCGGACGGCCTGGTCGCGGAGGCCGGGCGCGGCGCGTCGACCGGCGGCAAACCGCGCACCCTGCTGCGGTTGGTCCCCGAGGCCCGGCATGCGATCGGGGTGCACCTGGACCGCGACGAACTGCGTGCCGTACGGGTCGACCTCGCGGGCGGCGTCGTCGAGCGCTCGCAGGGTCCCCTCGACTTCGGGGCCGGGCCCCGGGCGGCGGTGGAGGAGGTGGCGGGCGCGATCGGCCGGCTCTCCGGCGCCGCCGGGGCGCCGCCGCTGCTCGGCGTGGGGGTCGCGGCCCCCGGGCCGCTCGACTGGCGCACCGGGGTGTTCGGCCCGGTGACGGGGTTTCCCGAATGGGCGGGGTTCGCGCTGCGGGCGGCCCTGGCGGAGCGGCTGGGGCCGGCGCTGCCGGTGGTCGTGGACAAGGACACCAACGCCGGGGTGGCGGTGACCGGCCCCGACCCGGGCGGCGCCGTGTACCTGCACGTGGGGACCGGTCTGGGCGCGGGGCTGCGGCTGGCCGGCGAGGTGTACCGGGGGGCGCGCTCGGCGGCCGGGGAGTTCGGCCATCAGGTGCTGGAACTGGACGGGCCGCGCTGCCGGTGCGGGGGCCGGGGGTGCGTGGAAGCGCTCTGTCTGGGCGCGGTGGACCGCGGCGACCTCGCCGAGGCGGCGCGGATCCTGGGCGAGGGCGCCGCGAACGTGGTGGCGCTGCTGGACGTGGAACGGGTCCTGCTGGGCGGACGCGTGGTGGACGCCGCCCCCGAGGCGTTCCTGACGGGGGTGCGGGCCGCGCTGGCCGGGCGGAAGGCGTTCCCCGCGCCGGTCGTGGAGGTGGCGGCGGGCGGTGTCGCGGAGGGCGCGGCGGAGCTGGTACTGGGGCCGTACTTCGGGCGGGGGCTGGGCCGGTGAACGGAGCGCCGGGCCAGGGTTGACCTCGTGAGCTGATCGGGGGTAAACCGGGACGGACCGGGCGTGGCGGTAGGCCCGGGATCTCGCGCGCGTGGAAAGGTGCGAGCAGGGCCGGGGTGATTGTCGCCTGGTCCGATCATCGTCCCCGTCCGGCGAGCTGCGAAGGTCTTCCATGCGAACGCGCAAAGCCCTTGCCCTCCCCGCCGCGTTTCCCGCCCCGCTCCCGTCCGCTCTCCCGGTCGTACGCCCGGCCCTTCTCTCGGCCTGTCTCTCCGCCGTCCTCCTCGCCGCCCTCGCACCCGGTGCCTCCGCCGACGTCGGCAATGGCGGGGGAGCGCGCCCCGCGCCCGCGCTGCCCTCCCGGGTGCAGGCCACCTGCGGGGACGGGAAGAGCACGGCCTTTCCCATCGGGGCCCGGATCCGCGGTGGCCCGGCCGTCTACCGGACCGGCGGCGACGCGCAGTCCTGGTACCTGGACCTGACCAACACCACCGGCGACCGGTGCACCGCCATCCACCCCGTGATCGTTTTGACCGACAAGGCGCGTGCCCTGCGCCCCGCCGATCTCCGGATGGAGTTCGACGCCCCCGGCGGCCCCCACCCCGTCTCCCTGGAGCACACCGACCGCGACGAGATCATCGCCGTCTTCGACGGCGGGGACGCCTTCTCCGGGTTCTCCGTCGCCGGTGGGGGTTCCCTCACCGTCAAGGTGCGGTTGGCCTTCGCGCCCGACGCCCCGCTCGGCGAGGTGGTCGCCGACGCGGCCCTCGTCCAGCGCAAGGCCGACGACGGGGACTGGGTCGGCGAGGCCGGCGGGTACCGGTTCTTCGTGGAGGGGACCGAGGACTCCGCCGAAGGGGGCGCGCTCGCGCACACCGGCCCCCGGGAATGGGTGTACGCCGTCGGTTCCGCGGTCGCCCTCGCCACCGGCGGCGGTCTCCTGCTCGCGGCCCGCCGGCTGCGCGCGCGGGCCGCGCGCTGATCGTCGTACACCTGGCCCACGTAGAGTCCCAGGGTGGAAGAACACACCCGGTACCAGCCGCACCGCCCCGGCCTGCCCGTGCGCTCGGGGATCCCCGAGCACGGCCGCGTCCCCAAGTACTACGCGGTCAAGGCCCGTGTCTCCGTACTCGTCGAGGAGCTGGGGGAGGGCGGGACGCTGCCCACCGAGCGTGACCTCGCCGAGCAGTACGACGTGTCGCGGGAGACGGTGCGCCAGGCCCTGCGCGAGCTGCTGCTGGAGGGGCGCCTGCGGCGCTCGGGGCGCGGCACCGTCGTCGCCGGGCCCAAGCTGGAGCAGCCCCTTTCCCTCGCGAGCTACACCGAGGGCGTGCGCCGTCAGGGCCGCCGCCCCGGCCGCAACCTGATCGGCCTGGAGCGGTTCCCCTGCCCGGCCGAACTGTGCCGCGGCATCGGCGCCGAGGTCGGCGAGCCGGTCTGGCACCTGGAACGTGTCCTCCTCGCGGACGACGAGCGGGTGGGCCTGGAGAGCACGTACATCCGGGTCGCGCGGGCGCCCCGGCTGGACAGCGATTTCAAGCCGGACTCCTCCTTCTACGGATACCTCGGCGACAGCCTCGGCATCACGTTCGGCGGCGCCGACGAGAAGCTGGAGACGGTGCTCGCGACACCGCGAGAAGCGCTGCTGATCGGAACCCCGCCCGCCCTTCCGATGCTGCTCATCCACCGTTTCTCACAGGATCAGGGGGGCGCCCCCCTGGAGCGTGTGCGTTCGCTCTACCGTGGTGACAGGTTCAGCTTCACGACGAGGCTTCGGCCCGAGTAGCGGAACACATCCATGAACAATCACCTTCAAAGGGGCGTAATGTCATCACAGAATGGTAACGGGTCTAGTCCAAGCGTCGAGGGCTGTTCACCGTCGCGACACCGGCCGGCCCTTCTCGGGACACGGTCCGCACCCACCGTGGACGGCGTGAGAGTCATAGTCGTCGGAGGCGGCGTGGTCGGCACCATGCACGCCTGGCAAGCAGTCGAACGCGGCCACGAGGTCGTCCAGATCGAGCGGGAAGCGGAGGCCCGGGGCGCGTCACTACGCAATTTCGGCCAGATCTGGGTCAGCGGACGAGCCGGCGGTGAGGAGCTCGACACCGCCCTGCGGGCCCGCGAACTCTGGGAGCGCATCGGTGCGGAGGTGCCCGGCCTGGGCTTCCGCGCCATCGGCTCCCTCACCCCCGTACGAGGCGCCCGCGAGTACGCCGTGGCGGAGGCGGCCGCGGCCCGGCCCGACGCCGCCGCCCGCGGCTACGAGCTGGTCGACGCCGCCGCGGCCCGGAAGATCAACCCGGCGCTGCGCGGCGAGTTCGACGCCGCCCTCTGGTGCGAACGGGACGCGGCCGTCGAACCGCGCACCGCCCAACTGCACCTGCGGGAGGCCCTGCGCGCCACGGGCCGGTACACCTTCCTCCCCGGGCGCGAGGTCCGCGAGGTCGTCGGACCCGGCGCCGTCCGCGACGACCACGGCGACGTCCACCGCGGCGACGCGGTGATCCTCGCCACCGGCGCCTGGCTGAGCGGCCTGGTCCGCGAGCTGGAACCGGACCTCCCCGTGCGCCGGGTCCGGCTGCAGATGATGCAGACCGCCCCGCTCGGCGAGCCGTTGACCACGTCGGTCGCCGACGCGGACAGCTTCCGCTACTACCCGGCCTACCGGAGCGACGCCCTGGACGCCCTCAACGCCGAGCAGGCGCAGGCGCCCGTCGCGGCCGAGCACCGCATGCAGCTCCTGATGGTCCAGCGCCGGGACGGCGGACTGACCATCGGAGACACCCACGAGTACGAGCACCCCTTCGCGTTCGACACCCTCGAAGACCCCTACGAGCACCTCACCGAGGTCGTGGAGTCCCTCCTGGGCCGCCCGCTGCCGAAGATCCGGCACCGCTGGGCGGGCGTGTACGCGCAGTGCACCGACACCACCCGCGTCGTCCACCGCAAGCAGGTGAGCGACGGCGTCTGGCTGGTGACTGGACCGGGCGGGCGCGGCATGACCTGCTCGCCCGCCATAGCCGAGACCACCGCGAACGAACTGGGCTGGTAACCACCATGAGCACCGAATCCACAGATACGACGAACAGCACGGACACCACGAACAGCACAGGCACCACGAACAGCACAGACACCACGAACGGCACGGGCAGCATGAACACCACGGGCAACACGACCACCACCGACCACGTGACCACCCCCGGCGGGCTGATCGTCCTCGACATGGCCGGCACCACCGTCGCCGACGGCGGCCTCGTCGAGCGGGCCTTCGAGCGCGCCGCCGAGCGCCTCGGCGTCGAACCCGGCACCGCCGACCACGCCGCGAAGCTCCAGTACGTCCGCGACACCATGGGCGAGTCGAAGATCTCCGTCTTCCGCCACCTGTTCGGCAGCGAGGACCTCGCCCGCCAGGCCAACGCCACCTTCGAGGAGGCGTACGCGGAACTCGTCGACGCAGGCCTCATCGGCCCGATCCCCGGCGCCCGCGAGACCATCGAGAAGCTGCGCGGCGACGGCCGCACCGTCGTCCTGACCACCGGCTTCGCCCGCGTCACCCAGGACGCCATCCTGGACGCCCTCGGCTGGCGCGACCTCGCCGACCTCACCCTGTGCCCCGCCGACGCGGGCGGTCGCGGCCGGCCCTACCCGGACATGGTGCTGGCCGCGTTCCTGCGCACCGGCGCGGTGGCCGACGTACGCGAGACGGTCGTCGCCGGCGACACGGCGTACGACATGCTCAGCGGTCGCCGCGCCGGCGCCGGGATCGTGGCGGGCGTCCTCACCGGCGCCCACGAGCGCCGGGCCCTCGACGAGCACGGCGCGACCCACGTCCTCGGCTCGATCGCCGAACTCCCCGCGTTGTTGACCCGGGAGTCCGGCACGTGAGCGGGATCCGCTTCGAGTCCGTCTCGGTCGCCTACGACGGCACCACCGTGCTGGACTCCCTGGACCTGACGGTCGAGCAGGGCGAGGTCATGGCCCTGCTCGGTCCGTCGGGATCGGGCAAGACCACGGCGCTGCGGGCGGTCGCCGGCTTCGTACGCCCCTTCGCGGGCCGGGTGTGGATCGGGGACCGGGACGTCACCGCCCTCCCGCCCCACAAACGCGGCATCGGCATGGTCGTCCAGCAGTACGCGCTCTTCCCGCACCTGCGCGTCGAGGACAACGTCGCGTTCGGGCTCAAGGCGCACAGGACGCCCAGGGCCGAGATACCCGGCCGCGTCGCGCAGGCCCTGGAGATGACCGGGATGGCCGCCTACGCCAAACGCCACCCCCGCGAACTCTCCGGCGGGCAGCAGCAGCGCGTGGCCATCGCCCGCGCGCTCGCCATCCGCCCCGGCGTGCTCCTCCTCGACGAGCCGCTGTCCGCGCTGGACGCCCAACTGCGCTCCGGGATGCTCGCCGAACTGGCCCGACTGCACCGCGAACTCCCCGACGTGTCGATCCTGTACGTCACGCACGACCAGATCGAGGCCCTGACCCTGGCCGACCGGATCGCCGTCATGGACAAGGCCCGGCTCCAGGACTGCGGCACCCCGAGGCAGTTGTACCGCTCGCCGCGCACCGAGTTCACGGCCTCCTTCGTCGGCAACGCCAACCTGCTCCCGGTGACCGTCGCCGACACCGGCGCCGTCTTCGAGGGGCACGCCCTGGAACTGGACCGGGGCCGGGCCGCGCCCGGCACCGGCGCCACCCTGTGCGTACGCCCGCACCTGATCGGCCTCGGCGCGGGCCCCAACGCCCTGGACGGCACGATCACCGAGGTGCAGTGGCGCGGCTCGACGCACCGGCTGTACGTGGACGTCGCGGGCCACCGGGTCAAGGCGGACCTGCCCGAACTGCGCGAGACCCCGGCGCTCGGCGACCGGGTGACCCTGCACTTCGAGCCCCGGGACGCGGTGCTGCTGTCGGCGGGGGTGTCGGATGGCTGAGGTCGCGGACCCGCGATCGGCCGCCGCAGGGCCGGCCCGCACGGCCGGCCCGGTGGGGAGCACGGGTGCGCCGCCCGCCGACGCGCCGCCCGGAGCCGCCCGCCGGGCCGTCCCCCGGCAGTCGGCCCGTACCCCCGCCCCCGGCCCGCACGCCACCCCGGGACCCGCACCCGCCACGTCCGCCGCACGCGGTGTCCCGCGTTGGGTGTGGAGCCTGCCCCCGGTGGTCGTCCTCGCGCTGGTCTTCCTCTACCCGCTCGCCCTGGTCGTCCGGCAGTCCTTCACCCCCGAGAACGGCGGCGGCGCCTTCGACGCGTACTCCGCCGTCTTCGCCTCCACCGCCTTCCGCGAGGCCCTCGGCACCACCGTCTGGCTGGCCGTCGGCGCCACCGTCGGATGTCTCGTGCTCGGCTTCGTGCTGGCCCTCGTCATCGCCTTCGTGCCCTTCCCGGGTGCCAGGGCCGTCTCCCGGTTCATCGACGTCTTCCTCTCCTTCCCCTCCTTCCTCATCACCCTCGCCCTCCTCTTCATCTACGGCACGGTCGGCATGGCCAACGGGATCTGGACCGACGTCCTCGGCGTCGCGGACGGACCGTTCCACTTCCTGGCCACCCCCTGGGGCGTCCTCCTCGCGGAGATCACCTACTTCACGCCGTTCGTCATGCGCCCCCTGCTCGCCGCCTTCTCCCAACTGGACACCGCCCAACTGGAGGTGGCCTCCTCGCTCGGCGCCGGACCCGCCCGGATCGTCCGGCGGGTGATCCTCCCCGAGGCGCTGCCGGCCCTCGCCGCCGGCGGCAGCCTGGTCCTCGTCATGTGCCTCAACGAGTTCGGCATCGTCCTGTTCACCGGAGCCAAGGACGTCACCACGCTCCCGATGCTCGTCTACGGCAAGGCGATCCTGGAATCCGACTACGCGGCCGCCTGCGTCGTCGCCGTCGTCAACATCGCGATGTCCGTCGGCCTGTTCGGCCTCTACCGGGTGGTGAGCAAGCGTGCTGGTGCATAGCAAGGCCGGCCGCCGGGCCGCCTGGGCCCTCTTCGGCCTCCTCTTCCTCCCCCTCTTCGCGCTGCCGCTGCTCGTCGTGGTGGCCGCCTCCTTCGCCACCCACTGGTCCGGCGCCCTCCCCTCCGGCCCGACCACGGCGAACTACGCCTCCGCCGTCCGGGGCGAATCCCTCCAGGCCCTCACCACGTCCCTGGTCACCGCCCTCGTCGCGAGCCTGCTCGCCCTCACCGTCGGCGGCTGGGCGGCGCTGGCCGCCGCCGGCTTGAAGAAGCGCGGGAAGCGTGTCCTGGACGCCCTGTTCATGCTGCCGGTCGCCGTACCGTCGGTGGTGGTGGGCCTCGCGGTCCTCGTCGCCTTCAGCCGGCCGCCCCTGCTCCTCAACGGGACGAGCACCATCGTCGTACTGGCGCACACCGTCCTCGTCACGGCGTTCGCCCACCAGTCGGTCTCCGCCGCGATCGTGCGGCTCGACCCCGCCTACGAGCAGGCCGCCGCATCCCTCGGGGCGCGTCCGGCCCGGGTGCTGTGGCGGATCAGGATCCCCCTGCTGCTGCCCTCCCTGACCGCCGCCGCCGGGCTCTGCTTCGCCCTGTCCATGGGTGAGTTGAGCGCCACGATGATGCTCTACCCGCCGGACTGGATGCCCCTGCCGGTCCGCGTCTTCACCGCCACCGACCGGGGTTCGCTCTTCGGCGGATCGGCCGTCGCGGTGGTCCTGATGGCCACCACCCTGTTGGTGCTCCTGGCCGTCTCCCGCATCCGCACCAAGGCGTCCTACCGCTGACCCACCCCGGTCACGTACCCGCCACGCCCCCGCACCGCCCCACCCCTGCCGACTCCCTTTCCCGTAAGGAAGCCCCATGCCCGGCAAGCGCAACAGTCGTCGTGTCCCCCTCCGCACCACCGCCGCCGTCACCGCCGGCCTCGCCCTCGCCGCCCTCACCGCCTGCGGCGGCGGATCGGGCTCCGCCGACTCCAAGGCCGGCGAGAAGATCGTCACCGTCTACAGCGCCGACGGCCTCAAGGGCGAGAAGGGCGACGGCTGGTACGACAAGGTCTTCGCCGCGTTCACCAAGGAGACCGGCATCGAGGTCAAGTACGTCGAGGGCGGCTCGGGCGAGATGGTGCAGCGCGCCGTCCGCGAGAAGACCAACACCCAGGCGGACGTCCTGGTCACCCTGCCCCCCTTCATCCAACAGGCCGACGGCAAGGGCCTCCTCCAGGCCTACGCGCCCCGCGGCTCGGAGAAGGTCAACGGCGCCGACAAGGCCACCGACGGCACGTGGACGTCGATCGTCAACAACTACTTCGGATTCGTCTACAACAAGAAGGAGTTGCCCCAGGCCCCCAAGACCTGGGAAGAGCTGCTGGACGCCAAGTACAAGGGCCGACTCCAGTACTCCACCCCGGGCGTCGCGGGCGACGGCACCGCCGTACTCGTCAAGTCGATGCACGACTTCGGCGGCAGGGAACCGGCGATGGAGTACCTCAAGAGGCTTCAGGCCAACAACGTCGGCCCGTCCTCCTCCACCAGCAAACTCGCCCCGAAGACCGACAAGGGAGAGCTGCTCGTCGCCAACGGCGACGTGCAGATGAACTTCGCGCAGGCCAAGTCCATGCCGAACCTGGGCATCTGGTTCCCCGCCAAGGAGGGCGGCAGGCCCACCACCTTCTCCCTGCCGTACGCGGCCGGCCTGGTCGACAAGGCCCCGCACACCGAGAACGGCCGCAAGCTCCTGGACTTCCTGCTCGGCGAGGAGGCCCAGAAGCTGGTCAGCGAGGTCGGCGGCGGCTTCCCCGCGCGTACCGACGTCAAGCCCACCGACGCCAACGCCGTCCAACTCACCAAGCTGATGACGGGAGTCGAGATCTTCGAGCCCGACTGGGCGGACATCGACAAGAACCTCAAGGCCCACGTGGACGCGTGGAAGTCGGCAACCGGAAGCTGACCGGTTACTCCCTGGCCACCCGAGGCCTGGAGAGTGACGTTGGGATAACGGGTCTGGACCGAACCGCGCACCTTCGGTCCGGACCCGTCGCACGCCCGCCCGCGCCATCCCCACGATCACCCCGGAGGAGCACGTGCCCCCTGCCCTGCCGTCGCACCGCGTCCTGACGGTCGCCGCCACCGCCGCCACCCTGCTGGCCACCGCCCTCGGCGCCCACCCCGCCGGCGCCACCGAGGCCGCCGGCACCGACAAGGTGCTCGTCATCGGCCTCGACGGCGTGGTCCTCGACCGCGTCAAGGTCGCCGACGCGCCCCACCTCAACGGCCTGATGGCCCAAGGCCTGACCGCCAAGAGCACCCTCTACGCGAACCCGATGGCCGCCACCTCCTCCGGCCCGGGCTGGTCCGGCATCGCCACCGGCGTCTGGCCCGACAAGCACGGCGTGAAGGACAACTCCTTCACCGGCAAGAACTACACGGCGTACCCGGACTTCCTGACCCGCGTCGAGAACGCCAAGCCGGCCCTCAACACCTACGCCGCCGCCGACTGGGAGCCCATCACCTCCACCGACCAGAACGGCCCGATCTTCTCCTCGAAGGTCGACAAGCGGCTCTCCCTCAAGGGCGACCGCGACGGCTACGGCAGCGAGGACCCCAAGATCGCCGCCGCGGCCGCCGCCGAACTGCGCGACCAGAACCCGGACGCCGCCTTCGTCTACCTCGGCGAGGTAGACCACGCGGGCCACACCTCCGGCGCGGCGAGCCAGGAGTACCTGAACGCCATCGCCCGCGTCGACGTCCTGGTCGGCAAGCTCCTCACCGCCGTCGAGAGCCGCCCCGACCGCGACCGGGAGAACTGGACGATCCTGGTCACCACCGACCACGGCCACACCGACGGCGGCGGCCACGGCGGCTCCACGATCGCGGAGCGCGGCACCTTCGTCATCGCCAAGGGCGCCGGGATCCCCGCCGGTTCGGTACGCACCGACGTACGGCTCGTCGACGTCGCCGCGACCGCGCTCGCCCAGGTCGGAGTCGGTGGCGCCGCCCTCGACGGGGTCCCGCTGAACGCCCCCGACAACGACCCCTTCGACACCCTGCGCCCCACCCTCCAGGCGCGCGTGGACGAGACGGGCATCCCGGCCGGCGTGAAGGGCTTCACGCACACCCCGCCCGCCGGCTGGGCCGTGGACAACTCGAGGATGGGCGCGGGCGGTGTCGCCGAGTGGGCCGGTTGGGCCTTCGCGACCGACGAGTTCTGGAGCCAGTCACAGCGCGACCAGTGGCGCGAGCTGAACGTCCGCTCCCGCGACGTGTTCGCCGTCGCGGACTCCGACGAGTGGGACGACAAGAGCCACACCGGCACCTTCGACTCCACCCTGGTCACCCCCAAGTGGCCGGTCACCGGTGGCTCCACGAGGACCCTGACCTACCGGAGCCACTACCGCCACGAGACCGGGCAGACCGCCCAGGTCCTGGTCTCGTACAACGGCGGCGCCCCGACCGTGGTCAAGACGCACACGGCCGACGGCCTCGCCAAGACCGAGAGCCTGAGCCTGCGGGTGCCGGCCGGCGCCACCGAGGTCCAGGTCCGCTTCCGCTACAGCGGCGCCAACAACTGGTTCTGGGCCGTGGACGACGTCACCCTCGGCTGAGCCGCCCCGAGGGGGCCGATGTCCGGGCCGTGGACGGGCTCCGCGTCCACGGCCCGTGCCGGATAGGGTGGTACAGACCAGAGGCCCCCGAGGTCAGAGGCCCCGCAGAGCGGAGAACCCCCGTGGCAGAGCGCAAGCCGATCGAATCCTGGCTCACCGACATGGACGGGGTCCTCATCCACGAGGGCACCCCGATCCCGGGCGCGGATGCCTTCATCAAGCGGCTGCGCGAGTCCGGCAAGCCCTTCCTGGTGCTGACCAACAACTCGATCTACACCCCGCGCGACCTCCAGGCCCGCCTGAACCGCATGGGTCTCCAGGTGCCCGTCGAGAACATCTGGACCTCCGCGCTGGCCACCGCCAAGTTCCTCGACGACCAGCGTCCGGGCGGCACGGCGTACGTCATCGGCGAGGCCGGCCTGACCACCGCCCTGCACGACATCGGCTACATCCTCACGGACCACGAGCCGGACTACGTGGTGCTGGGCGAGACCCGCACGTACAGCTTCGAGGCGATGACCAAGGCCGTCCGGCTGATCAACGCCGGCGCCCGCTTCATCTGCACCAACCCCGACGAGACCGGCCCGTCCACCGAGGGCCCGCTGCCCGCCACGGGCGCGGTCGCCGCGCTGATCACCAAGGCGACCGGCAAGCAGCCGTACTTCGCCGGCAAGCCCAACCCGCTGATGATGCGGACCGGCCTCAACGCCATCGGCGCGCACTCCGAGAGCAGCGCGATGATCGGCGACCGGATGGACACCGACGTCCTGGCCGGGCTGGAGGCGGGCATGCAGACCTTCCTCGTGCTGACCGGCCTCACCTCGGTCGAGGACACCGAGAAGTTCCCCTACCGCCCGACGAAGACGGTCGACTCGATCGCCGACCTGGTCGATCTCGTCTGACACCGGATCACCGACTCGCCGCGTACGGCTGACACGCAACGCGTACGGCCGACACGTACGGGGCGTTCGGCTGACACGTACGGGCCAAGCGGGCGCCGCTCCGGATGCGGAGCGGCGCGCCGCGCGTGAGGCTCCTTGTCGAGGAGGTTCACCATGCGCAGTGCTCTGATCGCTTTCCGTGCCACCGGGGTGGCCGTCGCCCTGACGGCCCTCACCGCCGTGGCCGCGCCCACCGTCGTCGCCGAGGACTGGGGCCGGGACAGGGATCGGGACCGCGGCAGCGTCTCGGTCCGGCCGAATCCCGCCGAACCGGGGGACCGGGTCAAGTTGGAGGTCCGCGGCTGCGCGTGCGACTGGGCCTCCGCGACGTCGTCCGTGTTCGCCTGGGAGGCCAGGCTGTCCCCGGGCCGAGACGATCGCAAGATCCTGTGGGGCGAGGCGACCATCGCCCGCCACGCCGAGCCCGGATGGCACGAGATCCGGGTCACGTGCGAGGGCCGGGAGGTGCGCGGCTCCCTTCAGATCCACCGTGACCGCCCGAACCCGCACCACTCGCCGGTCTGGCCCGTCCACGCGGGTGGCGGCGGCATGGCAGCCGAACTGGCCGCGTCCACGAAGATCGCCAAGGAACGGGAACAGGCCCGGGCCGCGGAGGGCGCGCCGGCGACCGTGACCGCGAAGAAGAGCCACGACGCCGACGGCCCGGGCCTGCCGCACACGGTGATCGGCGCCGTCCTGGCCGCCGCCGCGACGCTGGCCGTCGCCGGCCGGGCCCTGACCCTGCGCCGTCGCCGCAGCGGCGAGTGAGGGCCCGTCTCCGGTGACCGGGGAGCCGAGGAGCTCCGGCGGATCCCGTGTGCTGACCGTCGCCGCGTGGTCGGTGCTGGTGTGCGGCCTGTGGCTGTGGGGTCGCGAGATCACCGGGGTCCCGCCCGCGCCCGCCGGTCAGGCGGGCGGGGTGGTGGTCCCGGGGCTGCCGGCGGCGCACGCGCCGCTGGCCGGGGCCCTGCCCGCCCGGGTGGACGTGCCCGCCATGGGCATCCAGGCGCCGGTGATCTTCCGCAGGCTCGACGCGCAGGGCGCGATCGAGCCGCCGCCGTACGAGAGCCCGGGCACGGTGGGCTGGTGGAGCGGCGGCACCCTGCCGGGCGCGGCCGGCACCGCGTTGATGGTCGGCCACGTGGACACCAAGTCCAAGCCCGCCGTGTTCTTCGGTCTGAGCACCGCCGAGCCGGGCGGCAAGGTCCGGGTCCACCGGGCGGACGGCTCGGTCGCCGAGTTCACGATCGAGGAGGTGAAGGTCTACGAGCGCGCCGGCTTCGACCCGGCCAAGGCGTACGGCCCGCGGATCAAGGGGCGGGCGGAACTGCGACTGGTGACGTGCGGGGGCACGTACGACAAGGCCGCCAAGCAGTACACGGCCAATGTGGTGGTTTCCGCCTACCTGACGGGCGTCGGCGCCCGGCCCGGAACGGCGGCGTAGGCGGGCGGCGCGGGCAGGGCCGGACGATGGAACGAAGAAACCCCCGAGGCTTTCGCCTCGGGGGTTTCTTCTCGTCTGTGCGCCGCCAGGGACTCGAACCCCGGACCCGCTGATTAAGAGTCAGCTGCTCTAACCAACTGAGCTAGCGGCGCTTGGTGACAGGCAAAACTCTACCCCACCTCCGGACGTGCTCGTGACCAGCCGCGCCCGTGTTGTCCGATTAACCCATGTTTAAGGGGTTTATCGTGCACGATATGTCTGGGCCGAGCCGAATCTGATGCCCCGCCAGATGCGTGCCCGGACGCCGGACCAGTGGACGAGCAGGGGAGTGGACGGAACCGCATGACGATGCAGCCGCCGGTGCATGTGCAGATGCCGCAGATGCCCATGCCGGTCTTCGAGGAGTACGAGCCCGCGGGCGACTGCGTCTGCCTCGGGTGCGCGCAGCGCCGTCGCGCCCTCGCCCGCGCGCGGGCCATACCGCTGTGCGACGGCGGCCACCGTGCCGCCCGCGGCGCGCGCCGGGCGCTGGTGCTCGCCACCGCCGCCGGCGTGGTCCTGGGCGGCGGCGGCTCCGCCGCACTGGCCGCCTCCGCCGCGGCACCCGGACTCGGTCCGGTGCGGCTCGACGGCCCCGATCCGGGCTCCCCGCAAGGCGGCCGATCCCCGCTGCACGGGCCGAAGGGCACGCCCGCCAAGCCCGGCGGCCTGCCCGGCGCCCCGTCGACGATCCGACGCATCGACCGGACGACGATCATCAACCGGGCGAAGCTGTGGCTGGACGCCAAGGTCCCCTACAGCATGTCCGAGTACTGGTCGGACGGCTACCGACAGGACTGCTCGGGCTACGTCTCGATGGCCTGGAACCTCGGCACCAACGAGTGGACCGGCAGCCTCGACACCTTCGCCACCCGGATCACGAAGGAGGAGCTGCTGCCGGGCGACATGCTGCTCTTCCACAATCCGGCGGACCCCAACAACGGCTCGCACGTCGTCCTCTTCGGCGGCTGGGTCGACGGGACGCGGACGCACTACGTCGCCTACGAGCAGACCCGCCCGTACACCCGCAAGCAGGCCACCCCGTACGGGTACTGGGCCAACGCGACGAAGTACCTCCCCTACCGCTTCAACGGGGTCACGGGAGGCGTCCCGGGCAGCACGCCCACGCCTCCGGTGACGCCCGTCGAACTCCCGGCGACCGGATCCCCGCCGGCGGTGTCGGCGACCTTCCCCGGTGCCTCGAAGTTCGGGCCGGGCGCGAACAACGAGTACGTGACCCAGCTCGGCCGGTTGCTGATCGAACGCGGCGGCGCCCGGTTCTACCCCAACGGCCCGGGCCCGGTGTGGTCCGACGAGGACCGGCTGGCCACCCAGGCGTTCCAGCGGGCGCAGGGGTGGACCGGCGCGGACGCCGACGGCATTCCCGGCGCCCACACCTGGCGGCTGCTGGCGCTGAGGCAGGGCAAGAGCATCCCGGCGGCATCGACCACGCCGACCACCCCGACCAAGCCCACCACCCCCACCACGCCCACGAAGCCGACGACGCCGGTCGGTCAGGCGGGGCCGGGCGGGGTGCCCGCCTACCCGGGGAAGGCCTTCTTCCGCCCGGGCCGGTCCCACGCGCTCATCACCTCCCTCGGTCGCCGACTGGTGCGGAAGGGATTCGGCAAGCACTACACGTCCGGCCCGGGCCCCCTCTGGAGCGAGGCCGACCGCCGCAACGTCGAGGCCTTCCAGCGCGCTCAGGGCTGGCGCGGTGCCTCGGTCGACGGCTACCCGGGCCCGGAAACCTGGCGCCGGCTGTTCGCATGACGGAGGCAACGATGTACCCCACCCGCACCACGTCCACGACGGGCGACTTCCCCGTTCCTCCGGTCCCGAGCGGTTCCCGGCCCCTCGCCGCCGGCGCCCGCCCGGGCCCCGCCGCCGGGGACGGACCGATCCGGCCCGACGCGACGGCTCCCGCCCCGACCCCCCGTCCGGGACGCTGGACCACCGCCCCGGCACCGACCCCGGCGGTGCCCGCGGCTCCGGCCGCGGTCGAATCGCTCGCGGCTCCTGCCCCGGCCCCGGCCCGTCCCGCGTGGGCGCCCGGGGTCCGGCCGGAGCCCGTCACGACCCTGCCCCACCCGGCCGTCGCGACAGCCGCGCACGACCTCGACGTACCGCGTCCGGCCGCCGACGCCGCCCCGCAGCCGGTGCCCTCGCCGGTCCCACCGGAACCCCGCGAGGGAGAGGCGGCCGACGGCGCGGCGTCCCGGTACCCGGGCGATCTGCCCGCCCCGGCCCGGCACCCGTGGGCCTCCCACCCCGGCGCCCCGTCGCCGGTCGACGCCGCGCCCCGGGTCGTGACCGCCGTTCCCGCGCCCGGCGCCGCCGGCCGCGCCGACGAGTCGCCCGCGTACGCCCCGGCGCCCCGCCCCCACCCGGCGCACGCCGCCGACCGGCCGGTCGAGGCGGGGCCCCGGCCCGCCGACGAGGCGCCCGCCCGGGCGGCCGTGCCCGAGCCGATGCTCCCGACGCCGCACCCGGCGTTCGCTCGGCCGGCGTTCGCCCACGCGGGTCCGCCCGAGGCGGCGGACCCGGTCGCGGGGGGTGCGGGTGCGGGGGGTGCGGGGGAGCCGTACCCCCGCCACGCCCGCCCGGAGCCCGCGGCGTCGCCGGTGCTCGTGCCGGAGTACCGCGGCTCCGTCCCGGTCGAGCCGGAGCGCCGCCCCCCGCGCGCCGCCGCACCCGAGCCGTCGGCCCCGCACGCGTACCCGACGCACGCCCACGCGCACCCCGGGGACGTCTCGAACCCGGACCCCGCACGGCCCGCGTGGCCCGCTCGCGCGGAGTCGGCGCCCCCGTGCCCGCAGCCGCCCCGGGACGGTGCGGCGGACCGCGCGCCCGAGCCCGGGGCGGACCACGCCGCCCCGGTCGACGGCCCGGTCGAGGCGGCCCCGGACGCGCGGGCGCACCCGGACGGAGTGCCGGCCGCGCGCGCCGAGGTCGACGCGCCGTCGGACGCCCCGCAGTCCCGGCCCGTGACGGACCGCCACCCCGCCCCGGCCGCCCCGCCCCTCGAACCCTGGCCCCCGGCCGCCCTCGCCCCGACCCCCGCCCCGGCCCCGGCCGTGTCCGGCCACCCGCAGGACGAGCTCTGGCCGCCCGCCGAACCCGTCGTGCGCACGGTTCCCGGACCGGACGTGGCCGGCGTCGCGGCGGACGACGTCGCCGATCTCGTCGCCCGGGCCGTGGCCCGCGGCATGGCGGACGCCGACGAGGACGACACCCGGGACCTCCCCCGGTTCCGCCCCGCCCCGGGGGCCTCGGCCACCGCGGTGCCCGTGCACCTGCCCTTCCTCGGGCAGACGCCCACAGGGCCCCCCGTTGCGGCCGGGGACCCGGCCGCACGGCGGTCCGGGCGCACGGCCCCCGCGTCCCGCCCGGCCGCCGGCCGTCGTGTCCCGCGGGGCGACGACCGGCTCCGCGAACACCGCGGCCCCGTACTGCCCGGCTGGATCGCCGTGGCCGTCGGCGGCCTCGCGCTGGCCGGCTGCTCGGTGGTGCTCTGGCGGGCCGGCGCCGTCCCCGACGCCCTCGCCGCCGGCTTCGGGGCGGCCCCGCGCGCCTACCACGGGCTGCGCGCGACCCACTGGCCCCCGCTCGCCTTCCTCGGCATCGTCACGCTCCTCGCGCTCGGCGGGCTCGGCCGCGCCAAGGCCGGCCACGCCTGGGTGCTGACCCTCTTCGGCAGTTACCGGGGCACGGTCCGGCGCACCGGCCTCACCTGGGTCAGCCCCCTGCTGCTGCGCCGGCGGGTGGACGTACGGCTGCGCCACTGGCGCAGCGACCCCATGCCCGCGGTGGACTCGGGGGGCCTCGCCCTCCAGGTGGTCGTACAGGTCGTCTGGCAGGTCAAGGACACGGCCCGCGCCACCCTCGCCGTCGGGGACCACACGGAGTACCTGGCCGAGCAGGTCGAGTCGGCCATGGCCCGGGTGCTGTCCCAACTGCCGGCCGACGCCTTCCACGACGACGCCCCGACACTGCGCGACGCCGAGGCGGTCGGTGACGCGCTGACCCGCCTGCTGGCCGCCGAGACCGAGGCCGTCGGCGTGGAGGTCTTCTCCGCCCAGCCCACCCGAATCGAGTACGCCCCGGAGGTGGCGGAGGCCATGCGGCGCCGGCGGATCGCGGCGATCGACGCCCGGCACCGGGACGCCGTGCTGTCCTCGGTCGTCGACGCGGTCGACGACACGGTCCACCGGCTCACGTCACGGGGGATCGTCGAGCTGGACGACTACGAGCGCAAGGCCCTGGTGAAGGACCTCACCGTGGCCTTCTACACCGGCCGCTCCGACCAGTAGCGGCGATCTGCCGCCGAGGCACGGGAGGAGACGGCGGCGACGCGGGAGAAGGCCGCGGGAGAAGGCGACGAGCGACGAGCGACGCGGGAGAACGGGTGGCCGGGAACGACCGGACCACCCGTTTTCCCATTGGTATAGACATGGCCAACTCTCATCAATAATCTGGGACTTGGTCTAGACCTGGAAATCATCCCCACGCGTGCGCACGCTCTCGTCAGACTCCCCCCACGTCCAAGGAGCATCATGCGTTCCTTCCGCATGCCCAAACGAGCCGGCGTCACGGCCCTCGGTCTCGGCCTCGTCGCCGGCGCCACCCTCCTCGGCACCCCCACCGCCAGCAGCCACGGATACACCGACACCCCCATCAGTCGCCAGAAGCTCTGTGCCAACAAGACCGTCTCCAACTGCGGCCAGATCCAGTGGGAACCGCAGAGCGCCGAGGGCTTCAAGGGCTTCCCGGCCGCCGGGCCGGCCGACGGGAGGATATGCGCGGCCGGCAACGCCCAGTTCGCCGAGCTCGACGACCCGCGCGGCGGAACCTGGCCCGCCACCCGCGTCAACAGCGGCCAGAGCTACGCCTTCCGGTGGCAGTTCACCGCCAACCACTCCACCACCGACTTCAAGTACTACGTCACCAGGAACGGCTGGGACCCCACCAAGCCGCTCACCCGGGCCGCCCTCGACCCCCAGCCCTTCCTCACGGTCGCCTACAACGGCGCCCGCCCCGCCATGACCACCGTCCACCAGGGCGCCATGCCGAGCGGGAAGACCGGTCGGCACATGATCCTGGCGGTCTGGACCGTCAACGACACCCCGATGGCCTTCTACTCCTGCTCCGACGTTCAATTCTGACGCGACGTCAGCTAACCTCCGGCGGCATGCGGACGACGACCACACCCGACACCGTCGCGGAGCTCATCGCGCGCCAATGGGGCGACCACCGGCCCGGGCTGAAGCACGAGCACGCCGTCCTCAGTCGCCACCGGACCGCCCAGGAGGCCGCCGCGCGCGCCGCGCTGCTCGTCGACCTCCTGCCGCCGGAGGCCGAACCGCACCTGGGAGTGCTGCTCGACAACACCCCGGAGTTCCCGTTCTGGCTCGGCGCGGCGGCCCTCGCGGGGGCCGCCGTCGCCGGGATCAACCCGACCCGGCGCGGCCCCGAACTGGCCCGCGACATCCTGCACACCGACTGCCGGATCCTCGTCACCGAGCGCGCCCACCTGCCGCTGCTGCGCGGCCTCGACCTGCCGGACGTACGGATCCTCGTGACCGACACCGACGAGTACGCGCGACTGCTGGAGCCCTACGCGGGAGCCGAGCCGGGGGAGGCCGTACTCTCCGGCGGCCCCACCCCCGCCTCCCGGATGCTCCTCTACTTCACGTCCGGCTCCACCGGCGCCCCCAAGGCCGCCCTCTGCACCCAGGGCCGCCTGGCCGCCGCCGGAACCTCGCTGGCCCGCCGGTTCTCGGTCACCCCCGACGACGTCCACTACGTCTGCATGCCGCTCTTCCACGGCAACGCGGTCATCGCCGACTGGCTGCCGGCGCTGGCCGGCGGCGCGTCCGTGGCCCTGCGGCGGCGCTTCTCGGCCTCCCGGTTCCTGGACGACGTACGGACCTACGAGGCCACCTACTTCACCTACGTCGGCCGGGCGATCCAGTACCTCCTGGCCACCGAGCCCCGCCCCGACGACCGCGCGCACACCCTGCGGCTCGGCTTCGGCACCGAGGCCGGCGCGGTGGACGCCGCCCGTTTCACCGAGCGGTTCGGGGTCCGCCTGGTGGAGGGCTACGGGGCCACCGAGGGCGGCGCCTCCGTGGTCCGCACCCCCGACACCCCGCCGGCCGCACTGGGCCGGGCCGGCGCCGGGGACGACCTCGCGGTCGTCGACCCCGAGACGGGGGCGGAGTGCCCGGCCGCCGTGCTCGACGGCTCGGGCCGCCTCCTCAACGGCCGCGAGGCCATAGGGGAACTCGTCAACCGCGGTCGCGCCCTGTTCGAGGGCTACTGGCGCAACCCCGACGCCGAGGCGGAGCGCACCCGCGACGGCTGGTACTGGACCGGCGACCTGTTCTTCCGGGACGCCGCCGGATTCCTCTACTTCGCGGGCCGCACCGACGACCGACTGCGGGTCGACAGCGAGAACCTCGCCTCGGCCGTCATCGAGAACGTCCTCGCCCGATGGCAGGACGCGGCGGCCGTGGCGGTGTACGCCGTCCCGGACGAGGTCGCGGGCGACCAGGTGATGGCGGCCGTCGCCCTCCGGCCCGGAACGGAGTTCTCCCCGTCGGCGTTCGCCGCCTTCCTCGCCGCGCAGCCCGACCTGGGCACGAAGATGCCGCCGCGCTACGTCCGGGTGGTCCCCGAGATGCCGACGACGGCCACGAACAAGGTCCACCGCGTGGCCCTGCGCCGCGCCGGCTTCCGCTGCCCGGACCCCGTCTGGTGGTCCCCGCCGGGCGAACCGGGATACCGGCCCCTGGACGCGCAGTCCCTGGCCGCCCTGCTGTCGTCCTACGAGGCCCGGGGCCGGGCCGACCTCCTGGACCGCTGACCCGGACGCCGCGACCGCCCTCCGGGGTGTGGCCGGCGTCACCCCCGCCCGAGCCGCCCCGCCGGCGCCCGTGGCCCGGCCCGGACCCCGGGGCCGGCGAGAGCGCGGGGTCCTCGCGTACCTCCGGGCGCAATGGTTTTGAGCACCCCGGGGGACCGGGTAGTATTTTCTCTGTCAGGCGCCGCTAGCTCAGTTGGTTAGAGCAGCTGACTCTTAATCAGCGGGTCCGGGGTTCGAGTCCCTGGCGGCGCACCTGTACTTCGGGCGGTTCCCGGTTCACCGGGAACCGCCCGAAGTGGTTTCCGGCCCCGGCGCACGGGCCCGAGGGGATGTTCGTCCCCGGGTGCGCCACCCGTCAGAGCGTGAGCGACAGCAGCAGCGGCGCGGCCTTGCGGTTCAGCGTTTCCGCCGCGGCCCGCAGCCGGTGCGCGTGCTCGACCGGCATCGACAGGGCCAGGCAGCCCACCGAGGCGCCGGCGGTGATCGGCACCGCCGCGCAGACGGTCCCCACGGCGTACTCCTGGAGGTCCAGCACGGGCACGGTGGCGGGTTGGCTGTCCAGCTTGGAGAACAGCACGCGCTCGTTCACGATCGTCTTCGACGTCAGTCGCGCGATCTTGTGCCGGGACAGGTGGTCCCGTCGACCGTTCTGGTCGAGCTGGGTCAGCAGACACTTGCCGACCGCGCTGGCGTGCGCCGCCGAGCGGAAGTCGACCCACTCGTGCACCTTCGGGGTGCGGGGACTGTCCGCGAACTGGGTGATGCGGACCTCGCCGTCGACGTAGCGGCTGATGTAGACCGCCGCTCCGACCGAGTCCCGCAGTCGGTCCAGGGTGTCCTGGAGCTTGTCCTGGAGGGCCTGCTGCCGGTCGACGCCGGAGCCGAGGAGGACGAGGGAGTCCCCTATGGCGTAGGCGCCGTCGGACACCTGGAGCACGTACCCCTCCCGGCGCAGCATGAGCAGCATCGGGGACAGGTGGACGGAGGGCAGGCCTGTCTCACGCGCTATCTGCGCGTCGGTCACACCGCCGGTGTGCCGGGCGATCGTCTCGAGTACGCGCAGCGCGTACTGCACCGAATGGAACGGCGCGGTCGGCTCGGGCTTCAGCGCCACGGTTTCCCCCTACCAGGTTGTTACCGCTTGCTCCCCCACGATAGCCATCAAGAGGCTTGTGTGGAGCGCCTGTTGAAGAGATTGATGGCTCAATCAAGTCCCTCTGCCTGGATCTACTCGCTTGGCATATGCCAGAGGCATGGCCGACTCGGCGGCCCGTCGGGAATGCCCCGGCCCCCTCAATGGTTCGAATTCCTCGTACGGACATGCAGGAAGCCGCGAGGGCCGCACGGGACGGGAGCGACGATGAGTGACGCCGGGGACGAGGGAATCAGGGCAGCCGGGACGGGAGGGACCGCGGATCCGATCCGGGGGACCGTACGGGGGAGCGCGCCGGTCCCGCTGTCGGTGCTGGACCTCGTCACCGTCGGCGCCGGCAGCACCGCACACGCGTCGCTGCGCACCAGCGTGGCGATCTCCCGACTGGCCGAATCCCGGGGGTTCCACCGGCACTGGGTGGCCGAACACCACTCCATGCCCGGAGTGGCCAGCTCCTCCCCGGCGGTGATCCTCGCCCACCTCGCCGCCCACACCTCCCGGATACGGCTCGGCTCGGGCGGGGTCATGCTGCCCAACCACGCCCCGCTGGCCGTCGCCGAGCAGTTCGGCACCCTGGAGGCCTTCGCCCCGGGCCGGATCGACCTCGGATTGGGGCGCGCCCCCGGCACGGACCCCCGTACCGCCGCCGCGCTGCGCGGAGCCGGACGGGCGGACGACGCCGCCGACGGGTTCCCCCGGCAACTGGGGGAGCTGATCCGCTTCCTGGACGACGACTTCCCCGACGGCCACCCCTACGCCCGGGTGCACGCCGTGCCCGGCCCCGTCCAGGGTCCCGCCGGTCGGCCGCCGATCTGGTTGCTCGGCTCCTCCGGTTTCAGCGCCCGCCTCGCCGGCGAGCTCGGCCTGCCCTTCGCGTACGCCCACCACTTCTCGGCCGCCGGCACGATTCCCGCGCTGGACCTGTACCGGCAGAGCTTCCGGCCCTCGGCCGTGCTCGACACCCCCTACGCCCTGATCGGGGCCGCGGCCCTGGCCGCCGACACCGACGAGGAGGCCCGGGCGCAGGTGCTGACGGGCGCGCTGTCGATGCTGCGGCTGCGCGGCGGGCGACCCGGGCTGGTCCCGACGCCCGAGGAGGCGGCCGCGTACCCCTTCTCGCCGCTGGAGCGGGAGTTCGTGGACGGCTGGCTCGCGAACATCGTCCACGGCACCCCCGACGAGGTCCGCGAGGGGCTCGACGACCTGGTGAAGCGGACGGGCGCGGACGAGCTGATGCTGACCGCCAACGCCCACGGCGGGGATGCCCGGTTGCGCTCCTACGGGCTCATCGCAGATGCGTACGCCATGCCGGTGGAGGACTCGAACCCCGCCTGAGCGCACAAGAACGGGGTTTGGCTGGTTTGTTGCCGAAACCTTGCCGGCGCATGGCTTAGTGCAGCCTTAAACCGCTCGTCACCCGGGGTGGCGAGCGGTTCTGCGTCTGCCCCCAAGTCTCTGACGAGGCCTTTTGGCGCCTGAGTGGTCTAGTCCTTCTTTGGTCCAAACCATTGACTGGGGGTCGGGGTGATCGCTATCACTTCTCTCACCTGAAGCTGATGCCCCCCTCTCCCACCCCCCGGAGTCAGTTCATGCACATCCGTAAACCCCTCGTCGCGGCCGCCGCCACGGCCGCGCTGGCAGCCGGAGCGCTGGCCGGCTTCGCGGGCCTCGGTACCGCCCAGGCCGCGGGTTCCGCGAGCACGGCGAGCGCCGGCGGCGTGAAGATCGCGTACTACGACCAGTGGAGCGTGTACGGGAACGCCTTCTACCCGAAGCACCTCGACACCCGCGGCATCGCCGGCAAGCTGGACGTGATCAACTACTCGTTCGGCAACATCCACCCCACCAACCTCACCTGCTTCGAGGCGAACAAGGCGGCGGGCGACGACAACAACCCCAACGCCGGTGACGGCGCGGGCGACTCGTACGCGGACTACCAGAAGTCCTTCAGCGCGGCCGACAGCGTCAGCGGGGTCGCCGACAAGTGGGACCAGCCGATCGTCGGCGTCTTCAACCAGTTCAAGCAGTTGAAGGCCAAGTACCCCCACCTGAAGATCAACATCTCGCTGGGCGGCTGGACCTACTCGAAGTACTTCAGCGACGCGGCCAAGACCGACGCCTCCCGCAAGAAGCTCGTGTCGTCCTGCGTCGACCAGTACATCAAGGGCAACCTGCCGGTCGAGGGCGGCTACGGCGGCCAGGGCGTCGCGGCCGGCATCTTCGACGGCATCGACATCGACTGGGAGTACCCCGGCTCCTCCGGCGGTCACCTGGGCAACCACTACGCCCCCGAGGACAAGCAGAACTTCACGCTCCTGCTCAAGGAGTTCCGCAGCCAGCTCGACGCCTACGGCGCGGCCAACGGCGGCAAGAAGTACCTGCTGACCTCCGCCCTCCCGGCCGGCCAGGACAAGATCAAGTACATCGAGACGGACAAGATCGGCGCGTACCTCGACTACGCGAACATCATGACGTACGACATGCACGGCGCCTGGGACGGCGACGGCCCCACGTACCACCAGTCCCCGCTGTACTCCCCGGCCGGCGACCCGACCGACCCGATCGCCCCGGGCACCCAGAAGTACAGCATCGACAACGCCATCGACTCCTGGATCGACGGCAACCCGGCCTACGGCATCACCGGCGGCTTCCCGGCCAACAAGCTGACCCTGGGCTACGAGTTCTACTACCGCGGCTGGAAGGGCGTCCCCGCCGGGGCGAACAACGGCCTCGCCCAGTCCGCGACCGGCGCCTCCGGCGCCCGGCCCACCAGCCAGCAGGCCGGCATCGCCAACTACAAGGAACTCGGCGGCCTCGTCGACAACCCGGCGAACACCTTCTGGGACGACCAGGCCAAGGCCTCGTACTTCTACAAGGACGGCGAGTTCTTCACCGGCCTCAACCAGAAGTCCATCCAGGCCCGGGTCGACTACGGCAAGCAGCGCGGCCTGGCCGGCGCGATGATGTACTCCCTCCTCGGGCTGGACAACAACACCACGCTGCTGAACCAGATCTCGGACGCCCTCGGCGGCACCACCCAGCCGCCGACCACCCCGCCGACCACGCCTCCGACCACTCCGCCCACGACCCCGCCGACCACGCCCCCGACCACGCCTCCGACGACGCCGCCCACCGGCTGCGGTTCGGTCCCGGCGTACGTCGCGGGCACGGTCTACACCGGCGGCACCGAGGTCTCCCACAACGGTCACAAGTGGAAGGCCCAGTGGTGGACGCAGAACGAGGTGCCCGGCTCCACCGGTGAATGGGGTGTCTGGAAGGACCTCGGCGCCTGCTGATCCCCCCACCCCGCGCCGAGCGCCGGCCGCCCCCGCCCCCTCCCGGGGCGGGGGCGGCCGTGTTCCGCGCACCGGCGCGCCGGGAACAACCCCCGACCGGTCTCGGGTTGACTCCGGACATGACTGCCACGCCATTCGAACCGCGCGCGCTGCTCGCGGGGAGCCGACTCGGTGTCCTCGCCACGATCAAGTCGAGCGGCCTCCCCCAACTCTCGCCCGTCATGCCCTTCTACGACCGCGAGTCGGGCCTGCTGCACGTCTCGATGACCGAAGGGCGGGCCAAGACGGCGAACCTGCGCCGCGACCCGCGGGCCGCCCTGGAGGTCACCGCGCCCGACGGCCGCTCCTGGGCCACCGCCGAGGGGCCCGTGACGCTCGTCGGCCCGGGCGCCGACCCGCACGGCCCCGAGGTCGACGCGCTGGTGGACTACTACCGCCTCGCCGCCGGCGAGCACCCGGACTGGGAGGAGTACCGGTCGGTGATGGTGTCCGACCGCCGGGTGCTGATGACGATGACGGTCGAGCGCGTGTACGGCGAGAAGCTCGGCTGACCCGCCCGGCCTATCCCCGGGCCCCGGGGCGCGAGCCGATCATCTCGGCGATCCGTTCCGGGGCCACCGCCCGCGAGTACAGCCAGCCCTGGCCCGTGTCGCAGCCCACGCGGCGCAGGCGCGCCGCCTGGCCCGCGGTCTCCACGCACTCGGCGGTGACCGTCAGGCCCAGCCGGTGGGCGAGTTGGACGAGCGCCTCGACGATGGTCTCGTCGGCCGGGTTCGGGTGGGAACCCTCCTCGTAGCGGAACCCCCGGACGAAGGAGCCGTCCAGCTTCAGCACCGACACCGGCAACCGGCTCAGGTAGGCCAGGTTCGAGTACCCGGTGCCGAAGTCGTCGATGGCGATCCGCACGCCCATGTCGCTCAGCGCCTGGAGCGCCTGCAACGGCCGCCCCGCCGAACCCATCACCGCCGACTCCGTCAGCTCCAACTGGAGCAACTGCGGGGCCAGTCCGGTCTCGGCGAGGATCTCCGCGACATCGCCGACCAGGTCCGAGTCCCACACCTGGCGGACCGCCACGTTGACGGAGACGAACACCGGTGAGTCACTGGGCTGTTCGATCTGCCAGCGACGCGCTTGCCGGCACGCGGTCCGCAGCACCCACTGTCCCAACGGGACGATGGAGCCGTCCTCTTCGGCGATCCCGATGAACCGATTCGGCGTCAGCATGCCGAACTGCGGGTGGTTCCAGCGCACCAGGGCCTCCACCCCGCGCACGGTCCCGCTCTCCAGGTCCACCAACGGCTGGTACTCCAGCCGGAACTCGTCCCTCTCCACGGCCGGTCGCAGCGTCGAGGACAGGGCCTGTCGGGTCATGCGGTGCGCGTTGCGCTCCGGGTCGAAGAGGGTCCAGCGGGCCTTGCCGTCCGCCTTCGCCCAGTACAGGGTCGTGTCGGCGGCCTGCATCAACCCCGTCGCCGAGGTCCCGGCCGCGGCCCGCTCCACCACCCCGATCGACGCGGAGACCGACAGCCGCTGACCGGCCAGGTCGAACGGCTCCTGTACGGCGTTCAACACGCTCCGCGCCAGGTCCGCGAGTTGCTCGGTGCCGGTGGAGTCCTCGACGAGCAGGGCGAACTCGTCGCCGCCGAGCCGGGCCACCAGGTGCCCGCTCGTGCGCCCGTACCCGGACTGGTCGGCGCACTGTGTCAGTCGGGCCGCGACGGCCGCCAGCAGCCGGTCCCCGACCCGGTGGCCCAGGGTGTCGTTGACGGCCTTGAACCCGTCGAGGTCCAGGTAGCACAGCCCGATCCGGCCCGTGCCGCCGTGCTCGTACGAGGAGTGCTCCAGGGCGGCCGAGAGTCGCTCGAAGAACAGTGTCCGGTTGGGGAGTCGGGTCACCGGGTCGTGCATCTGGAGGTGGCGCAGCCGGGCCTGGAGGTCGCGCCGGTCGCTGATGTCGGCGACCGACAGCAGGACGTCCCGGCTTCCGGGGACCGGCCCGAGGGTGACCTCGGTCCACAGGGAGTGCCCGTCGGGGTGTTTGAGGCGGCGGGTGCAGCGCAGTCGGGCCTGCCGGCCGCGGAGCACCTCCTGGTAGGCCTGCCAGGTGCGGGCCTCCGCGGCGAGGTCCACAAGGTCGGCGGCGGACCGTTCGACGAGCGCGAGCGGTTCGGCGCCCAGCAGCGCGGCGAGCGCCTCGTTGGCGGCGACGACGTGTCCGCTGCGGTCGACGACGGCCATCGCGAGGTGGGCCGCGTTGAAGGCGGCCTGGTAGTCGCGTGCCTCGGACGTGCGCGGGGACCGCGGGGCCGACGTGGTCGCCGCCGCGGGTTCGGTCGACATGCCGGGCACGGCCGGCACCGCCGGGTGACGCTCCGTAGTGGCCGATCGGATGCGGTCGGCCGCCGAACCGGTTCCCTCTGAGGTTCCGCTCACCGTTGGCTCCCGCAGTGCTCGTGAGTGTCCGTGCAGGAAAGTGTGCCGATCATAGAGGCTGCCGGACGGCCCCATCCAGCGGCGTCGCCGTACGGAGGGCGGTGGTTCGCGGTGATGACGGATCGTCGGCCGACCGACGCGTGATCGTTCCTGTGCGGCTGTGAGCACCAGAAGGCCGTAGCTGATCTCCCGTGATCGGTCGTGACGTTCTGTAGGCGCGTCCGTGAAGTCCGGGGGTCACCGACTTGACGTATCGCTCACTCGTGTGGGGCAGCGGAACAGGGCATTAGTAAGACAATCGCCTCAAAGTGGATGGAAGGGTACGAATCCACCACCGGAGGTCGATGTGCCGCGACAGCAGACACCCGGGGGAGTGGAGCGCTCCCGCATCCGAAGTACGGCGGCAGTCGTCACTTCCATGGCGGCGCTCGCCGCGATGTCGCTCGTCGCCACCCCCGCGGCGGCCGCTTCCGGTGCCGGTCCCTGCGCGCTGACCCGTACGGCGGCGCACCACTCCCTCGGGCTGGACACCTGGAACGGCGCCTACCCCAGGCCCGAGCGCACCCTGAACGCGCTCATGGTCTTCCTCTCCTTCCCCGACCATCGCACCGCCGTCACTCCCGAGGAGCTGACCGGCGACTACTTCCCCGCCACCAGCGAGTTCTTCCAGCGGGCCTCCTACGGGCGCTTCCGGCTGGTCCCGCACCCGCAGAAGCGGTGGATGCGGATGCCCAAGCCGTCCACCGCGTACGGGATACAGCGCGACTGGGCCCCCGGGGACCGGGCGGCGTACCTGCGGGACGCCGTCGCCACCGCCGACCCCGGGGTGGACTTCAGCCGGTACGACGTCGTGTACTTCGTCGCCGACCCGGACGCGCCCGGAGTGGACTCGGACGCCACCAAGGTCGTCAACTTCGACCGGCCCATCCGGGCCGACGGCACGGACCTGCGGCGGATCGTCACCGTCTTCGAGCAACACCCGCCGGACCGCAACGTCCTCGCCCACGAGACCGGGCACGTCTTCGACCTGCCCGACCTCTACCACCGGCCGTCCGACGGCAAGGGCGACTGGGACACGTACGTCGGCGACTGGGACGTCATGGGCAGCCAGTTCGGGATGGCCCCGGACCTGTTCGCCTGGCACAAGTGGAAGCTGGGCTGGCTGAGCCCCTCCCAGGTCGACTGCGTGCGCTCCGGCTCCTCGCTGCACACCCTGCAACCGCTCGCGGAGGGCGTGCCCAACGGCGGCACCGGCGGCACCCGGCTGGCGGTGGTCCGCACGGGTCCCGGCAGTGCCATCGCCATCGAGGCCCGGGGCTCCGCCGGCAACGACGGGGACACCTGCACGGAGGGCGTCCTGATCTACCGGGTCCGCAACGAGCCGGCCTCGGGCGGCGGTCCGATCGAGGTGTTGGACGGGCATCCGGGCACCGAGGCCTGCTGGGACCGGTCCGTGTACCCGCCGCTGGCGGACGCCCCGCTGGAGGTCGGCGAGACGTTCACGGTGCCGGGGGAACGCATCCGCGTCGAGGTGGTGGACCGGACCCAGTCGGGCGCGTACACCGTGAAGATCACCACCTAGTGCGGTGAACCGTTCCGGCCGCGGCACCAGCCGCGCGGGCCCCCGCCCGGGGGGGCGGGCACGAAAAAGGCCCCCACTCGCGTGGGGGCCTTTCTCCGTCTGTGCGCCGCCAGGGACTCGAACCCCGGACCCGCTGATTAAGAGTCAGCTGCTCTAACCAACTGAGCTAGCGGCGCTTGGTGACGAGCTAGACATTAGCATCAGGATCGGCCGAACCAAAAATCGATACCTGCAGGCGGGCGGCGTGCAGGAAGGCCCAGAGCAGCGAATCGGCACCCGGCAGCCAGGGCCGCCGGGAGTCCGGGGCCACCAGCCAGCGGGACGGCCCGGGAGAGGGTGCCAGCGGGGGCACGGTGACCGCGTCGCCTCGGCCGTGACAGAGCGGTGCGGCCGCGGTCTCGCCCCACTCCTCCCAGGCGAGCAGGGCCGGCAGCCGCTGGGCGGTGCCCGGCGCGGCGAAGAGCAGCGTCCGGCCGCGGTGCACGGCGGCGGGCCCGGAGCCGGGCCCCTCGGCCCACAGCAGGTCGAGCATGCGGCGCCCGAGGACGAGCGGGACGTTGACGACGTCGAAGGCGGTCCCGCAGGGCAGCGCGGCCGGCGCGGCGGGCCGCGCCCGCCACGCGGCGAGCGTCTCGTGCGGCAGGGCGCACGCGGAGGCCAGCCAGGCCGCGCCCTCGGGGGTGACGAGGGTCGCGGACGCGGGGGCGGTGCGGACTTCGAGGGCGGCGCAGCCGGTCAGGGTCGTCATGCCCCCAGGTCTACCGGGGGTAGCCCGACCGTTCCGGGGAGTTACGGGAATCCGGGACACGGGCGACCGCGCCGGAGTATGGTGCGCCCCGCATATGCCAGATGTGACGTGCGCCGCACCCGGATCCGGATGCGGCGCACGGGCCGGCTCGCTTCGCGGAGACCTCCGGGCCGTCTCCTCCGGATCTTGCCTGACCCGCCAAGATCCGAAAGAGACGGCCTAGGGGCCGTCCGGGTGGCCGTCCCGCAGCAGGGTCTCGCCGAACTCGATCATCTTGACCGCGTAGTCCTCGGTCCACTCCGCCTGCTCCGCGATGGCCGCAGCGGGCAGCCGGTCGAACCGGCGCGGGTCCGCCAGCTGCGCCGCGGCGACGGCCTGGAACTCCACCGCGCGCTCCTGGGCCGCCCGGAAGGCCAGCGTCAGCTCGGTCGCACGGGCCAGCAGCTCCCGCGGGTCGTCTATCGACTCCAGGTCGAAGAAGTGCTCCGGGTCCGTTGCCACCTCGGAAGGCTCGAAGAGCAGCGGCGCGGGCCGCAACCTCCGCTCGGTGCGCTCGGGCTCTGCCATGCGTGTCCTCCTGCTGCGCGTACGTCGTCCCTTCAGGGCCACCCTCCATTGTCCAACGTCGCGCAAGAGTGCACCCGGGGCGTCACACGCCCGCGGGCTCCTTCGCGAGCGCCGCGATGTCGTCGAACACGCCGGTGAGCTCCTGCGCGAGCCCCTCCGGAGCCTCGAATCCCTGGTCCGTGACCAGCGCGTTGATACCGGGGACGGCCACCGACCGCTCGGTGGGCAGCATGCGCAGGCGGGTCAGGACCGGGCGCAGCATCTCGGCGGCGGGCGCTCCGCCGGTCGGGCCCGCGCTGTAGCTGACGATGCCGACCGGCTTGCCCCGCCATTCGCGGTAGAGGAAGTCGATGGCGTTCTTGAAGGGGGCGGTGTAGCCGCCGTTGTACATCGGCAGGACGAACAGCACGGCGTCCGAGGCGTCGATCAGCGCGCTCCACGCCCGCGTGTGCGGATGGGTGTAGATGCCGCTGGAGGCGTACTCCGGCTCGTCCAGGAAGGGCAGCGCGATCTCGGCGAGATCGATCGGGGTGACCTCGAACGCGCCGTGCCCGCGGGCCCGGCCGACGACCCACTCGGCGAGCGGACGCCCCGAGGAGGTGGGGCGGGTCGCGGCGTAGATGACGTGCAGACGGGTCATGGGGCGTTCGTTCCTTCGGCTGTCGGTGCGGTGCGTCGGGGGCAGTCTGGTGGGTGACGCGGCCCCCGGCAAAGCCGCGGACGGGTGAGGCGCCAACCGGGTGGGCACGGCCCCACCGACGACGCGGGCGCCCGAGCACCCGCCTCAGGGCCGCCAGGACACCCGGTGCTCCGCCAGGTGCGCCAACACCGAGTGGTTGGCCTCCCAGCCGTCCGGGAACTTCACCGTCACCCCCAGTTGCACCGGCTCCGAGGACGGATGGTCGTCCAGCAGTTCCGCTATGCCCGCGCGGGCCACCACCACACAGGCGTGCCGGTGTCGGGACGCCAGCACGCACAGCCGCCCCGTCTCCAGGTGGAACGCGGTGGCGTCCGGCCGTCCCGACAACGGGTGCAGCACCACCGTCAGGTCGTACTCCCGCCCCTGGAGCCGGTTCGCGGTGTCCACCGTCACCCCCGGGACGCCCAGCGCCGTCAGCGCCGCCCGCACGGCGGCGGCCTGGTCCCGGTGGGCGGTGCCCACCGCGATCCGGTCGGCGGTCAACGGCGCGGGGCCCGCCGCCTGTTCGTCCTCCGTCACCGCACCCCGGTCCAGCGCCCGGCGCACCACCAGTGCCACCGCCCGGACCGCCTCCGGGTCGGTCCGCGGGGTGTGCCGCGCGGGCAGCTCCAGCAGGCCCCAGCCCGACTCCGCGGCCTCGTCCAACACCCGGTCCGGCCCCGACCCGTCCGAGGCGACCCCGTACGACAGCCGCCGCTCGCCGGGGCCGGTGCCGCTGCGGAACCGGCTGTACGGGTAGAACGCCCGCGACACCAGCGGCGCGGCCGACGCGGGCAGCCGCCAGGACACCGGCAGCCGGTGCTGCGGCAGGTGCGGGTTGTGGGCCAGCAGGGTGGACACCGCCGAGGCCGAGGGGTCGTAGGACAGCCCGGCCCACTGCTCCGCGCCGACCACGCTGAACGGGTCGAGCTGCCCGGGGTCGCCCACGAACAGTGCCCGCTCGAACAACCCCGCCACGGCCAACAGCGCGTCGGAACGCATCTGGTACGCCTCGTCCACGATGGCGTGCTCCCACGGCTCCGTGTCCTTCACGTACGCCCACTTCGCCGCCGTCGAGATGGTGATCGGCAACTCGGCGAGGTCGGCCGGCTTCGCCGACAGGGTCACCGAGGGCAGCTCGCGCAGCGCCGGGTCGTAGGCGTCGCCGTCGCTGCTGTGCAGCCGGCCGACCTTCAGCCCCGGATCCTTGCCGTGCAACCGCAACACCAGGTCGTCGACCTGCGCGTTCGTCTGCGCGACCACCATCAGCCGGCGCCCGGCGGCGGCCAGCTCCCGGGCGGCCCGGACCACGAGCGTGGACTTGCCGGCGCCCGGCGGGGAGTCGACGACGACGCCCCGCTCCGCGCCGTGCAGGGTGTCGTGCAGGATGGCGGCGGTCGCCCGGTCGGCGGCCGCTCCCGGATCGAAACTCACAACAGGTCCTCGGCGGTCACGGGATCGGGCGCGGGCAGGTGCGGTCGGTCGGCGCCCAGGTGCGCAGGCGGACCTCCGTGCGTCCACGGGGTGTTCTCCGGATCGGGCAGCTTGGGGCCGCCGCGCGCGTCGTGCTCGAACAGCGTCCAGCAGAGCCGGTCGCCCTTCTCCGGCACCGAGCCGGGAACGGGCTCCTTGCCGCCGCCCATCTTGTCGAGCAGCCGCAGCACGATCCGCCCCGCCTCCTCGAACCGCACGAACTCGGCCGCCTGCGGGCGTCCGTCGAGCGAACGGAACACCTTCCCGCCTCCGCCGTCCGCCAACTGGGGCCGGTCCTCGGTGTCCACCGTCACCAGCGGGCGCGGGCGCGGCCGCTTGGCCTGCGTCCACTCCATGACCACCTCGGTGACCTCGCCGGCGAAGGCCTCCCCGGACAGCCGCCGGCCCGCCATCACCAGGGGGTCGTCCAGCGCCTCCTGGGCGTCGAGGCGCACCTGCTCGGTCTCGCGCGTGGCCAGCTTCTGGGCGGCCGTCACCGCGTCGTCGCGGCGCGGCTGCGGGGGCTCGCCCGCCCGCACCCGGTCGCGGTGCCCGGTGTACGACCAGCGGTCGCGGGTCCAGCGTTCCTCGGTCCGCTCCCCGGCGGGCAGCGCGCGCACCAGCTCCAGCGCCCGCCACACCGCCGCCCACGTGGGCCTCATCTGGTCCGCGACGAGCTCCCGAACGGCCTGCTCGGCCCGCTCCACGGCGGCCGGATCGCCCGAGGCGCGCGCCGCGTCGAAGCGGGCCATCGCCGGGGCCAGCAGCCGGTTGTCGAAGGCGGGGTCGGTGGCCGGTCCGGCGGGCGGAACGAGGAGCACGCCCCGCGGGTCCCGGGCGACCTCGGCGCGCAGGGCCGCCTCCGCGCCGGATTCCCCCTCCGGAGGTGCCGTCCAGGCGAGCAGGGCGCCCAGGTGCTGGTCCTCCAGATTGCTCTGGCCCGTCGCCCAGTGCCGACCGAGCAGCTCCGTCGCCGACAGCAGCATCGAGGAACCGGGCACCCGCGCCCGCTCCCCGAGGTGCGTGAACCAGCGCCCCAGCAGCGGCACCCGGGCCGGCGCCGGATACGGGTTCTCCGGGTCCTCCTCGGCCGTCCGCCGGAACCGCATCGACCGGCCGAGGAGGCGTACGTACTCCACGCCCGCACGGCTGGGCACGATCAGTTGGGGGGCGTCCAGGCACAGCTCGGCGGCGACCTTGTTCTTGGCGCCCGTCTCGGGATCGGTCTCGTTGCGCTCGACGAGCTCGACGTCGTCCGCGTACCCGTCCACGTACGGCAGGACCAGGTCGGCCAGCTCCGCGAGGAAGGTCCAGCGCAGGTCGCGGTCGCGCGGCTGCGGGACGACGAGCAGCGTCGGCTCCGCCGGATCGGTGCCGACCAGGGCGCCCAGCGGCGCCCCGGCCTCGCCGGCGGTGGTCAGTGGCACGACGACCAGCGGGCGCTCGCCCAGATGCCGGTGCCGCACGGTCGCCAGTGCCTGGGCGCGGCCCGCCCGGACCGCCTCCAGGCGCGCGAGGGTGTTCAGCAGGGGCATGCGGTCGCCTCCGGGGACGTCCGGGCGGGGGCGAGGGCGAGGGCCTCGGCGCGCAGCCGGGCGGCCTGGTGCAGCGCGGCCGCGATCGGGTCCTCGGCGGAGCCCGCCCCGGAGGCCGCCGCGAGGGCCGCCTCCACGGTGGTCAGACCGCCCAGCTCGCCCCGCAGGGACCTGCCCAGAGCGGTCACCTCGTCGGAGTCGCGGGCCCGCTCCCGGCAGTGGAAGGCCAGCTCGCAGGCGGCCAGACACTCGGGGGCGTACGCGGCGGTGACGGCGGACACCGCCTCGGTCAGCTCCTCGGCCGGCCGGGCGGGATCGAAGCAGGTCCCCTCCGGCAGGGCGGCTGCCAGGTCCTCGACCCGGGTCAGTCGCTCCAACTGGCGTAGGGTCACCGCGCGTTCGCGCCGCACGTCGACGAGCGCCGCGGTGGGCAGGTTGGAGAAGTCCTTGGGGCAGACCAGTACGACCTGGTGACCCACGGTGGAGCCGGGCAGCTTCTCCGCGGTCTTCTCCAGGGCCAGCACGTACACGGCGGCCTGCCGCGCGGCGGCGCCCACCTTCGCCGCGTCGGCGCCCCCGTCGATCATCGGGAACGACTTGATCTCCACGACGGTCCACCGACCGTCGGGGTGCACGACGACGGCGTCCGGCTCCAGGTAGGCGGGCGTGCCCGCCACCTCCAAGGCCAGCATCGGGTGGTCGAGCAGCGTCCAGGTCCCGGCGGCCGTGGCCTCGCGCAGGGCCAGCGCCGTGCGGGCGGCGCGTCCCTCGGGGCCGGCGGCGGTGAGATCGGGCACCGGGGCGGCCGCGCCGGGAGGCTCCGCCCCGGCGCCGAGCCGTTCGTGGACCAGGCGCAGGAGTTCGGCCCCGCCGTCGCCCTTGACCTTGGCCTCGAAGGAGTTGCCCCGCACCATGGCGAACTGGGACTGCCCGAAGGGGGCGGGGGAGCCGAGGGCCTGCGCGAGAGCCGTCTTGTCCACCCCGGCCCCGTCGAGCAGGGCCCGTCTGCCGCAGCCCGGATTGGCGGCGAGCGCGGCCAGCGCCCGGGCGTCGAGCGGGCGGGGCGGCACGGCGGGGCCGCGCAGGTCAGCGAGCCGCTGCCGCAGTGTCGTCGTCTGCGGTGTTCTCTGCGGAGGGCCGCCGGTCGGGTAGGAGCTCACGGGCGGAAGTGTCCCATCCGCCACTGACAATCGTGGTCTTACGCCGGAAACCGGCTGTTCCCGAGCGGAACCGGCGGGTCAGGAGCAGGCCCAGGCCCATCACGGCGGCCCCGGCGACGGCGTCGAGGAAGTAGTGGTTGGCCGTGCCCATGACCACGAGCGCGGTGGCGGCCGGGTAGGCGATGCCCAGGGCCCGCGCGAGGGGGTGCCGGGCGTGGGTCCACAGCAGTACCCCGCACCACAGGGCCCAGCCGACGTGCAGGCTCGGCATCGCCGCGTACTGGTTGGTGAAGGACCCGAGCCCGCGCGGGGCGCTGGCCTCCCCGCCCCACCAGCCGTACGCGCTGTACTGGGCCATCGTGTCCGTGAACCCGTGCGCCGCGTCGAGCAGCCGGGGCGGGCAGGTGGGCATCAGGGCGAAGCCGACCAGGCCCAGCAGGGTGGACGTCACCAGCCAGGTGCGGGCGGACCGGTAGTGCGCGGGCCGCCGGCGGTGGAGCCAGACCAGGACGGCCGGGGTGACGAGGTAGTGGAGCGAGGCGTAGCCGAAATCGGCGGGCACGCCCCACCAGGGGGATCCGGAGAACAGCCGGTTCAGCGGGCGCTCGAAGTCGATCCGCAGCACCTCCTCGACGCGCAGGACGCTGAGACCGTGCCCGACGGCGAGGTCGGCGTCGCCCCGGGCCAGGAGCCGGCCGGCGGAGTACGCGCCGTAGACGAGTCCGAGGAGGAGCAGTTCCGTCCACCATCGAGGGGGCCGCTGCCTGTCAGTCATGGGGTGTAGGACGCTTGTGCGACCGGGGGAGTTGCCCGGTGTCCATGTGTTGGATGATGGACGGACGACGGAACCGCCTCGAAAGCGTGCTGATCCGTACACCTCCACATGTACCGGGAGAAATTCACATGGCCCCCCGCATCCTGCTGGCCCGCCACGGCCAGACGGCGTGGTCGCTGCTCGGCAAGCACACCGGGCGCACCGACGTGCCCCTGCTGGAGGAGGGCCGGCGGGGCGCGAAGCTGCTCGGAGAGCGGCTGGCGCGCGAACCGTGGGCGGGCCTGCCCGGCCTGGAGGTGCGCACCAGCCCCCTGGTCCGCGCGAGCGAGAGCTGCGACCTGGCCGGTTTCGGGGCCCGCGCCGAGCCCTGGGACACCCTGATGGAGTGGGACTACGGCGACTACGAGGGCATGACCCCGGCCGAGATCCAGGCGATCCGTCCCGGCTGGCTGATCTGGCGCGACGGGGTCCCCGGCGGAGAGTCCGTCGCGGACGTCGCCGCCCGCGCCGACGAGGTCGTCGCCTGGGCCCGCTCGGCCGAACGCGACGTCCTCGTCTTCGCCCACGGCCACGTCCTGCGCACCCTCGCCGCCCGCTGGCTCGGCTTCGAGGCCTCCTTCGGCGCCCGGATCCGGCTGGAGCCCACCTCCCTGTCGGTGCTGGGCTGGGCGTACGGGGAGCCCGCGCTGGAACGCTGGAACGACACCGGCCACCTGGACGGCTGACCGTCGCGACGAGGCGACGGCCCGGACAGGCCCGGCCCGGACGGACCGGACAGGCCCGGCCCGGACAGGCCCGGATTGGCCCGGATCGGATCGCCCCGGATCGGACCGATCGGGGGTCCCGTGGGCGTCAGGCCGTCGCGTGGCGGGCCAGGAAGGCGCCGACCCGCGGTGAACGCTGCTGCGGCACCAGCGTCTTGGCCGTACCCGCCAGTATCGACCTGACCCGGGTCGACTGGACCTCGGTGAGCAGGTCCAGCACCCGGGTGCCCGCCCAGGCGGCCTCGTCGGGCGCCCCCGCGTGCGCCAGGTTGTCGGCGAGCTCGGCGGTGTAGAGGGCCACGTTCCGGGCGAAGTGCGGGTCCTGGAGGTCCGCCGCCCGGCGGGCGTGCCGGGCCGCGCGCGCGTGCTCCCCGAGCGCCGCCCAACACCGGGACTCCAGGGACTCCAACTCGGCCTCCCCGAAGAACGACATCCACTCGGGGTCCGCGCCCGCCGCGCCCCGCGAGAACTCCGTGTGCGCCCGGGTCAGCGCCTCCTCGCAGGCCCTGCGGTCGTCCAGCCCCGCCCACCCGCCCGCCTCCCGCAGGGCCAGCAGCGACAGCAGCCGGGGGGAGCCCAGCGCGCGGGCCGCGCGCCGGCCCGCCTGGGCCGCCCGTACCGACTCGCGCGGCCGCCCGCAGTCCCGGGCCAGGAACGCCATGTTGCTGAAGGCGTGCGCCTCCAGGGCGGAATCGCCGCACACCCGGGCCGTCGCCAGGGCCTCCGCGTAGTGCGAGCGGGCGTCCTCGAAGCGGCCCGAGTCGTGCGCCAGCCACCCCACCGACACCGCCAACTCGCCGGCCCCCGAGTGCAGTCGGTCCTCGGTGGACTGCCGGGTGGCGCCGGCGTCGAGCAACGCGTAGGCCGTGCGCAGGGGTTCGGCCGCCCGCCGGTACAGGGCGTCGGCCCCGTGCCGGTCGTCCAGCAGGCGGATCTGACGCACGGCCTCCTCGACGGCGGCGGCCTCGGACTCGCCGGCCCGCGAGGGGAGCCGACGGGAATCGCCGAGCAGGGTGAGGCCGAGCGTCGCGGCCGCCACGGTCGCGGAGCCGCCCGCCATGAACGCGCGACGCAGCACGTCGCTCTCCTTGGAACGGTGGATGAGGTGGGGGAAGGAAGGGGGCGTGGGGGCGCCGCGCTGCGCGGAACGCCCGCGCACCGCCTCGCGCGGGGAGAAGCCGAGGTCGGCCAGGGTGCGACCGGGGAACATGTGCAGGAAGACGCGCTCGTAGGCGTAGTTGGGACAGCGGATCTCGCCGGACTCCACCCGCCCGATGTAGCGGGCGTCGCAGGAAACCGTTTCGCCGATCTCCCGCGCGGCCCGGCGGACCGAGGCCGCGAACTCGGCCGGGGAACGCGCTCCGCGCAAGCGCCGGAAGGAGGAGTTGGGTGAGTGGGGGGACGCCGCCATGGACGTGGCCTCTCTGGACTTCGGGCTTTCCTCAGACTGTGCCCGGCGCGCATGAAGGTACCGCCGGCGAAGGACCGTTCATGCGGTGTTTGGCTACAAAACGGATATCTCACCCGCGATCCGCCATGAACTGCCATCCTTTGCGGCATCGTTGCGCCGCACCCGTTGACGTCCCACCGCGTTGAACCCATGCGGAGTGGCTCGTACGCGGATCGAGGAGGGGTTCCCTTGGTGGAGGGCGGCATGGAGAGCATCGGAACGAACACCGCGCCCGAGCCCCGGGCGGTCGGGACGCTGGACACCCTCGACGCGCCGGCCCCGACCGAGGCGCCGGACCTGGTGACCGTGCCCACCCGGCAGGGACTGGAGGCGGTCGACATCATCCGTCGGGCCACCCACCACACCGCCCCCGGCGTCGGCCCGGTCCTGCACGACGGCTCCGGCGACACCCTCGGCTTCCTCGTCCCGCCCGGCACCGCCGACGCCTGGGACCTGCCCGGCAGCGCCTGCACACAGACCAACGGACGCGGTCTGCGCATCGGCGACGCCGGGGCCTTCGCCTCGCCCGCCGTGGACGGCGGCGGCTGGCTGCTGCCCCCGGAGGCCGTCGGACCCGTCACCGACCCCGACGTGCTGCGCGCGGCGCTCGGCGAGGCCGCCCGGCTGATCGAGGCGGCGGACAACTGCCGCTGATGCCCTGACCGGCGATAATGGGCGCATGGCAGGGAAGAGCAAGGGCAGTGGGCGCAGGGGCGCCGTGGAGCCGGTCGTCGGACAGGTGGACGGCGGCCGCGCGGAGTTGGCCCCCGATCGTGAGCGCGCGGGCGCCTGGACCCTGCTGATCGACGGGGCGCCGCAGTCGCACGTCGATCTCGCCGACCCGGGGTACCTGGACTTCGCGTACCAGCGCCGCATCGGCCACCTGATCGACCTCGTCGCGCCCGCCCGGCAGCCCCTGAACGTGGTGCACCTGGGCGGCGGCGCCTTCACCCTGGCCCGTTACACCGCGGCGAGCCGCCCCCGCTCCACGCAGCAGGTGGTGGAGATCGACGCCGGCCTGGTGGCCTTCGTACGGGAACACCTTCCGCTGGACCCGCAGGCGCGGGTCCGGGTGCGGGCGGTGGACGCGCGGGCGGGCCTGGCCAAGGTGCCGGACGGCTGGGCCGACCTGGTCATCGCGGACGTGTTCGGCGGCGCCCGCACCCCGGCCCACCTGACGAGCGCCGAGTTCCTCGACGACGTACGCCGGGCCCTGGCACCCGGCGGCTGGTACGTCGCCAACCTCGCCGACGGCCCGCCGCTGGCGCACCTGAAGGGCCAGATCGCCACCGCCGCCACCCGGTTCGCGGAACTGGCCCTGGCAGCCGACCCCGTGGTGTGGCGGGGGAAACGCTTCGGCAACGCCGTCCTCGTGGCCGCCGACCGGGAGCTGCCGGTCGCGGAGTTCACCCGGCGCGTGGCGAGCGATCCCCACCCCGGACGGGTGGAACACGGTCGGGCCCTGGCCGACTTCGCGGGCGGCGCGGCCCCGGTGACCGACGCCTCGGCGGTGGCCTCGCCGGAACCCCCGCCGGCGGTGTTCCGCTAGGCCGCGTCCCGCCGGGCCAGCTCGCGCAGGCGGCGCTTGTCCGGTTTGCCGCGGTCCGTCAGGGGGAGGGCCGGCAGCCAGAACACCGCCGTCGGGCGGTGGTCCCGCGCCAGCTCCCGCTCCACCCGCGCGCAGGCCGCGTCGGCCGCCTCCCCGGACGGCTCCGAACCGGCGGCCGGCACCAGGAAGGCGCACACCTCCTCGCCGGTGACCTCGTGGAACCGTCCCACCACCGCGGCCTCGGCCACCGCGGGATGCCGGGTCAGCGCCGCCTCCACCGGCCCGCAGTAGATGTTCTCCCCGTCCACCATCACCACGTCCTTGACCCGGTCGTCGAGGTACAGGTACCCGTCCGCGTCGAAGTGACCGAGGTCCCCGGTGCGCAGCCACCCGTCGCGCAGCACCTCCGCCGTCATGGCCGGCCGCTTCCAGTAGCCGGCCATCACCGTCGCGGACCGCACCCACACCTCGCCGGTGTCGCCCTCCGCGCACGCGCTCCCGTCCGCCGCACGGACCCGCGCCGTCACCCCGGGCACGGGCCGGCCCACCGAGCCGAGGAGTTCCGGGCGGTCGCCGGCCGCCGCCTCGTGGTCGGCCGCGGTGAGCCGGCAGATCACCCCCGACTCGTTCATCCCGTACCCCTGCCGCCACTCCTTGCCGGCCCCCCAGCCGGTCAGTGCCCGACGCAGCCGCTCCGGGTGGACGGGCGCGTCCCCGTACGAGACCTGCTCCAGGCCGGGCACCCCGGCGGCGGTCACCGGGTCGTCCAGCAGCCGGTAGACCATCGAGGTCGTCAGGTACGTGGACACGGGCCCCAGCCGGCGGCAGGCCTCGGCGAACCCCCTCGTGTCGAACGGGCCGAGGACCTCGCTGCGGCCACCCGCCCGCAACTGTTCCAGGCACCGGCCCCCGGACCGCTGGGCCAGGGAGGTCACCGACAGGTAGACCCGTTCGGCGCTCCGGCCGCGATCCGCCTTGCGGGCCGCCATCGCCCCGAACGTGGACGCCACCCCCTTGGGGCGGCCCGTCGTACCGCCCGTGTACGTCACCCGGGCCACGTCCTGTTCGCGGGCCCCCACCGGTACCGGCGTCGCGTCCAGGGCGCGGGCCGACTCCAGCAGCGCGCCCACCGCCACGCGGGCGACCCCGGTGTCCGGGACCGGGGTGTCGTGGACCACCAGCGCCGGTTCGCAGTCCCGCAGCAGGAACTCCAGGCCGTGGGTGGCCGGTCCGACGACGACCTGGGTCAACCGGGCACCCAGCAGGTGCGCCGCCAACCGTACGAGCAACTGCTCGGGCGGGTTGCCGGCCGTCACGCAGGCCAGCCCCGAACCACGGCCGACGCCGAGCCCGGACAGGGCGCCGGCCAGCCGGTACGCGTCGGACAGCACCTCGTCGAAGGTCAGCAGCCAGGACGGGCCGGCGCCGAGCGCGGGCTTGCCCGCGTGCCGCTCGCACGCCTCGATCAGGTCCGTGACGTACCGCGCGCCACCCATGTCCTACGTCCCTTCCTCACGGGTCCACGATCTGCACGCGCGGGGCCGTGTCGTGCCAGGTGCAGAACACCGATACCTCGCGGCTCTCCTTGGTGAAGGTGACCCGGATCCAGAAGTCCTGCTTCCACACCTGCATGCGCCAACCGGCCGCCGGGGTGGCCGACACCAACTCGGCCGAGGACTTGCCGATGTCGAAGGCCACCCGACCGCCGGACACCGAGTACCCCTTCACGTCGTCCCCGCCGGACCCGTCGTCCGGCTGCCGGTAAGGGCGCGGGCTCGGCGGCGCGGCCGGCGGCTTCGGCTTCCCGGCGGACGGCGTGGCGGACGGTGACGGGGCCGAGGACGAGGGGGAGGGCGACGGGGAAGCGGGCGGCGGAGCGGGGGAGGACGGCGGATCCGTGTGGTGCGTCGAAGAGGACAACGGCACCGCGGTCAGCGGGACCGCGAGCGGAGGATCGTAGGCGGTGCCGGACATGACGGTGTGCACGCCCCACCACGACAGCGTCACCGCCGCCGCCGTGGACAGCGTCCACGCCATGGCATGTACAAGTCCTCTCAGCATCACGGCACATACTGCACCACCCGCCACAGAGACGGCCCGGCGCCTCCCGGCGTCCCCCGAATGGACTACGGTGCCGCCATGGCAAGTGTGCTCGTGGTCGAGGACGACCAGTTCGTACGTTCCGCCCTCATCCGGCACCTGACCGAGGCCTCCCACACCGTGCGGAGCGTCGGCACGGCCCTGGAGGCGCTGCGCGAGGTCGCGCACCACCGCTTCGACGTGGTCATCCTCGACCTCGGGCTGCCCGACCTGGACGGGGCCGAGGCCCTGAAGATGCTGCGCGGCATCACCGACGTCCCCGTCATCATCGCGACGGCCCGCGACGACGAGGCCGAGATCGTCCGGCTCCTCAACGACGGCGCCGACGACTACCTCACCAAGCCGTTCTCCGTCGAGCACCTCTCCGCCCGGATGGCCGCCGTCCTGCGCCGCTCCCGCGCCGCCGCCGGCGTGGAACCGCCCTCACGGGTCCTGCGGGTCGGCGGACTGGCCATCGACCCGCTGCGCCGGCAGGCCGAACTCGACGGGGCGGTCCTCGACCTCACCCGACGGGAGTTCGACCTGCTGGCCTTCCTCGCCGGCCGGCCCGGCGTGGTCGTGTCCCGACGGGAACTGCTCGCCGAGGTGTGGCAGCAGTCGTACGGGGACGACCAGACCATCGACGTGCACCTGTCCTGGCTGCGCCGCAAGCTCGGCGAGACCGCCGCCAGCCCCCGCTACCTGCACACCCTGCGGGGTGTGGGCGTCAAACTGGAGCCGCCGGCGTGAGATGGGCGCTGGTCAAGGTGTGCCTCGCGGTCACGGCCATGGTGGTCGTGGCCTTCGCCGTACCCCTCGGGCTCGTGGTCCAGGAAATGGCCAGCGACCGGGCCTTCTCCAACGCCGAACGACAGGCCGCCACCATGGGGCCCACCCTCTCCATCACCACCGACCCCGTCCAACTGCGCAAGGCCGTGGAGTCCACGCAGATGGGCGCCGCCGGGCGGATGGCCGTCCACGTGCCCGCGATCGGCGACAGCGCCCCCGTGGACATCGGGGACGGCTGGGCCGGGGAGCACGCCGTCACCCAGACCCGCAAGATGGGCCGCGCGACCACCGCCAAGGTCTCCGGGGGTGGCTCGGCGCTCCTGCAGCCCACCGCGCTCGGATCCGGGGACATCGCCGTGATCGAGATCCACGTGCCGGAGAGCGAGGTCAGCAACGGGGTCGCGACGGCCTGGATGGTCCTCGCGGGCGTCGGACTCGCCCTGATCGTGGGCTCGGTGGCGGTCGCGGACCGACTCGGCGCCCGCCTCGTGCGACCCGCCGAACGGCTCGCCGACGCCGCCCACCAGTTGGGCGAGGGGCGGCTCGGGGCACGCGTACCGGAGGACGGCCCCAAGGAACTCCGCTCGGCGGCCGTCGCGTTCAACTCCATGGCCGACCAGGTGGTGGAACTCCTCGCCAACGAACGGGAACTCGCCGCCGACCTCTCGCACCGGCTCCGGACCCCGCTCACCGTGCTGCGCCTCAACGCGGCCTCCCTCGGCGACGGCCCGGCCGCCGACCACACCCGGGCGGCGGTGGAGCAACTGGAACGCGAGGTGGACACGATCATCCGTACCGCCCGCGAACAGCGCTCCCCCCACACCTCGGTGGGCGCGGGCTGCGACGCGTCCGAGGTGATCCGCGACCGGATGGACTTCTGGTCGGCGCTCGCGGAGGACGAGGGACGCGAGGTCCGACTGGCGGGCGTGGACCGCACCGTGCGGATCCCCGTGGCCAGGGCCGAACTCGTGGCCGCCCTGGACGCCATGCTGGGCAACGTCTTCCGGCACACCCCCGAGAACACGCCCTTCGCGGTGGACGTCCACGACGCCGGGGACGCCGTCATCGTGCTCGTCTCGGACGCGGGACCGGGCATCGACGACCCGGACGCGGCGCTGCGCCGCGGCAACGACGGCGGCCGCGACGGTTCGACCGGCCTGGGCCTGGACATCGTGCGCCGGGTCGCGGAATCCACGGGCGGCGACGTACGGCTGGGGCGCTCGGTGCTCGGCGGGACCGAGGTACGGGTGTGGATCGCACTGGACGGCCGGGCGCGGGGCGAGGCGCGCCGCAGCCGGCGCAAACGACGGGGCGACTGACGGGGCGACTGACGGGCGACTGACACGGCGACTGATGGGGCGACTGACACGGCGACTGATGGGGCGCCTGACGGGGCGCCTGACGGACGATCGGGTGCGGACGTCGGGAGTCGGGTGCCGGGTGCGGGGGTCGGGTGCCGGTGCCGGGGGTGTGTTGGGCCGGTCGGGGGCGGTCGGGACCGTGTGCGGGCGGTGCGGGGCGCGCCTGGCGGCCCGTGCGCCGGCGGGTCGGTACGGTCCCACGGCACGGTTCGCGGCGCCGGCCGCCACGGACCTCTTCCCCGCACGACATCGGCACCCGGATCGGACGTGAGCATGCGCTACGCAGTGCTGGGCACGGGCACGGTCGGCCGCACGATCGCCGGCCGCCTGCTCGACCTGGGCCACGAAGTGGTCATCGGAACCCGTGTCCCCGAGGCCACCCGCCAACGCGCCGAGTTCGCCGACGGTCGCCTCCCGGTGGCGACCTTCGCGCAGGCCGCGAGCGAAGGCGAGACGCTGATCAACGCCACGAACGGGCTGGCGAGCGTCGCCGCGCTGCGGGAAGCGGGCGCGGCGGACCTGGACGGCCGGATCCTGATCGACGTCGCGAACCCGCTGGACTTCGCGGAGGGATTCCCGCCCCGACTGGACGTGGTCAACGACGACAGCCTGGGGGAGATGCTCCAGCGGACGTTCCCCGGACTCCGGGTGGTGAAGACGCTCAACACGATGAACTGCCGGATCATGGTGGACCCGGCGCGGGTCCCCGGGGACCACCAGGTGTTCCTGTCCGGGGAGGATCCGGAGGCGAAGCGGGTCGTGCGGGAACTGCTCCACTCCTTCGGCTGGCCGGATGCCCGCATCCTCGACCTCGGCGGCATCGAGACCGCCCGCGGCACGGAGATGCTGCTGCCGCTGTGGCTGCGCCTGATGGGCACGTTGGGGCACGCGGACTTCAACTTCCGGGTGGAGGCGGCCGAGGTGGGCGCGGGCGAGGTGGGCGCGGGCTAGGTGGGGGCGGGCGGATCGGCCTGAGGCGGGTGCGCCCGGGGCGGCCCCGACTTCGTTCGGGGCCCCGACCCGGGAGCCCGCACACCCCTGCCGGCGGGGCGTTTGCCCGCCGTCGGCGAGGGCCTGACCCGGCCAGAGGGCGGAGGCGACGGCGCCGGCCGCCCCGATCCCGTCGCACGTGTTGATGAGCATGAGCATGAGCGTGCCGACGGGGCGGAGCGCGGCGGGCGACCGGTCCAGGAACGCGCGGACGGGAGCGGACGGGAAGGGCGCCGCCGCCGACCGAGGGCGAACACACCGCGAAGACCGCTCGGAGTGGCTGTGGATCGGGACACGGACATCCTCCATCCGCACGCCGCCCCTCCCGTGTCTGCGGCGCGCGTCGTGCCCGTCTCTCCGGCGCGCGTCGTGCCCGTCGATCCGGGACGGTAGCGGGCGGAACCCCCGCCTTTGAACCCCGTGTCCGACGGCCGGACCTGCCCGGTAGGTGGGAGGGCGGACCTTCCGGTGGGCGGACGGGCGGACCTTCCGGTGGGCGGCCGGGTGCCGGGTGCCGGGCGGGGCAGGGCGGGCGGGGCGGCTGGACCGCGGGTGGCGGCTGCCGGGTTCCGGCGATGGGGCGGTCGGGTGGCGGCCGTGGTCGTGAGCCGGCCGGGCGGGCATCAGTCGGCGGAGTCGAGCCGCTCGGCCTCGACGCGCCCCACCTCGGCGGCGCGGTGCAGGTAGTCGGCGATGACGGCGAGTTCGCCGTCCGAGTAGTCCCGCAGCGCGGTGCCGAAGGCCCGGTCGGGGACCTCCCAGGCGGCGCCGATCCGCCGGCGGGCCTCGGGTGCCAGGGAGACGAGGGAACGGCGGCGGTCGTGCGGGTCGGCGTGCCGCTCGACCAGGCCCGCTTTGACCATCCGGTCGACCAGACGCGTGGCGGACCCGGAGGTCAGACCGGTGAGCCGGGCGATGTGGCCGGTGCTGACCGGCTCCGTCTCGTTCGCGAGGAGGCGCAGGCACTGCGTGTCGGTGGGGTGCAGGCCGAGGTGGTCGGCCATGGCCTGGTGGAGGCGCGCGTAGTCGGTGTGGTGCCGGTCGCTCTCGATGAGGATCCGCGCGAGGAGTTCCGCGCGGGTCCATTCCTTACCCGAACGAGGGGAATCGGTTGACATCGGCTTCTCCGTGCTTCAAATTTAACTGTGTGACGCAGGGAATGCGTCACGCAGAATCTGTGTCAGGGCTCATTCTAGGGGGAGGTGCCCGCCATGTCGCTGCCCGTCGTGTCGGTGTCTGTCGTATCGGTGTCTGTCATCAAGGCGTTCGTCCTGTCGTTGTCTGTCGCGTCGACCCTCGCCGCCGGTCGACGCTCGGCAGGGGAGCGGTGGAGGACGTGGTGGAGGGTGTGGTGGGAGAAGCCGGGCGGGGAACTCCGGCCGACCGGGCATGGGGTGACCGGGCATGGGGTGACCGGTGTGCGACATCCGACGCTCCGGGAGTGGGCGGCGCGGGACGGGCCGACGATGGGCGGTCGATACCGGGGGCGCCCTGGTTCCCTCACGGGAGACCGGACCGGGAAGGTTTTCCGAAGAGCCGCCGGTCCAGGGCTCCGCGCGAAGGGCGGCGGGGGCGCCGCGCCCGCCTGACGCGGCCCGGGCCCGCGTCGCGGGGGCTCCCGGGGAGGCGTATGTATATTCGGAGAATTCCCCGGACGGTCCGGGAACCAGGGGGCGGAGGTGAACGCATGGCCCCGCGCGCGGGTCTGACGGCCGAGCGGGTCACCCGGGCGGCCGCTGACCTGGCCGACGAGGTCGGCTTCGACAAGGTGACCGTGTCGGCCCTCGCCCGGAACTTCGGGGTGAAGGACGCCAGCCTCTACTCCCACGTCCGCAACCTCCAGGACCTGCGGATCAGGGTGGCCGTGCTGGCGGCCGGCGAGATCGCGGACCTGATCGGCGCGGCGGTGGCCGGGCGTTCGGGCCGGGACGCACTCGCCGCCTTCGCCGACGCCTACCGCGACTTCGCCCTGAGTCACCCCGGCCGGTACGCGGCCACCCAGATCCAACTCCCCCCGGAGCGGGGCGCCGCGTCCGCCGGCCACCTCCGCTTCATCGAGCTCACGTACGGGGTGCTGCGCGCCTACGGCCTGGCCGAACCCGACCTGACCGACGCCGTTCGCCTGCTGCGGAGCACCTTCCACGGGTACAGCGGCCTGGAGGCCACCGGCGGCTTCGGCCACCCCCGGGACGTTGGCGCGTCCTGGGAGCGGATCATCGACGCGCTGCACGTCGCCCTGGAGAACTGGCCCCCGGCCGGGGGCTGAGCACCGGTCACCGCAAGAGGCCGCTCCGGGCCAGGTCGGCGTACCAGAGGGCACTGGAGCGCGGGGTGCGGACCTGGGTCTCGTAGTCGACGTGGACGATGCCGAACCGTTTGCCGTAGCCGTGGCTCCATTCGAAGTTGTCCATCAACGACCAGAGGAAGTAGCCCTCCACGGGCGCCCCGTCGGCCAGTGCACCGTGGATCGCCGAGAGGTGCCCGCGCAGATAGTCGATACGCAGCGGATCGTCCAGGTCAGGGCCGTACGCGGCGCCGTTCTCGGTGACGAGGAGCGGCAGGCCCGGTGCCTCGCCGGCGAACCGGGACAACAGCTCGCGCAGCCCGGTCGGATCGATCGACCAGTTCATGTCGGTCCGCTCGCCCGGAGGCTGGTGGAAGGCCACGGACTCCGACCCGGGCCACGGCGAGTGCTCGCTGTCGCCGTGCCCGTCGGCGCGCGGGCCGCCCGAGGCCGCCGAGACCACGGCCGGGGTGTAGTAGTTCACCCCGAGGAAGCCCAGGGGTTGGTGGATCAGCGCCTCGTCGCCCGGCCGGACGAAGGACCAGTCGGTCAGCGCGGCCGTGTCGACCCGCAGGTCGTCGGGGTAGGCGCCGTGCAGCAGCGGCCCGGTGAAGATCCGGTTCGCGAGGGCGTCGATTCGCCGCACGGCGTCCAGGTCGGCCTCCGAGTCGGTCAGCGGACGCACCGCGCTCGGGTTGAGGGCGATGCCGACCCGCGCCGAGGACGGCAGGACCGAGGTCAACGCCGACGCGGCCAACCCGTGCGCGAGGTTGAGGTGGTGCGCGGCGCGCAGCGAGTCGGCGGGCGAGGTGCGCCCCGGAGCGTGGACCCCCGAGGCATAGCCGAGGAACGCGCTGCACCAAGGCTCGTTGAGGGTGGTCCAGCGCCCCACCCGGTCCCCGAGGGTCTTCGCGACCGTCTCCGCGTACGAGGCGAAGGCGTACGCGGTCTCCCGTTCCGGCCAGCCGCCCGCGTCCTCCCACTCCTGCGGCAGGTCCCAGTGGTACAGCGTCGGGCACGGCTCGATCCCGTGCGCGAGCAGCTCGTCGACGAGCGCGTCGTAGAAGCCGAGCCCGCCGGACAGCACCCGGGGCCAGGACACCGAGAACCGGTACGCCCTTAGCCCCAGCCCGGCCATCAGCCGGACGTCCTCGCGCCACAACCTGTGGTGATCGGCGGCCACGTCGCCCGTGTCGCCGCCGCGCACCTTTCCCGGCGTCCGACAGAAGGTGTCCCAGATCGACGGCCCGCGCAGCTCGGCCGCGCCCTCTATCTGGAAGGCGGCCGTGGCCGCGCCCCACAGGAACCCGTCGGGGAACCGCATGTCGCCCATCCCGCTCATCCCGATCAACCCGCTCAACCCTTCACCGCTCCCTGCATGATGCCGCCGACGATCTGGCGGCCGAAGACGAGGAACACCAGCAGCAGCGGGAGCGTGCCCAGCAGCGCACCCGCCATGATCACGGACTGGTCGGGGATGTACCCCCGGCCCAGACCCGTCAGGGCCACCTGCACCGTCGGGCTGCCGTTCTGCGTCAGCGCGACGATGGGCCAGAAGAAGTCGTTCCAGGCCATGACGAAGGTCAGCATCCCCAACACCGCCATCGCCGGACGCGCCGCCGGGAACACCACGTGCCACACGACGCGCCACGAGCTCGCCCCGTCGGTCCGCGCCGCCTCCACCAGTTCGAACGGCAGCGCGTGCACCAGGTACTGCCGCATGAAGAACACCCCGAAGGCACCCACCAGGGCCGGCAGCACCACCGCCTGGAGCCGGTCCGTCCAGGACAGCTCGGCGATCAACATGTACAGCGGGACCACGCTCAACTGCGGCGGCACCAGCATCGTCGCGACCACCAGCGCCATCAGCGGCCGACGCCCCCGGAACCGCAGTTTCGCGAAGGCGAAGCCGGCCAGGGTGGAGAAGAGCACGGTGCCCGTGGTGATCGTGCCCGCCACGATCACCGTGTTCAGCAGGGCGGTGCCCATGTTCGCGTCGGTCCAGGCGACCGACAGGTTGTGGCCCAGGTTCCCGCCGAACCAGAACGGGGGCGGGGTCTGCGCCAGCCGCGTGTTGTTCCGGGACGCCGCGATCGCCGTCCACACCAGGGGGAACAGGGATCCGAGGGTGAAGACCCCGAGGACGACGTACGTCGGCTTCCCCGCGCGCAGCGATCTCATCGGGACACCCTTCGCAGCAGCCGGGCCAGGCCCGCGATCAGCAGCAGGATCAGGAACATCGCCCACGCGATGGCCGAGGCCCGCCCCAGGTGCAGGTTCACCCAGCCCTGCTCGTACAGGTACAGCCCCAGCGTCTGGAACTGGTGGTCCGAGCCGCCCGTGGCACCCGCCCCGCCGTTGAACAGCAATGGTTCGCCGAAGAGTTGGGTGGCCCCGATGGTCGACACCACACAGGTGAAGAAGATCGTCGGTCGTAGTGAGGGCACGGTGACGTGGACGAACTGCTGCCACCGCGAGGCACCGTCCAACTCCGCCGACTCGTAGAGGTCGGCGGGGACGGCCTGCATGGCCGCCAGGTAGATCAGCGCGTTGTAGCCCGTCCACCGCCACACCACGATCGTGGACACCGCCACCTGGGAGGCGAACGGGCCGTTCTGCCAGTCCACCGGCCCGAAACCGACCGTGGAGAGAAACCAGTTGACCATGCCGTGGTCCCGGCCGAAGAGCAGTACGAAGACCAGCGTGGCCGCGGCCACCGACGTGGCGTACGGGGTGAGCACCGCGACCCGGAAGAAGGCCGAGCCGCGCATCTTGTAGTTGAGCAGGTGCGCCAGCCCCAGCGCGATCGCCAACTGCGGCACCGTCGACAACAGCCCGATGGTGAAGGTGTTGCGCAGCGCGTTCCAGAAGAACGTGTCGTCCCAGAGCCGGGTGAAGTTCCGCAGCCCCACCCAGGTCATGGCGTCCGGGTCCGTCAACTCCACCTGGTGCAGCGCCGCCCAGCCCGTGTAGAGCAGCGGGAACAGCCCGAACGCCGCGAAGAAGAGGAAGAAGGGCGCCACGAAGCCGTACGGACTCCAGCGCAGGTCCCACCGGTAGCGGCGGGAGCGCCACACCTGGCGCCGGTCGCCCCCCTCCGCCGCCGGCCGGTCACCGCCGGCGGCGGAGGGGGCGAGAACAGCCGTCTCGTCCGTCACCGGAACCTCACTGCTCCAGGGCGTTGTCGATCGCCTTCACCGCGGCGTCCCAGCCCTCCTGCGGAGTGCGGCCCTTCTGGTCGACCTGGAGCATCCCGATGTCCGCCAGGTTCTGCGCGATGACCAGGTCCTTCGGGCCGATCACCGTCACCGGCACCCCCTCGGCGGCCCGCGCGAAGATCTCCCCGATCGGGGCGCCGCCGAAGTACGCGTGCTTCGCGCCCGACACCGCCGGCAGGCTGTAGGCGGCGCTCGCGCTCGGGAAGCTGCCGCGCTTCTCGAACAGCTTCGCCTGCTGCGCCGGGGCCGTCAGCCAGGCCGCCAGCTTCGCCGCCTCCTCGGCCTTCTTGCCCGCCTTCGGCACCACCAGGAACGAACCGCCCCAGTTGCTGGGCTTCGGGGCCTGCGCCACGTCCCACTTGTCCTTGCCCGCCGGACCGGCCTTGTCCTGGATGTAGCCGAGCATCCAGGCAGGGCAGGAGACGGTGGCGAAGTTCCCGTTGGAGAAGCCCTGGTCCCAGGCCGGGGTGAACTGCTGGAGCTTCGCGCTCAACCCCTCGACGGCGAAGGAGGCCGCCAGGTCGAAGGCGCCGCGCACCGCGGGATTCGTCTTGTACGCGACCTTGCCCTGTGCGTCGTAGAACCGCTCCGCGCTGCTGCCCGTCACCGCCGCCATCACGCCCGACGCGGAGTCCACGAAGGCCTTGCCCGTCCCCGCCTTCGCCTTGTACGCCTTGCCCGTCTCCAGGTACTTGTTCCAGTCGCCCGCCCACAGCGCGCCGACCGCGGCCCGATCGGTGGGCAGCCCGGCCGCCGCGAAGAGGTCCTTGCGGTAGCAGACGCCCTGCGGGCCTATGTCGGTGCCGAGGGCGACCGTGGCCCCGTTCTTCGCGGTGCCCTGGGCCCACTTCCACGGCAGGTAGGCGCCCTTGTCGACGCCGGGCGCCTTCGCGAGGTCGACCAGCTTGTCCGCCTGGGTCGCGGTGACCTCCGCGATGTTGTTGACCTCCACGGCCTGGATGTCGGCGAGTCCGCTGCCGGTGCCCAGGTGGGTCAGGAGCTGCGGGTAGTAGTTCTCGTTGCGCTCGATGGAGGTCTGCTCGATCCTGACCCCCGGGTTCTGCGCCATGTACTCGTCGTACAGGCCCGCCTCCTGGAGCCCGAAGGCACCGAAGACCCCGACCGTGAGGGTGGTCTTCGCCTTGCCACCGGTCGAGCCGCCCTGGGCGGGGGCCTCACCGGGGTCCTGCGAGCACCCCGCGAGGAGCAGCGCCGTCGCGCCCATCGCACCGACCGCGGTCACAAGTCTTCTTCGGGCTCGCATCAGGATCCTCCCGGGGGGATGGAACGTGTCGGGTGTCGTGTGCCACAGTGTGGGAGCGCTCCCACCATCGTCAAGAGGCAGTCAACGGGTAGATTCACCAGCCGGGAGGAAGTCATGAACGGGCACGGGCGCAGCGGGGGACGGCCGACGCTGGAGGAGGTCGCGGTCCGGGCCGGGGTCGGACGCGGCACGGTCTCCCGGGTGATCAACGGATCCTCCAAGGTCAGCGAGCACACCAGGGTCGCCGTCGAGGCCGCCGTCGCCGAACTCGGCTACGTCCCCAACCGCGCCGCCCGGGCCCTCGCCGCGAACCGCACCGACGCCATCGCCCTCGTCATCCCCGAGCCCGAGGCCCGCTTCTTCGCCGAGCCGTACTTCTCCGACGTGGTGCGCGGAGTCGGCGCCACCCTCGCCGAGACCGACGTGCAACTGGTGCTCACCCTCGCCGGCAGCGAGCGGGAACGCCGTCGACTGGCCCAGTACCTGTCCGGGCACCGCGTCGACGGGGTGCTGCTGGTCTCCGTGCACGCCGGGGACCCGCTGCCGGAGCTGCTCGCCGAACTCGGCATCCCGGCGGTGATCAGCGGACGTCGCTCGGCGGACGAGACGCTCCCCAGCGTGGACTCCGACAACCTCGCCGGAGCCGCCGAGGCCGTACGCCACCTCCTCGGCCGGGGCCGTCGCGCGATCGCCACCGTCACCGGGCCCCTCGACGTGTACGGCGCACAGTGCCGCCTCGACGGCTACCGGCAGGCGCTCCGGGCCGCCGGGCACCCGATCGACGAGGCACTGATCGCGGTCGGGGACTTCACCGAGGAGGGCGGCGGCCGGGCCGTGCGCGAGCTGCTGGACCGCCGGCCCGACCTCGACGCCGTGTTCGCCGCCTCCGACGTGATGGCGGCGGGCGCCCGCCGCGAGCTGCGGGCCGCCGGCCGCGGCATTCCGGGGGACGTGGCACTGGTCGGCTTCGACGACTCGGTGGTGGCCCGCCACATGGACCCGCCGCTGACCAGCGTGCGCCAGCCGATCGAGGAGATGGGCCGCACCATGGCGCGGCTCCTGCTGGAGCGGATCGCCGGCGAGTCGCAGGAGACGGCGGTCGTGCTGCCGACGGAGCTGGTGGTCCGGGAATCCTCCTGAGCACGCGAAAGGCCCCGGCCCGCTCGCGCGGGACGGGGCCTTTCCACAGGGTGAGTGACGGGACTTGAACCCGCGGCCACCTGGACCACAACCAGGTGCTCTACCAACTGAGCTACACCCACCATGTCCGGTCGGAAAACCGACCGGCCGAAGAAAAGCGTACAGGGTCCGGGAGGGTGCTCGCTCCCCCCTTTCCCCGCCGCCCACCTCCGGAAGGTGCTACGCGCCGCCCACCACGTGCCTGGCGGCGATGGTGCGGGCCGTGTCCGAGTCGGGCCCGGGCTGCGGCACGAAGACCGCCTCGCGGTAGTAGCGCAGCTCGGCGATGGACTCCTTGATGTCCGCGAGCGCCCGGTGGTTCCCGTTCTTCGGCGGGCTGTTGAAGTACGCCCGCGGGTACCAGCGGCGGGCCAGCTCCTTGACCGAGGACACGTCCACGATCCGGTAGTGCATGTAGCTCTCCAGCGCGGCCATGTCGCGCAGCAGGAAGCCGCGGTCGGTGCCGACCGAGTTCCCGCAGAGCGGAGCCTTGCGGGGCTCCTTGACGTGTTCCCGTACGTACGCCAGGACCTGCGCCTCGGCGTCCGCGAGCGTGGTCCCGCCGGCCAGCTCGTCGAGCAGGCCGGACGAGGTGTGCATCTCGCGCACCACGTCGGGCATGGTCTCCAGGGAAGCGTCCGGCGGGCGGATCACGATGTCCACGCCTTCGCCGAGCACGTTGAGCTCCGAGTCGGTGACCAGTGCGGCCACCTCGATAAGTGCGTCGTCCGTCAACGAGAGCCCGGTCATCTCGCAGTCGATCCACACCATGCGATCGTTCATGCGCCCACCTTATGCGGTCTTCGACGGATCGGACCGGGCCCGTACGCGCCCGAAGGCCCCTCTCGTCGGGGACGGCCGACGAGAGGGGCCTTCGATGTCCTGGTGGACGGTGCTACGCGTGCTCGCGCAGCACCCGGTTCGGCGCGTACAGCTCCGTCACCGACGGACCGGCCGCGGCCAGGGCCGCCGCCGCCCGCTGGGGCTGCGGAGTGCGCTGGTGCGGGAGCGGGCCCTCCGAGATCTGCGTCACCTGCGACACGTCGGCCTGCGGCCTGCGTGCCCGGTACGCGGACCGGTAGGCGGCCGGGGAGGAACCCAGCTGCCGGCGGAAGTGACCGCGCAGCGCGACGGGCGAACGGAACCCGCAGCGCCCGGCGACCTCGTCGACCGAGTAGTCGGAGGTCTCCAGCAGTCGCTGTGCCTGGAGCACCCGCTGGGTGATCAGCCACTGGAGCGGAGCGCTGCCGGTGAGCGAACGGAACCGCCGGTCGAAGGTGCGCCTGCTCATGTAGGCGCGGGCGGCCAGCGTCTCCACGTCGAACTGCTCGTGGAGGTGTTCCAGCGCCCAGGCGACGACCTCGGCCAGCGGGTCCGCGCCGATCTCTTCCGGAAGTGACCGGTCGAGGTAGCGTTCCTGGCCACCCGTGCGGCGCGGCGGTACGACGAGTCGGCGGGCCAGAGCCCCGGCCGCCTCGCTGCCGTGGTCGGTGCGCACGATGTGCAGGCACAGGTCGATTCCGGCCGCGGTGCCCGCGGACGTCAGCACGTCGCCGTCGTCGACGAACAGCTCGCGCGGGTCGACGTGGACGGACGGGTACCGCTTGGCCAGCGTCGGCGCGTACATCCAGTGCGTCGTCGCGGGCCGACCGTCGAGCAGACCGGCGGCGGCGAGCACGAAGGCCCCCGTGCACAGTCCGACGATGCGGGCACCCTCCTCGTGCGCCAGACGCAGTGCGTCGAGCGCCTCCGGCGGCGGCGGTGAAGTGATGGAGCGCCAGGCCGGAACGACGACCGTGCCTGCCCGGGCGATCGCCTCCAACCCGTACGGCGCGGTCAGTTCGAGTCCGCCGGTGGTCCGCAGCGGACCGTCCTCACCGGCGCACACGAGCAGTCGATAGCGTGGAACTCCCGCGTCCTGCCGGTCGATGCCGAACACGGAGAGTGGAATGGAACTCTCGAAGATCGGGCCGCCGCTGAACAGCAGCACGGCGACGATCTCTCTGCGGCGACGCCCCGCGAGCTTCCGGCCCGCGTCCGCGACGACGGCGGTGGAATCCTGGCTCATGGCGCTAAGCCCCCCTTGGGTGTCGCGACTCCTTGGTCTGGTCGCACCTGCACGTTTCCCCTCGGCCTTGCACGTGGATCCCCCGCCGTAAATACATGATCGAATCTACTGCGTCCCGTGGTGTCGGCGTGACAAGTTCAGCACGCAGCGCTATGTCGACTTGGCAACTTGGCGAAAAGCATTCGATCAGTAAGGGTTCCACTCCGCTACCCGTGCGGGAAGCGCAGAGTCCGGCCATGGCCAGTACCCGTAGGGTCGCGAGCCCCCCCGGAGCTCTGTCGTCGCTGGTGATGGGGGGGTTGGGGGGACATTCCGGCAAGGGGGGCGACCTGCCGGGAAGTTGGCTGAAAACAGGCGGGTGTGTACGTGCGAATCGGTCAGCCGACAGGGGAGATGCCCTCGGAACCGCGGCGACCGCGGTGTGAACCGGCCCCGCCGCGCGCGTGCCGGCCGCGCCGATCGGGCGCGAACGGCTCCTCGGCGGGCCCCCGGGTCGCGGATCGCTCCGCCTCCACGGAGTGACGCAGCAGCGCCCGGCAGGCGGCGGTGACGGCGGCGAGACCCAGGGTCGCGACGGCCGCCCCGCCGAAGGAGGTTCCGTAGACGACCAGGACCACGGGGACGAGCAGGCAACTGAAGACGGCCCAGCGCACCACGTCACCCGCGGGGTCCTCGTGCGGGGGTCGGGCGCGACGCACGGAAGGGTGAAGACGCACGGAAGAGTGAAGAGGGGCGGGCGCGATACGCGGTGTCGCGTCGCCGGAGTGCGCGCCGGAGCGGACGCCGGAACGCGGCGTCGTGCCGGGAGGGACGGAACGCGTCGGCGGAGCGGGCTGGACGGGGTGGACCGGACGGCCGGGCACGGCGTACTCCCTGCGGGCTCTTCCTGGACGGTCGGACGCCTGTCCAACGGTGTCCGGAGGGGCTCGGTCACTGCGCGCACGGGTGGTGCCCGCTCTCCTCGTCACTGGCTGTAGGGGCCAGCCGACATTGCCAACGCGCCGTCGCTCCGGCATGCTCCCTGGGACGCTCTCCAAGGGCGGCATGCCCTGTGCAGGACAGGAGTGTCGCCGTACCCTGGAGGGTATGGGCTTGGGAAGATGCTTCCCGGACAGAGCTCCGTCACACTGCGTCGCCGATATCGTCCCTGTCGCTTCCCCCGAGGACCCTTCGCCGAGACACCATGGCCGGTCACGAATTCTCCGAACCCGCGGACCGCAAGCGCAAACCCCTCGCCGACTCCGCGTCGGCCGACCTGCGCGCGGTGGAACAGACACGCCATCCCTGCGACCCGGCCTTCCGGCACGGCGTCGTGGTGGGCTTCGACGGCTCGACCTCCAGTGAGCGGGCCCTCGCGTACGCCATCGGGATGGCCCGCCGCTCCGGATCCGGTCTGATCATCGTGCACGTGGCCAACCGGCTGCCCACCACGGTGTGGGCCGGCTGTGAGCCCCCCGTCTTCGTGGACGTCCCGGACCATCGCACCGAGGTGCTGGGACTGGAGCTGGCCTGCGCGGACTATCTGTCCGAGGTGCCCTGGATCCTGGTCGAGCGGGGCGGGGACATCTGCCACGAGCTGGAGGAGGTCGGCCGGGAGTACTCGGCCGACGCCATCGTGGTCGGCTCCACGCACGGCATCGTGGGCCGGATCTTCGGCTCGGTGGCGGGCCGCCTGGCCAAGCGGGCCCAGCGACCGGTTGTTGTCATTCCGTGACCCTCTGTACGCCGTTCGTGCGGTTGTGAACCCTCATGTAAAGGGTAGATAAGTGCTGCTGGGACGCAGCAAACAACTGCAGATCGAAGGGAGCCCGCCGTGGACAACGGTGTCTCTGCGGGAAGCACGGCCTCTACTTCGACCCTCGGGCACATTGCCCTGGGTCTCACCCTTCTCGCGTTCGGTATCGGCCACACCGGCATCATCGACGGCGTGACCGTCGCGAACTCCGTGTCGCTCGCCACCTACGTCGGCGGTCTCGCACTGTTCGTCCTCGGGATCCTGGAATTCCGGGGCGGCAACGGCTTCAACGGCACCGCGTTCGCGGGACTCGGCGCCTTCTGGTTCACCTGGGCCGCGGGGGCCGACGGAAAGGTTTCGGCGGATGCCGCCGGAGCGTTCCTCGTCCTGTTCGCCCTGCTCGGCCTGACCCTCACGGTGGGGGCGGCGAGCGGACTGTTCGGGCAGGGCGTGTACGCCCTGTTCACCCTCTCCCTGCTGCTCCTCGCGGTGGGGGCCTTCGCCGACAGCGGCCTGCTCGCCAAGATCGCCGGCTGGGTGGCGGCGGTCGCCGGGCTGCTGGCCTGGTACGGGGCCACGGCCGCGCTGGCGCACTGGCCGGTGGCGCTCGGCAGCAGGGCCCGCGGGGACGCGGTGCCCGCGAGCTGAGCCGTACGAGGGAGCCGTGAGGAACGCGGAAGGCCCCCGGGGGACGTGATCCCCCGGGGGCCTTCCGCGCGTGCTGTCGTCCGACCGCTCGACTACTCGACGGTGACCGACTTGGCCAGGTTGCGCGGCTTGTCGATGTCCCGGCCCAGGGCCAGGGCGGTGTGGTACGCCAGGAGCTGGAGCGGGATGCCCATCAGGATCGGGTCGAGCTCGTCCTCGTTCTTGGGCACGAGGATCGTGTGGTCGGCCTTCTCCTGCTCGCGGTGGGCGACCGCGAGGATGCGGCCGCTGCGGGCCTTGATCTCCTCCAGCGCCGCGCGGTTCTTCTCCAGCAGGTCGTCGTCCGGGACGATCGCGACCGTCGGCATCGCCGGCTCGATGAGCGCGAGCGGGCCGTGCTTGAGCTCCGAGGCCGGGTAGGCCTCGGCGTGGATGTAGGAGATCTCCTTGAGCTTCAGGGAGGCCTCCAGGGCCACGGGGTAACCGCGGACCCGGCCGATGAACATCATCGACTTGGCGTCGGCGTACTCGGCCGCCAGCTTCTTGATGTCCTCCTCGCCTTCGAGGATCTCCTGGATCTGCGCGGGCAGCTTGCGCAGGCCCTCGATGATCCGCTTGCCGTCGGTGACCGAGAGGTCCCGGATCCGGCCGAGGTGCACGGCGAGCAGCGCGAAGGCCACGACCGTGTTGGTGAAGCACTTGGTGGAGACGACGCAGACCTCGGGGCCGGCGTGCACGTACACGCCGCCGTCGGCCTCGCGGGCGATGGCGGAGCCGACCACGTTCACGACGCCGAGGACGCGGGCGCCCTTGCGCTTGAGCTCCTGGACGGCCGCGAGGACGTCGTAGGTCTCGCCGGACTGGGAGACCGCGATGTAGAGGGTGTCGGGGTCCACGACCGGGTTGCGGTAGCGGAACTCGGAGGCCGGCTCGGCGTCCGCGGGGATGCGGGCCAGGCCCTCGATGAGGCCGGCGCCGATCAGACCCGCGTGGTACGAGGTGCCGCAGCCCAGGATCTTGACCCGGCGGATGCCGCGCGCCTCGCGCGGGTCCAGGTTCAGGCCGCCCAGGTGCACGGTGTTGAAGCGGTCGTCGATCCGGCCGCGCAGGACGCGGTCGACCGCGTCGGACTGCTCGGAGATCTCCTTGTGCATGTACGTGTCGTGACCGCCCATGTCGTACGAGGCGGCCTCCCACTCCACGGTCTCGGGCGTGGCGGTGGTCGTCGTGCCGGAGGTGGTGTAGGTGCGGAAGTCGTCGGCCTTGAGGGTGGCCATCTCGCCGTCGTCGAGGGTGACGATCTGGCGGGTGTGGGCGACCAGCGCGGCGACGTCCGAGGCGACGAACATCTCCTTCTCGCCGATGCCGAGGACCACCGGGGAGCCGTTGCGGGCCACGACGATGCGGTCCGGGAAGTCGGCGTGCATGACGGCGATGCCGTACGTGCCCTCGATGACCTTGACGGCCTCGCGGACCTTCTCCTCGAGGGTGTCGGCCGTGGAGCGGGCGACGAGGTGCACGATGACCTCGGTGTCGGTCTCCGAGAGGAAGACGACACCCTCGGACTCCAGCTTGGCGCGCAGCTCGGAGGCGTTGTCCACGATGCCGTTGTGGACGACCGCGACGTTGTTGTCGGCGTCCAGGTGCGGGTGCGAGTTGATGTCGCTGGGGGCGCCGTGGGTGGCCCAGCGGGTGTGGGCGATGCCGGTGGTGCCGGCGAAGCGCTTGGGGACCCGGGACTCCAGCTCGCGGACGCGACCCTTGGCCTTGACGACCTTCAGGGCCGCGGACTTCGGGCTGTTGACGACGATGCCGGCGGAGTCGTAACCCCGGTACTCCAGCCGCTGGAGGCCTTCCAGCAGCAGCGGTGCCACGTCACGCTTGCCGATGTAACCCACGATTCCGCACATACGGTTTTGCCCCTCCTGAAGTCCTGAACGAGTGCTCCGGTCGTCTCCGCGCGTCCGTCCGCGCGGTCACCGGTCAGCCGTAGACGATGCGGCGCAGTTGCCGGAGCGAGAGCTCCGGCGGCGCCACGGCGCGGTGCGGCAGTTCGGCCGCGATCCGCTCGAAGATCTCCGTGTTGACCGCGCCACCGGACTGCAGTTCACGGTGGCGGCGGCGGACGAATTCCTCCGTCGTCTCGTCGAAGTAGGCGAGCACGTCGAGTACCACCCGGGCCGCCTCGCCCCGCTGGAGCGAGGTGCTGCGCACCAGGTGGTCGACGAGATCGTCATGTGACGGGCGGCGGTCGAGCACCCGTAGATACTCGCGGGATGTGGGCCGGAATGCAAAGATCCTGCCCGAATCCGGGCAGGATCGGGCTGGTCTGGACCAGGAGAATGGGTAATTCCGGTCTTGGTCGGTCAGAAACGGCGCAAAATCGCCGCTTTCGCCGTCGAGAACTCCTCGGCCGTGAGGAGGCCCGACGTGTGCAGTTCCCCGAGCTCGCGCAGCCGACGCAACAGCGCGTCGTGGTCCGCGCCGTCCGCCGGGAGCGCGGCCGGGGCGGGGGCCGGGGCGGGGGCCGGGTGCGGCAGGCGGGCCGCCACGGCCGCCGCGACCAGCGCGGTCGCCAGCTCCTTGCGGCCCGTGCCGAACAGCTCCAGCGCGTACGGGTCGTACTTGGGGGACGGCGGCGCCTGCGCCCCCGCCGGGGTGAACCGCAGCACGCCGTTGGAGAGCCCCCGGGACGGGGCCCACTCCACACCCCGGAGATCGGCGACCCGGAACTGCCGGGAGCCCGCCGACTGCTTGGCGTCCTCCGCCGTCCAGTTCCAGTCCAGGGTGATCCGGTCGCCGTCGAAGGCCACCGTGCCGTCGCCCCCGCTCGCGGTGATCGGCACCGCCGGACCCGGCAGCAGGTAGCGGTCGCTGGGGCCGGGGTCCACCTGGTCCAGCAGGAGCGCGTTGCGGATCTCGTCGACGAAGTACTCCGCCACTCCGGTGCGGTCCGACTCCACGGTCAGCCGGTAGGGGTCCGAGGTCTCCGGCAGCCGCCCGCCCGTCACCTGGAGCAGGGGATCGGCGCCGTCACGCAGCCGCAGCCGCAACCGGCCCGACCTGCGGCCCGGTTCGTAGGAGACGCCGGCGATCGCGCCCAGCGGCACGAGCAGTTCCCCGAGGGCCTGCCGCAGCGGGCCGACCTCCTTGTCGCGGCCCGGCACGATGCGCACCGCGTCCCCGTCGAAGGTCCACGTGCCGTCCTTCTGGATGATTTCCGCCATCCCGCGATTCTCGCATCGGCGTGTCGTGCCCGATTGGCCTATACCTGAGGTCATGAGAGTCCTGCGACGCACGCTCGGTGCCCTCCTCGCCCTCGGCGCGGCGGCCGTTTCCTGCACCGCCGCCCACGGCGACGACTCCCGGCCCGGGGGCGCGCTCGCCACCGCGCCCACCCCCTACGAACGGCTGCTGCCCGCACCCGTGTCCGCGCGGGCCGAGGGCGCCGGGTACGCGTTCGGGGCGGGCACGGTGCTCCGTACCGCCCCGGGCTCGGACCCGGAGGTGCGGCAGGTCGGGGAGCTGCTCGCCGGGCAACTGCGCGCGACGGCCGGCCTGCCGCTGCCCGTGGTGGTCGGGGCGGAGGGGGACGGGATCCGGCTGCGGCTCGACCGGGATGCCGGCGCGCTCGGCGAGGAGGGCTACCGACTGGACGCCGGCCCGAGCGGGGTCACGCTCACCGCGCGCACCCCCGAGGGGCTGTTCCACGCGGGGCAGACCCTGCGGCAACTGGTGCCGGCGCGGGGCGCGGGGACGGTGCCGGGCGGCAGGGTGCAGGACACGCCTCGGTTCGCGTACCGGGGAGCCATGATCGACATCGCCCGCCACTTCTTCCCGGTGGAGCAGGTGAAGCGGTACGTGGACCAGCTCGCCCAGTACAAGGTCAACACCCTGCACCTGCACCTGACCGACGACCAGGGCTGGCGGCTCGCGAGCGACTCCTGGCCGCGGCTCGCCGAGTACGGCGGCGCCGGCGAGGTCGGCGGCGGCCCGGGCGGCCACTGGACAAAGGACGAGTACCGGGAACTGGTCGCGTACGCGGCCCGGCGGTACGTGGACGTCGTCCCCGAGATCGACATGCCCGGACACGTCAACGCGGCCCAGGCCTCCTACGCCGAGCTGAACTGCGACGGCAAGGCGCGCGAGCGGTACACCGGGATCAAGGTGGGCTTCAGCTCGCTGTGCGTGGACAGCGAGCGGACGTACGAGTTCATCGACGAGGTGCTCGGCGAGCTCGCGGAGATGACCCCGGGGAAGTACCTGCACATCGGCGGGGACGAGGCGCACTCGACGCCGGCGGCGGACTACGCGGCCTTCATGGACCGGGCGCAGGCGGTCGTCGGCACGTACGGCAAGACGGTGGTGGCCTGGCACCAACTGGCCTCGGCGCGACCGGCGGCGGGCGCGGTGCTCCAGTACTGGGGACACGACCGGACGTCGGCGGCCGAGAAGGCGGGCGTGGCGGCGGCGGCGAAGGCGGGCCACCCGGTGATCCTGTCCCCGGCGGACCGCCTGTACCTCGACATGAAGTACGACAAGGAGACGAAGCCGGGGTTGGCGTGGGCCGGGTACGTGCCGGTGCGGCGGGCCTACTCCTGGGACCCGGGGACCTACCTGCCCGGGGTCCCGGAGTCGGCGGTGCTGGGTGTGGAGGCGCCGCTGTGGACCGAGACGGTCGCCACCCGGCAGGACTGGGAGTACCTGGCGTTCCCCAGGGTGCTGGGGCTGGCCGAGCTGGGCTGGTCGCCGGCGGCGGCGCTGGGCTGGGACGACTACCGGGAGCGGCTGGCGGCCCAGGGCCCGAGGCTGGACGCGCAGGGCATCGGCTACTTCCGGGCGCCGGACGTTCCCTGGACCCGGTGACCCGGTGACCCGGTGACGCGGCAGGCGGGCAGGCGGGCAGGCGGGCGCAAGGGCGCGGGCGGGCTTCCGAGGGACCGTATCGGAAGCCCGCCCGCGGGTCGGTCACCGTCGGGCGAAGGGCGCGACGGGGTTCTTGAGGTCGCCGATCAGCTGGAGGGCCGCCGACGGGTCGGAGAGGTCGACCATCTGCTTGTTGTTGCGCAGTTGGAGACGGTTGAGGCAGGACAGCTGGAACTCCTCGGCGAACAGGTCGTACCGCTCGAAGCGCTCCGCCAGTTGGGGCATGGACTCCTGGTAGTCGTGGCCGCAGTCCGCGACGGCCTTCCAGAAGGTGTCCTCCTCGCAGATGCCCTCGTCGGCGAGGATCGCGCCGAGGAAGCGGAAGAAGCAGTCGAAGACGTCCGTGAAGATCGACAGGAGCTTCATGTCCTCGGGGATGTCCGCCCGGACCCGCTCGACCGCGGGCGGCAGCACCGCGTCCGCGTCCATGATGACGATCTCCTCGGCGATGTCCTTGAAGATCGCCCGCTTCACCACGCCGCCCTCGATGACGAGGATGGTGTTCTCGCCGTGCGGCATGTAGGCGAGGTCGTACTGGTAGAAGCAGTGCAGCAGCGGGACCAGGTACGCCTTCAGGTACGAGCGCAGCCACTCGGTCGGGGTGAGGCCCGACTCCGCGATCAGCGCGCCCACGAAGGACTTGCCCTCGGCGTCCACGTGCAGGAGCGAGGCCATCGTGGCGAGCCGCTCGTCACCCTGGATCGAGTTGACCGGGGACTCGCGCCACAGCGCGGCCAGCATCTTGCGGTACGGGGAGTACCGGTCGGTGGCGCGCTCGTACTGGCGGTGGTGGTAGCCGATCGCCGCGCGCTCGCGGATGATCGAGAAGTCCACCGACTTCAGGACCTCGTCGCCCTCGATCAGCTGGTGCAGCCAGTCGTTGATGGCCGGGGTGGCCTCCATGTACGCGGCCGACAGACCCCGCATGAAGCCCATGTTCAGGACCGAGATGGCGGTCTTGACGTAGTGCTTGCGCGGCGCGCTCCGGTTGAAGAACGTGCGGATCGACTGCTGCGCGAGGTACGCGTCGGGGCCCTCGCCCAGCAGCACCAGGCGGCGGCCCGCGATCTCGGCCGCGAAGGTGACCGTGGTCTTGTTCCACCACTGCCAGGGGTGCACGGGGAAGAGGTGGAAGTCGGCCAGGTCCAGGCCCAGCGCGGTCATCCGCTCGGCGAAGACGCCGATGGTCTCGTCGCCGAGTTCCTCGCGCATGAAGGAGTCGTGGTCCAGGCCCGCGCCCGCCGTGAAGGTGGAGACGTCCTTGCGGGCGGCGACCCACACGAGGTGGACGGGGCTGGCGGTCTCCGGGGCGTACGAGAGGTAATCGTGCACGCCGAAGCCGAGCCGGCCGTTGTTCGCGACGAAGCAGGGGTGGCCCTCGGTCATGCCCGTCTCGATGTCCTGGAAGGAGGACTTCGCGAGGACCTCGGAGGAGACCTGCGGCTTCGTGTACTTGTAGCCGGTGCCGGCCAGGGTGGAGGAGATCTCCTCCAGGTACACCGGAAGGACCTCGGCGCTCAGGCCCAGGGTCTCGCGCAGCTCGATGTGGAAGTCGAGGGCGTCCGGCTCCAGCTCGACGCCGCCCCGGTGGCGGGTGATGGAGGTCTCGTCGACCGACCAGTGGTCGAGGGCGTGCCGGACCGCCTTGAAGCGGTACTCCACGGTGGAGTCGTCGCTGAGGACCGAGTAGAGGTCGGAGCCCAGCGGCTTCGGGGTCAGCAGGCGCTCGTGGGAGAACTCCGCGAGGCCCTTGCGGACCAGGGCGCGGTTGGCGCGGGCCCACAGTTCGGGGGTCAGGTGCGCGACGGCGTCGGAGAGGCTCATATGGACACCCCCTGGGCGGCCGTGGCGGCCTCGAACTGCTCGCGGGTGCAGAAGCTCAGCAGGGCTTCCTTCTCCGGCTTGGTGACCTGGCGCTCCGGCACGAATCCGACCGTCTCGTTGAGGGCGTGCACGGCGGTGTTGGCGACGTCCGGCTCGACCACGACGCGCTCGGTGGCCGGGTCGGCGAAGACCGCGGCCATGACCGTGGTGATCACGGCGCGGGTGAAGCCGTGCAGCGGGGTGTCGCTCGGCGCGACGAGGAAGTGCATGCCGACGTCGCCCGGCCGGGCGTCGTACAGGCCGACCAGCTCCAGCTCGGACGGGTCGTAGGTCTCCATCAGGAACGCGGGACGGCCCTCGTGCAGGCCGATGAAGGCCTGGTGGTGCTCGTGGGCGGCGATCCGCATGTACTCGCGCTCGACGTCCGGGAGGGAGGCGTCCTGCATCATCCAGAACGACGCCTTCGGGTGGGTGACCCAGCCGTGGAGCAGCTCCGCGTCGGCGAAGGGGTCCAGGGGGCGCACGGCGAAGGAACCGAGTTCCTTGTCGGTGCGGGAGAAGAGGAGTTCGGTGGTGCTCATCAGAGGGTGCCTTCCGGGGCGGCGAACTGCTGGAACGCGATGGACTTCTCGACCTTGTAGTGCTCGCGGCCGAGGAGCTCACCGACGATGTACGCGTTCCGGTACGCCGCCATGCCCAGGTCGGGCGAGGTGAGGGAGTGGTTGTGGGTGGTGCCGTTCTGCAGGTAGACCCCGCGGCCCGTGGTGTCGATGCTGTAGTTGCGGGCGGCGTCGAGACGGCCGCGCCCGTCGAAGTTCAGGCGGTCGCGCACCGGGTTCAGGAACTCCGGGAAGGCGTACTTGTAGCCGGTGGCCAGGACCAGGCCCTCGGAGGCGAGGGAGAAGTCCCGCTCCTGCTCCTCCTGGCGCAGCCCCAGCGTGTACGTGCCCGTGGTGGTGTCGTACGCGGTGCTGTTCAGGGAGGTGTTGGTCAGCAGGGTGGTCGGGACCTGGCCCGGCATGCTGATCTTCTTCTGGTAGAGCAGGTCGAAGATGGCGTTGATCAGGTCGCCGTCGATGCCCTTGAAGAGGTTCTTCTGCTGGGTCTCCAGCCGGTACCGAGTGTCCTCGGGGAGTGCGTGGAAGTAGTCCACGTACTCGGGGGAGGTCATCTCCAGGGTCAGCTTGGTGTACTCCAGCGGGAAGAACCGCGGCGAGCGGGTGACCCAGTTGAGCTGGTAGTCGTGGACGTCGATCTCGGCGAGGAGGTCGTAGTAGATCTCGGCCGCGCTCTGGCCGGAGCCGATGAGGGTGATGGACTTCTTCTTCTGCAGCTCCGCCTTGTTCTGCATGTAGGCGGAGTTGTGCAGGAAGTCGCCGCCGAGGCCCTCGCAGGTCGGCGGGACGTGCGGCGGGGTGCCGGTGCCCAGGACCAGGCGGCGGGCCCGGTGGGTCTCGCCCTTGTCGGTGTGGACCTCGTACAGGCCGGCCTGCTCGTCGTAGGTGACCTCGGTGACCGAGGTGGACCACCGGACGTTGTCGAGGCGGTCGGCGGCCCAGCGGCAGTAGTCGTTGTACTCGGCCCGCAGCGGGTAGAAGTTCTCCCGGATGTAGAAGGAGTACAGCCGGTCCTTGTCCTTCAGGTAGTTCAGGAAGGAGAAGGGCGAGGTCGGGTCGGCGAGCGTGACCAGGTCCGACATGAAGGGCGTCTGCAGGTGGGCGCCGTCCAGGAACATGCCGGCGTGCCACTCGAAGTGCGGCTTCGACTCGATGAAGAGACCGTCGATCTCTTCGAGCGGGGCGGTCAGGCAGGCGAGTCCCAGATTGAACGGACCGACGCCGATGCCGATGAAGTCGTGGGTCTTAGCGGTGGACGGCAAGGGATTCTCCCAGGAACTGCTCGGCATGTGCGGCGAGAAGGTCGAGGACGGCAGCGATGTCGGCCGTCGTGGTCTGCGGGTTGAGGAGGGTGAACTTCAGGTACTGGCGGCCGTCCACCTTGGTGCCGGCGACGACGGCCTCACCGGAGGCGAACAGGGCCTTGCGGGCGTGCAGGTTGGCCTCGTCGACGAGGTCGGCGCGGACGTCGCCCTCGGGGACGTAGCGGAAGACCAGCGTGGAGATCTGCGGCTTGACGACGACCTCGAAGCGCGCGTCGGCGTCGATGATGTCCCAGCCCTCGGCGGCCAGCGAGACGACCTCGTCGAAGAGCGAGCCGAGACCGTCGGCGCCCATGACGCGCAGGGTCATCCAGAGCTTGAGGGCGTCGAAGCGGCGCGTGGTCTGGATGGACTTGTCCACCTGGTTCGGGATCCGCTCCTCCGCCATCCGGCGGGGGTTGAGGTAGTCCGCGTGGTACGTGGCGTGCCTCAGGGTGTCCCGGTCCCGGACCAGCACGGCGCTGGAACTCACGGGCTGGAAGAACGACTTGTGGTAGTCGACGGTGACCGAGTCGGCGCGCTCGATGCCGTCGAGGAGGTGCCGGCGGGTGGGCGAGATCAGCAGCCCGCAGCCGTAGGCGGCGTCCACGTGCATCCACGTGGAGTACTGCCCGGCCAGGCGGGCGATCTCGTGCAGCGGGTCGATGGACCCGAAGTCGGTGGTGCCGGCGGTGGCGACGACGGCCATCGGGAAGAGGCCCTCGCGCTCGCACTCCTCCAGCTCCAGGGCGAGTACCGAGGTGTCCATGCGGCGGTTGCGGTCGACCGGGACGGAGACGACGGCCTCGTAGCCGAGGCCGAGCATGGCCGCCGACTTCTTCACGCTGAAGTGGCTGGCGTCGGAGCTGAAGATGCGCAGCTTGGGCAGGACCTCGGCCTTGCTCAGTTCCCGACCCTCGTCCAGCGCCCGCTTCATGACCAGGCGGCAGGCCTCGTCGCGGGCCAGGAGCAGCGCGTGGAAGTTGGACTGGCTGCCGCCGGAGGTGAAGACGCCGTCCGCGCCCTCGCCGAGGCCGATGCGCCGCGCGGTCCAGTCGATCAGGCGGCGCTCGATGAGGGTGCCGCCGATGGACTGGTCCCAGGTGTCGAGGGAGGAGTTGACGGCGGAGAGGATCGCCTCGCCGAGCACGGCCGGGATGACGACCGGGCAGTTGAGGTGGCCGAGGTAGCGCGGGTGGTGGAAGTACACCGCGTCCCGGAGGTAGACCTCTTCGAGTTCGTCCAGTACGGCGGCCGGGTCCTCGAGGGGCTTGTCGAGGTCGATCGCGTCGATGACCGGGGCGAGTTCGTCGACGGATATACCGGTGTGGGGCCGTTCCGTGGTCGCGATCTTCGCGGCGACGCGTTCGACGCCTTCGGTGACGGTACGCCGGTAGAGGTCTGCGGTCGTCTCGTTCAGCAGATGCGAACGCATCAACTTTCCTCCGGGCAGGGGAAGAGGGGGGAGTAAGAAGAAGTCTTAGGTTAGCCTAGCCTAAGTTTCAGACCAAATAGAGATGGGTCCCGGCCGAAAGCCGAGACCCATCTCTCAATGTCCGCGCGGGGCGCGGGAGTTGTGTGTGCGGGACCGAAGGTCCGCGAGGCCTTACAGGGTCGCGGTGGCGTCCTCGCTGGGAGCCTGGCCCGCGTAGGCCTCGGCGAGCAGCTCTTCCTCGCTCGCGCCGAGGCGCCAGTAGCCGACGAAGCGCACCGCGCGCCGGTCGATGGAACGTTCCCGCACGAGGTGGCGGCGGACCGCGCGGATCGTGCCCGCCTCGCCGGCGATCCAGGCGTACGGGGCCTGCGCGGCGGGCAGTTCGGCCGCGCGGATCGCGTCCACGAGCCGGTCGGCGCGCTCGCGCCCCAGGGCGGGGTCGCGGACGATCCAGGTGATGTCCGCGTCGGCGAGGGTCACCGGGTCGAGCCGGTCGTCCTCGTGCGGGACCTCGAACCAGGCCTTCACCGGCGTGCCCGCGGGCAGTCGTTCGAGGATGGCGGAGGCGGCGGGCAGCGCGGTCTCGTCCGCGTACAGCAGGACGGCGTCGGTGGCGGCCGGCGGCTGGAACCGCACGGACTTGTTCTCCGCGACGGCCGGCCCGATCAGCATCACCCGGCGGCCGGCGACGGCCCGCCCGGCCCAGCGGGACGCGGGGGAGGAGTCGCCGTGGAGCACGAAGTCGATGTCGACCTCGTCCACGCCCTCGGGCGTGCGGCGCTGCTCGCGCACGGTGTACGAGCGCATCACCGGGCGCTCGGCCTCGGGGATCGCCCGCCAGGCGGCGAACCAGGTGTCCTCGTCCGTGGAGGGCAGGACGGTGTGCTCGGCGCCCTCGGCCGGGAGGAAGAGCGACAGGCTCTGGTCGTACCCGCCGGAGCGGAACTCCGAGAGGGACTCGCCGCCGAACGTGACGCGCAGGAACGAGTGGCCGAGACGGCGCGTGCGGAGCACCTCGAGTTCGAAGAACCGGAAGTGGGCCACGGCCGGGGCCGCGTCGGATGCGGTGACGGTCATGCGGTGAGTCCCTCCTGGGGTGTGTGCGGCGCCGGTCGGGCGCCGGGAATCAGCCGGTGGGTCAGCTGACCTTCTTGGCGCCCTGGATGGACTTCGCCAGGTCCTCCAGCAGTTGGGCGCACTTCTCGTACGAGAAGATCGGCTCGGTCACCCGCGGGGTGATCTGACCGGCCTTGACGGCGGGCATCTCGGCCCAGGTCGGCTTGGCCGCCAGGTCCTTCGGCTGCAGGGTGCCGGTGCGGTTGTCGAGCAGGATGACGTCGGCCTTGTACTTGCCGGCGTTCTCCCAGCTGAGGCTCTCGAAGAAGCCGCCCTCGTCCAGCTTCTCCGGGATGACGAACTCGACGCCGAGCGACTCGAAGTACTTCAGGTCGGCGGAGGTCTTCGGGGTGGAGGCGTAGAACAGGTCGGCCGCGCCGGAACCGACGAGCACCTTGATGCCCGGGTTCGCCTTGGTGGCCTCGCGGACCTTGGCGGAGGCGGCCTCGAAGCGGGCCTTGGCGTCCACGGTCTTCTTGGCGTTCATGTCGGCGCCGAGGGACTTGGCGAGGTCCGCGGTGCGGGCCAGCGCCTTGTCCATGCTGACGTCGCCGCCGACCTTGATCGCGGCGGCCGGGGCCAGCTTCAGGATCTTGTCCTTGGAGGCCTCCGGGACGTACCAGTACGAGCCGTCCCAGGAGTTGGTGACCAGCAGGTCGGGCTGGAGGGCCGCGTACTTCTCGACGTTGAACTCGTCGTAGACGTTGCCGAGGATCTCGACCTTGGATATGTCCATCGAGCCGGCCTGGACGTCGGGCTTGCCGTCGGCGGTCTTGGTCGGGCCGAAGACGCCCTTGACGCTCACGCCGTAGTCGTGAAGGGCGGCGGCGGTGCCGGTGAAGGCGACGACGTTCTTCGGGGTGGCCTTCGTGGAGACGTCCTTGCCGAGGTCGTCCTTGAAGGTCCAGGGGCCCGAGGCCGCAGCGGTCTTGTCCGCCTCGCCGGCCCCGTCCTTCGCCTTGTCGGTGCCGCCGCACGCGGAGAGCGCCGCGACGAGGCTCAGGGCACCGCCGGCCGCGATGAGACCGCGGCGGGTGAGGAGGGAGGATCGGGACTTGGGCATGTCGATGTCCGCTTTCGTGCGTGCCGGGCGACCACTGGGCCGTTCGAAGGGAAGGTTAGCCTAACCTTGGCCGAAAACGATAAGGGGGCCCTAAGTTTCTCGGGCCCCCTCGTGTGAGCTGTCGCACGACCGACCTGTCGGTCGGCCATCGGTCAGCCGGCGAAACCCAGTTCGCGGGCGATCAGCATGCGCTGCACCTCGCTCGTGCCCTCGCCGATCTCCAGGATCTTGGAGTCCCGCCACATGCGGGCCACCGGGTACTCGTTCATGAACCCGTAGCCGCCGTGGATCTGGGTGGCCTCGCGGGCGTTGTCGACGGCGACCGTGGAGGAGTACAGCTTGGCGATGGCCGCCTCCTTCTTGAACGGCTCGCCGGCCACCAGCCGCGAGGCCGCGTCCCGCCAGCCCACACGGGCCATGTGGGCGCGCATCTCCATGTCCGCCAGCTTGAACTGGATGGCCTGGTTGTCGCCGATGGGCCGGCCGAAGGCCTTGCGCTCCTTGGCGTACTTCACCGACTCGTCGACACAGCCCTGGGCCAGGCCCGTGGCGAGCGCGGAGATGGCGATGCGGCCCTCGTCGAGGATCCGCAGGAACTGGGCGTAGCCGCGGCCCTCCTGGCCGACCAGGTTGGCCAGGGGCACCCGCACGTCCTGGAACGACAGCTCACGGGTGTCGGAGGAGTTCCAGCCGACCTTGGAGTACGGGGCCGCCACCGTGAAGCCGGGCGTGCCGGACGGCACGATGATCGAGGAGATCTCGGGCCGGCCGTCCGCCTTGCGCCCGGTCACCGCGGTGACCGTGACCAACCCGGTGATGTCCGTACCGGAGTTGGTGATGAAGCACTTCGAGCCGTTGATCACCCACTCGTCGCCGTCCTTGACGGCCGTCGTGCGGGTGCCGCCCGCGTCCGAGCCGCCGTCCGGCTCGGTCAGACCGAAGGCGCCCAGCACCTCGCCGGAGCACATCTTCGGCAGCCACTCCCGCTTCTGCTCCTCGGTGCCGAACAGGTGGATCGGCATGGCGCCGAGCGAGACGCCGGCCTCCAGGGTGATGGCGACAGAGGAGTCGACGCGGGCCAACTCCTCCAGGGCGATGCCCAGGGCGAGGTAGTCGCCGCCCATGCCGCCGTACTCCTCCGGGAAGGGCAGGCCGAACAGGCCCATGCGGCCCATCTCGCGGACGATCTCGTACGGGAACTCGTGCCGCTCGTACAGGTCGCCGATCTTGGGGGCGACGACGTCGTGCGCGAAGGCCTCGACGGTGCGGCGGAGTTCCTCGTGCTCGGGGGTGAGCCGGTGGTCGAGGGACATGTCTTCGTTACTCCTTGTGGGAGAGGGCGCGGACGGTACGGGAGGGGCTGGGGCGCCCCAACCGCTCGGCCATCCACACGCTCGTGGCGGTGAGTGCGGCCAGGTCGACCCCGGTCTCGATGCCGAGGCCGTCGAGCATCCACACGAGGTCCTCGGTGGCCAGGTTGCCGGTGGCGCTCTTCGCGTACGGGCAGCCGCCGAGGCCGCCGGCGGAGGCGTCGACCGTGGTCACGCCGTGCCGGAGCGCGGCGAGGGTGTTGGAGAGGGCCTGGCCGTAGGTGTCGTGGAAGTGGACGCCGATCCGATCGGTCTCCACGCCCTCCTCGTCGAGCCCGTCGAGGAGGGCGCCGACATGGCCCGGGGTGGCCACGCCGATGGTGTCGCCGAGGCTCAATTCGTCGCAGCCGAGGTCCAACAGGGCCTTGGCCACGGAGACCACCTGCGGGACGGGCACGGCGCCCTCCCAGGGGTCGCCGAAGCACATGGAGAGGTACCCGCGCACATGGGCGCCCTGCTCCTTCGCCCGGGCCACCACGGGTTCGAACATGGCCAGGGACTCGGCGACGGTCCGGTTGAGGTTGCGGGCCGCGAAGGTCTCCGTCGCGGAACCGAACACCGCGATCCGATCGGCCCCGAGGGCGAGCGCGCGGTCCAGGCCGCGCTCGTTGGGGACGAGGACGGGCAGGTCCGCGGACACGTCGGAGAGCAGCGGGAAGAGCTGCTCCGCGTCCGCGAGCTGCGGCACCCACTTGGGGTGGACGAAGCTGGTGGCCTCGATGGTGGTGAGGCCGGCCGCGGCGAGCCGGTGGACGAACTCGGCCTTCACCTCGGTCGGTACGGGCGTCTTCTCGTTCTGCAGTCCGTCGCGGGCACCCACCTCGTGGATGCGGACGCGGGTCGGCAGCCCGGGATCGGGGACCGTCATGGGCAGACCGTTCACTCGGCGCCCTCCTCTTCCTCCGGGGTGACCACGGCCAGGATCTGGTCCATGGCGACGGTGGTGCCGGGCGTCACGTCGAGCTCGGTGACCGTGCCGGCGTGCGGGGCGGAGATGACGTGCTCCATCTTCATCGCCTCCACCACGAGCAGGCTCTGACCGGCCGCCACCCGGTCCCCGACGGCCACCTTCACGACGGTGACGGTGCCGGGCATCGGGGCGGCCAGCGTGCCCGCGCCGCCGTGGCCGCGGCCGGTGAGCGCCGCGGCGACGGGGTCGTGGCGCTGGAGGTGCCAGGAGTCGCCGTCGCGCCCGAGCCAGGTGCCCTCCGGGGACGCGGCGTGGCTGAAGCGGTGGGTGACGCCGTCGAGTTCCACCGTGACCGTGTCGGGGGTCCGGGCCACGATCCGGCCGCGGGCCGGGGTGCCGGAGCCCCCGGGGAGGATCTCCGTGTCCCGCCCGGCCGGGCGGGTGCGCACCTCCACCGGGTCCTGGCCGGGGAGGCGCAGGTGGTGGACCGTCCAGGCGGGGGTGCCGCCCAGGCGCCAGCCGTCGGCGGCGTCGAACGGGTCCACCCACCCTCCCGGCCGCGCGGGCGCGGGCTCCTCGGCGAGCAACGCCGCCGCCGCGTACACCTCGTCCGGGATCCCCTCCGGGAGCAGCGACGCCAGGTCGCGTTCGACCAGCCCGGTGTCGAGGTCGCCCGACACCACGTCGGGGTGCGCCAGCAGCCGCCGCAGGAAACCGGCGTTGGTCTGCACGCCCAGGATCACGGTGTCCGCGAGGGCCCCCCGCAGCAACCGCAGGGCGCTCGCGCGGTCCGGCCCGTACGCGATGACCTTGGACAGCATCGGGTCGTAGGCGGAGCCCACCGGCACGCCGGCCGTCAGACCGGAGTCGGTGCGCACCGCTCCGCCGTTCGGCTCCGACAGGGCCAGGACCGTACCGCCCGAGGGCAGGAAGCCGCGGGCCGGGTCCTCGGCGCAGACGCGGGCCTCGATGGCGTGGCCGGTCAGGGTCACGTCCTCCTGCCCGAACCCGAGGGGAGCCCCCGCCGCGACCCGCAGTTGCTGTTCGACCAGGTCCAGTCCCGTGATCAGTTCCGTCACCGGGTGCTCCACCTGGAGGCGGGTGTTCATCTCCATGAAGTAGTACGAGGACGGGTCGCCGCCCGGCACGATGAACTCCACGGTGCCCGCGCCGACGTACCCGCAGGAACGGGCCGCCTCCACGGCCGCCGCGCCCATCGACGCCCGCAGTTGCGGCGTCAGCAGGACCGACGGGGCCTCCTCGACGACCTTCTGGTGGCGCCGCTGGAGCGAGCACTCCCGCTCGCCCAGGTGCACCACGTTGCCGTGCGCGTCGGCCAGCACCTGGATCTCGATGTGCCGTGGCCGGTCCACCCACCGCTCGACGAGCAGGGTGTCGTCACCGAAGGAGGACCGGGCCTCACGGCGCGCCGCGGCGATCTCCTCGCCGAGCAGCTCCGCGTCGCGGACCAGCCGCATGCCCTTGCCGCCGCCGCCCGCGGAGGGCTTCAGCAGCACCGGCATGCCGATCTTCTCGGCGGCGGAGACCAGTTCGGCGTCGGTGAGGCCGCTGCCGGAGGAGCCGGGGACGACGGGCACGCCCGCCTCCTTCACCGTCTCCTTCGCCCGGATCTTGTCGCCCATCAGGGAGATCGCGCTCGCCGGGGGCCCGATGAAGGCCAGCCCGGCCTCCGCGCAGGCCGCGGCGAAGGCGGCGTTCTCCGCGAGGAAGCCGTACCCGGGGTGGACCGCCTCGGCGCCGGTGCGGCGGGCCGCGTCCAGGAGCCGCTCCACCGACAGGTAGCTCTCGGCGGCCGCCTCCGGACCGATCCGGACGGCCGTGTCGGCCTCCCGTACGTGGCGGGCGTCCGCGTCGGCGTCGCTGAAGACGGCCACGGAGCGGATGCCGAGCTCCCGCAGGGTGCGGATGACCCGGACCGCGATCTCGCCGCGGTTCGCGACCAGAACAGTGCTGAACATCGAAGAGGTCCTCACGTCACATGCGGAAGATGCCGAAAGCGGAGTCGCCCAACGGGGCGTTCGCGCACGCGGTCAGGGCCAGCCCGAGCACCTGCCGGGTCTCCATGGGGTCGATGACCCCGTCGTCCCAGAGGCGGGCGGTGGCGTAGTAGGCGTTGCCCTGTTCCTCGTACTGCGCGCGGACCGGTGCCTTGAAGGCCTCCTCGTCCTCGGCCGGCCAGTCCTGGCCCGCGCCCTCGATCTGGTCCCGCTTGACGGTGGCCAGCACGGAGGCCGCCTGCTCGCCGCCCATCACCGAGATCTTCGCGTTCGGCCACATCCACAGGAAGCGCGGCGAGTAGGCCCGGCCGCACATCGAGTAGTTGCCCGCCCCGTAGGAACCGCCGACGACCACCGTCAACTTCGGGACCCGGGCGCACGCCACGGCCGTCACCATCTTGGCGCCGTGCTTGGCGATGCCGCCCGCCTCGTAGTCCCGGCCGACCATGAACCCCGAGATGTTCTGGAGGAAGAGGAGCGGGATCCCGCGCTGGTCGCACAGCTCGATGAAGTGCGCGCCCTTCTGGGCGGACTCGGAGAAGAGGATGCCGTTGTTGGCGATGATGCCGACCGGGTGTCCGTGGATCCGGGCGAAACCGGTGACCAGCGTCTGCCCGAACTCCGCCTTGAACTCCTGGAAGCGGGATCCGTCCACGACCCGGGCGATGACCTCGCGGGCGTCGTAGGGGGTGCGGGAGTCGACCGGCACCGCGCCGTACAGGCCGTACGGGTCCACCTTCGGCTCCTCGGGAGCCTCCACCGACCAGGGCAGGGCCGCGCGGTCGGGCAGCGTCGCCACGATGTTCCGTACGATCCGCAGCGCGTGCGCGTCGTCCTCCGCGAGGTGGTCGGTGACGCCCGAGATCCGCGAGTGGACCTCGCCGCCGCCGAGCTCCTCGGCCGTGACGACCTCGCCCGTCGCGGCCTTCACCAGCGGCGGGCCACCGAGGAAGATCGTGCCCTGGCCGCGCACGATGACGGCCTCGTCGCTCATGGCCGGGACGTACGCCCCGCCGGCGGTGCAGGAACCGAGCACGGCCGCGATCTGCGGGATGCCGGCCCCGGACATGCGGGCCTGGTTGTAGAAGATGCGGCCGAAGTGCTCCCGGTCGGGGAAGACCTCGTCCTGCATGGGCAGGAAGGCGCCGCCGGAGTCGACCAGGTAGAGGCAGGGGAGACGATTCTCCAAAGCCACCTCCTGGGCGCGGAGGTGCTTCTTGACGGTCATCGGGTAGTAGGTGCCGCCCTTGACGGTGGCGTCGTTCGCGACGATGACGCACTCGCGACCGCTGACCCGGCCGATGCCCGCGATGACCCCGGCGGCCGGGGCCGCGCCCCCGTACATGCCCTCGGCGGCCAGCGGGGCCAGCTCCAGGAAGGGCGATCCGGGGTCGAGGAGGGCGTCCACGCGGTCGCGGGGAAGCAGCTTCCCGCGGGCGGTGTGGCGGGCGCGGGCCCGCTCCCCGCCGCCCAGGCGGGCCGCCTCCAGCCGGGCGCGCAGGCCCTCGGCGAGTTCGCGGTGGGCGGCCTCGTTGGTCCGCCAGGCCTCGGACGCCGGGTCCGCGGCGCTCGTCAGCACTGGTGCCTGCTGCATCGGTCGAGCTCCCTTGCTCGGTGCACGCGGTTAATGGTCGTTAACGCGTATGGACCTTAGGTTAACGAGCGCTAACGGCCCTGTCTAGAATGGTTTCCCATGAGCACCAGAGCGGCCGCCCCGACCCGTCGCGAGCAGATCCTCAGTGAGGCCGCTCGTCTCTTCGCCGAGCGCGGCTTCCACGGCGTCGGAGTGGACGAGATAGGGGCCGCGGTGGGCATCAGCGGCCCCGGCCTGTACCGGCACTTCGCCGGCAAGGACGCCATGCTCGCCGAACTGCTCGTCGGGATCAGCGAGCGGCTGCTCACGGGCGGCCGGCGGCGCGCCGAGGAGGCGGCCGGCGACCCGGCGGCGCTGCTGGCCTCGCTCGTCGAGGGCCACATCGACTTCGCGCTCGACGACCGGGCGCTGATCACCCTGCACGACCGGGAGCTGGACCGGTTGCGGGAGGCCGACCGCAAGCTCGTACGACAGTTGCAGCGCCAGTACGTCGAGCTGTGGGTACAGGTCGTGCGCGAGCTGCACCCCGAGGTGGGGGAGGCGCGGGTACGGGTCTCCGTGCACGCGGTCTTCGGCCTGCTGAACTCCACCCCGCACCTGGCGGCGCTGGGCCGGGAGGCCACCGAGTCCCTGCTGCGGCGGCTGGCGAACGGCGCCTTCGGGGCGCTGTCGGGGTGACGCCCGGCGTCCGCGGGTCGAAATGGTTCCGGCGCGTGACGGCGCGCGACGGCAGAATGGGCCGTATGCCGAAGCCGATAGAGACGCCCGCCCAGTCCTCTCAAGCGCCGAGCCGCGCCGAACTCGTCGACCACCTGGTCCGCACGCGGATCGCGGGCGACGTCGCGACCTCGCGCGAGAACAACCTGTCCCACTACCGCAAGCTCGCCAACGGCGACCGCCACTACTGGCTGGGCCTGGAGCTCGGCGACCGCTGGAGCGACGAGCAGGACGTGCTCGCCGTGATGGCGGAACGCTGCGGAGTGGTCGACGACGCGACCCACCGGCACGGCCAGGACACCATCGACCCGGAACTGACGGTCGCCGCCCTGGACCGGCTCGCGGCCCGACTGCGCAAGGCCGCGTCGGACCGGCAGAGCGTCCTGCTGGCCACCGGGCACCCCGGCGGCCTGCTGGACGTCCACCGGGCGACCGGCGAGGCCCTGCGGGCGGCCGGTTGCGAGATCGTGGTCATCCCGCGCGGGCTGGTCGCGGACGAGTGCTCCGTGTGGCAGTTCGCCGACGTCGCCGTGCTGGAGCGGGGCGCGACCCTGTGGCACACCCACTCGCCGGAGCCCATGGCCGCGATCCTGGACGGGCTGGCGGCCGAGGGGCGCCCCCAGCCGGACCTGGTCCTGGCCGACCACGGCTGGGCGGGCTGCGCCGCGCAGCGGGGTCTGGACGCGGTGGGCTACGCGGACTGCAACGACCCCGCCCTGTTCCTCGCCGAGGCGGAGGGCACCCTCCAGATCGCGATCCCGCTCGACGACCACGTCCGGGACCCGCGCCACTACGACCCGATGGTGGCCTACCTGCTGGACGCCGCGGGCCTGGCCTGAGGGCCGCCGGCGCCGGCCGGGGCGTGCGCCCCGCCCGACGGGTCGGGCCGCGAGGGCCGCGTCGCGGGTGTGGTCACTTCAGCCAACCGCCGGTGAAGTCCTGGACGGCCGAACCGTCGAGGTCCGCCAGCTTCATGCCGACGAAGTCCCGCGCCCAGTCGGAGGTCTGCACCCGGAACGGCATCCGCTCCGCGGTCAGCGCCTCGACGACGGGAGCGGCGGCCTCGGCCGAGGTCTGGGCGTGGTCGTAGGCCTGTGAGGTGCGCCCGAGGTAGGCCTGGAGCGCGGGGGCGTACGGTCCGGCCTCGGTGAGCAGGGTCGGTACGTCGACCCCGATGCTGGCGACGAACTCGCTGGTGACGGCGCCCGGTTCGACGACGGCCACCTGGACACCGGTGGTGGCGGCGACCGGGGCGAGCGACTCCATGAAGCCCTCGACGGCGAACTTGGCCGCGCAGTAGGCCTCGTTGAACGGCTGGCCGATCATGCCGCCGACGCTCGTCACCGTGACGACCCGGCCGCCCGAGGCGCGCAGGTGGGGGAGCGCCGCCCGGGTGACCTCGACGACGCCGAAGTAGTTGACCTCCATCGCGGCCCGGACCGGCTCCATGCCGTGCTGTTCGATCGTGCCGACGAACCCGGCGCCCGCGTTGTTCACCACCGCGTCGAGCCGGCCGTGTTCGGCGACGACCTCCGCCACGCAGCGGGCCACGGAGTCGGCGTCGGTCACGTCGAGCGGCTTGACCTGGATCAGGTCGGAGACGCCGGCTTCGGCGGCCGCCTCCAAGAGGGCGTCGGCACGGCCGGTGTCGCGCATGGTGGCGACGGTGTGCAGGCCCGCTCGGGCGGTGGCGACCGCGGCGGCCAGGCCGATGCCGGTGGAGGTGCCGGTGATGAGGACGACCTTGGGGCCGGTGGGGGTGGGGGTGGCGGACATGGGGGTCTCCTGAGGATCGACATTTCTGTGCGTGCACACACACATTAGCCATGTGTGCGTGTGCACGCAATTAGGTAGGCTTCTCGACATGGCGCACACCGAGCTCTCCATGGGCGGACTCACCCCCCGCGACCACGCCTTCTACGGGCTGGTCTGGGCCGGCACCACCCTCACCGCCCGGGTCGACCAGGCCCTCACCCGCCGGCACGACCTGCCACTCTCGTGGTTCGAGGTGATGCTGTGGCTCCACGCCCAGCAGGAGCCGGTCGCCTCCTCCGAGCTGGGGGCCAGGACCCTGCTCAGCCGCAGTCAGGTCTCCCGGGTCGCCGACTCGCTCCAGGCGCGCGGCCTCGTCGAGCGGATACCCTCCCCGACCGACGCGCGCTCCGTGCGGATCGCCCTGACCGACGCCGGTCGGCGCGCCTTCCAGGAGGCCGACGCCACGCGCCGCGAGGCCCTCGCCGAGGTCTTCGACGACCGGCTCGATGATGCGGACATCGCCGCGCTCGGCGCGATCTGGGCCAAGCTCAAGGCGTAGGCCGTCCTTTCGCCCCGACCGGCAACGGCGCCCGGACGGGCGGGCGTTGTCAGTGTCGGCGCCTACGGTCGCCCCCATGACCAAGACGTCGAACCCGCTGTCCGTGCTGTCCGCCGACCCGCGAGGCCGTTCCCTGGGGCTCGCGTTGCCGCCCGGCACGCTGATCGACGGGCCCGGCCGACGGTTCGCGCGCCGGCCGCCCCTGGTGTGGGTCTCCGACGAGCCCGTGGGCCCCGGAGCGCTCGCCGTCCACCGCGGCCCGGCACGGGCGGCCGGCCTCCAGGCGGTGCTGTTCCAGGGCCGCCGCGGCCTGGAGAGCTGGTGGACCCGCGGCGAGCTGCGGCCCCGCGAGATGTCCGCACCCGACGACCACCACGTGGAGCCGGTCCTGCGCGCGTACTGGGCCGGGGCGGTTCCCGACCCCGAGGAGGGAGCGGAGGGCGCGGAGCTGATCGCGCCCTTCGGCCGGGAGTGGCCGGGGCTCGCCGAACCCGGGGTCCCGGACGGGGACCCGGAGGAGCAGGCCGTCGCCCGGGCCGACGAACTGATCCGGGAGGGCGTCCTGCCGAGCCCCCGACTCGCCCTGATTTCGGCGGCCCGGGGAGCGGACGCGCCCACGGCGATGGGGTGGCGCGGCCCCCTGAACCACGAGAGCGACACGGCTCGCGTCAGCACCGTCCTGCGCTCCTGGGAGGACCGCTACGGCGCCCGCGTCCTCGCCCTCGGCTTCGACGAACTCCACCTCTCGGTGGCCGCCCCGCCCGCGACGCGGGCCGCCGCCCTCCCCGTCGCCGCCGAGCACTTCGCCCTCTGCCCGGACAACGTCTGGCAGGGCTCCGGCAGCGTGCACGCCTACGCGGACGAGGCCGTCGTCGGCGCGCGGACCTGGGGATTCTGGTGGGACTGAGGAAAGCGTCCCGGCCTCGGCCCCGCCCGCCCGTTTGCCCGGCCGGCGGTTCGCCCGGCTGCTCGACCGGCCGTACCGGCCGCGGACTCAGCCGCGCGGGACGCGCACCACGCCCTCCTGGATGACGGTGACGGCCAGCCGCCCGTCCTGGGTCCAGATGCGGGCCTGCCCCAGACCCCGGCCGGCGGCGGCCGAGGGGGACTCCTGGTCGTACAACAGCCACTCGTCGGCGCGGAACGGCCGGTGGAACCACATCGCGTGGTCCAGCGAGGCGCCCACCACGTCACCGACGGCCCAGCCGCCCCGGCCGTGCGCGAGCAGCACCGAGTCGAGAAGGGTCATGTCCGAGACGTACGTGGCCAGGCAGGTGTGCAGCAGGGCGTCGTCGCTCTCCAGCTTCCCGGCGGTGCGGAACCACACCTGCGAGCGCGGTTCGACCGGCTGCCCGACGCTGCCCCACGGAGGGGTCGTCGCGTACCGCAGGTCCACCGCGCCCCGTGCCTCGATCAGCCGCTCCACCGTGTCCGGGTCGCGGAAGATGCCCCGGTACGCGGGCAGGGCCTCGGCGGCGGTGGGCAGGGTCTCGGGATCGGGGGCGTCCGGCATCGCCGTCTGGTGGTCCAGCCCCTCCTCGTACGTCTGGAACGACGCGGAGAGGTGGAAGATCGGCTGGCCGTGCTGGACGGCCACCACCCGGCGGGTGGTGAAGGAGCGCCCGTCGCGGATCCGGTCCACCGAGTACACGATGGGCGCGCCGGGGTCGCCGGCGCGCAGGAAGTACGAGTGCAGCGAGTGCGCGGTGCGGTCCCCGGGCACGGTCCGACCGGCCGCTACCAGCGCCTGGGCCGCGACCTGTCCGCCGAAGACGCGCGGTACCAGCGCCGAACGGCTGGTACCGCGGAAGATGTTCTCCTCGATCTGCTCCAGGTCGAGCAGATCGAGGAGCGTCGTCAGAGCCTCGTTCATGGGGGGAAGGGTAGGTCCCGCGAGGGGTCCGGAATCCCTTACAGGCCCATGGACTTGGCGATGATGGACTTCATGACCTCGCTGGTGCCGCCGTAGATGCGGTTCACGCGGTTGTCGGCGTACAGGCGGGCGATCGGGTACTCGTTCATGTAGCCGTAACCGCCGTGCAGTTGGAGGCACTTGTCGATGACGCGGTGCGCGACCTCGGTGCAGAACAGCTTCGCGGACGCGGCCTCGGCGGCGGTCAGCTCACCCGCGTCCAGGGCCTCCAGGGCGCGGTCGGCGACGGCCTCGGCCGCGTCCACCTCGGCCTGGCAGGAGGCCAGTTCGAACTTGGTGTTCTGGAAGTGCGCCACCGGCTTGCCGAAGACGGTGCGGTCCGTCACGTACTGCTGGGCGAACCGGACGGCGGCCTTGGCCTGGGCGTACGCGCCGAAGGCGATGCCCCAGCGCTCCGAGGGCAGGTTCGCGCCGAGGTAGTAGAAGCCCTTGTTCTCCTCGCCCATCAGGTCCTCGACCGGGACCTTCACGTCGACGAACGCCAGCTCGGCGGTGTCGGAGGTGCGCAGGCCCAGCTTGTCGAGCTTGCGGCCGATCGAGTAGCCCGCGGACTTGGTGTCCACGGCGAAGAGGGAGATGCCGAAGCGGCGGTCGTCCTCGCGCGGGGAGGAGGTGCGGGCGCAGACGATCACCCGGTCGGCGTGCACGCCACCGGTGATGAAGGTCTTGGAGCCGTTGAGGACGTAGTGCGTGCCGTCCTCGGAGAGCTTGGCGGTGGTCTTCATGCCCGCGACGTCGGAGCCGGTGCCGGGCTCGGTCATCGCCAGCGCCCACATCTCCTCGCCGGTGACGAACTTCGGCAGGAAACGCTTCTTCTGCTCGTCGTCGGCCAGCATCTTGATGTAGGGCAGGGCGAGCAGCACGTGCACGCCGGAGCCGCCGAAGTTGACGCCCGCGCGGGAGGTCTCCTCGTAGAGGACGGCCTCGAACTTGTGGGTGTCCAGGCCCGCGCCACCGAACTCCTCGGGCACGTTGATGCCGAAGATGCCCAGCTCACCGAGCTTGTAGTAGAAGTCGCGGGGCGCCTGGCCGGCCTGGAACCAGTCGTCGTAGACCGGTACGACCTCGGTCTCGATGAAGTCCCGGATGGTCTCGCGGAACGCCTCGTGGTCCTCGTTGAAAACGGTACGGCGCACGGCCGGACTCCCTTCGTCGCGGCGGTCCGCCGCTTATGTCTAAGCGCTTGCTCATACAAAGTTACCGGCGAGTTGTCCATCCGTCCAGAGAGAGGCGCGGCACACCGCGCGCAGCGCCCGGCACGGGCCTGCCGGGCGCTGCGCGCGAACGGTCGAAAGGGGGGGCGGGAAGGGGGTGCGTACGGTGCGGTCCCGACCTCGCGTCGCCCCGGTGGACGGGGGCCGCCGGTCGGGCGGTCGGGCGTCCGGGCGGGTCAGGAGTAGTGGCACACGGTGACCCAGCCGCCCTGGACGTCGGCGCCGCTCCTCGCGCCGCAACCCATCCTGGTGTAGTTCGGCTGGACCATGTTGTAGTAGTGGCCCCAGTCCCGGTACGAGGGGCTGTTGGTGTCGTGGTCGGGCCCCGCGGCGTCGTAGGCGCCCTTCTCGGAGGCCCACTGGCCGACCGCCCCGTCCGGTCCGACGCTCGATATGTTCTCGGCGACGTTGATCGAGCTGTGGTTCAACTGGTTGCCCGCGGAGGACTGCGGGTCGTCGGCCCATCCCTGGGCCTGGTTCGCGAGCCCGCCGTCCCAGCTGAGGGGCGGCCGGCCGTTCTGTTGGCGGACGCTGTTGGTCTCGGCGAGCATCGACTGCTGCTCGGCCGGGCCGACCGCCGACGGGAGGCCCGCGGAGGCGGCGACGGTCGCCGAGGCGCCCGTCGCCAGCAGTAGGCCTCCGGCCATCAGGGCCGCCGAGGCGGCGGCCGTGGCACGGCGGTGTGTCCGGGTGTGGTTCATGGCGACCTCCTGGTCGCACGGGGGCATGCGGGAAGGTCCGGCGCACGTGGGGGCGGTCCCGGTGACGGGCCGCACGGCCGGCTCGGGGCGATGGCTCCAAGTGGCCATCGGCGAGACGAGATCCGGTCGGCGGCCCCCGCCGCCTCCGGTGAGTCCAGCGTATGTCCGGGGTATGCGTGCGGCGACCGGAGCCGGGGCGGCCCCCGTTGCCGCGCGGGCCGCCGGTGGACGCGCCCCGGGAGCGGGCAACTCCCTTGTGTCCGCGCTCTCTTCGCGGCCGTGGGCGGTAGGGCGGCAGGGTGGCGGGGGTCCGTGCGGGGACGTCCGTCAGGCCCGGGGTTCGGGCGGCGGCGACCCCGCGGGCGGAGCGGCGGCCCAGCGCAGGGCGAACCACAACTCCATCCGTACGTCCGCGTCGTCGGGGTCCCGCTCCAACAGGGCCGCGCAGCGGGCGATGCGCTGGCGGACCGTGTTGCGGTGCACGCCCAGAGCCGCCGCGGTCCGGTCCCAGCTTCCGTGATGGGCCAGCCAGCCGCGCAGGGTCTCCCGCAGCACGGGGCTCAGCGGAGCCAGCACCGCCTCGGCGTGTGCGCGGGCCTCGGCTTCGCCCACCAGCCCGGCGACACCGGTGTCCGCGTGCCGGGCCAGGGGTGCGCGGGCGCTCTCGGCGCGCTGGAGGGCGCGGGCGGCCTGCGCGTCGGCGGCGGCCAGCGCCGCGGGATCGGCCGGCGCGGGCGAACTCACCCCGAGCCGCCAGCCCGCCCGGGGGCCGGGATCGCGCGGGGTGAGGAGGCGTACGAGGGTGCCCTCGGCGGCGTACAACGGGGTGCCGAGCGCCGAGGCCAGGGCGGCGGGGTCGCCGCCGCCGCGGGCGTGCACCGCCGTCCACGGGCCGGGCCCGAGCGCCTGGGCGGGGGTCGCGCCGAGCAGTAGCCGGGTGAGGGCGGCCGCCTCGCCGGACCCGCCGGGCCGGTCGGCGGTGAGCAGGGTCAGCAGCACGGCGGCGATCGAGGCGATCGTCTGGTCGCCCGGCGCGCGCAGCGGGGTCGCCACCGCGAGCACCGGCCCGGGGGGAGCGGAGACGGCCTGTGAGCCGGGGTCGGCGGGGGGAGGCGGGGTGCCGGTCCCCGCGCCCGGCCCCGGCCCCGCGCCGACCCCCGCGCCCGTCGGGTCGGCGGCGGCGCCGGTCGGGCGGCGGCCCAGGGCGTACACCGACAGGTGCCAGCCCGCCGCCCGGTCGGTGGCGGTGGCCGGGCCGGGCGCGCCCACGTGGCGGGCCAGGGCCGCCAACGCCTCCCGGGCCCCCTCGGGAACCGGCCGTCCGGCGGCACGGTCCGGCGCGCCCGGGGTGACCAGGGCCGCGTGCCCGGACAGGGCGGTGGCCAGCCGGGCCAGGACCGACGGGACCGGGTCGGGGCGCGCCGCCGCGGCCGCCAGGGACTGCTGGGCCTCGGCGACCCGGCGCAGTTCGGCCGTACGGGCCTGCGCCATCAGCCGCCAGACGGCGCGGGCCACCGCCGTGAAGGGGGTGCCCGGCGGGACCTCCACGAGCGGCAGTCCGAGCGCGGCGCAGGCGTCCGTCAGCTCCCGCGGCACGGTCCCGTGCACGGGGGTGACGCCGAAGCCGAGCGCGGCCACCCCGGCCCGCACGAGCCGCTCGACGTACCGGAGCGCACTCGCCGCGCCCCGGTCCGCCTCCGACCGCGCTCCGTCGCCCGTCGACCGGTCCGCTCCCGACCGCGCTCCGTCGCCCGTCGACCGGTCCGCCTCCGACCGCGCTCCGTCGCCCGTCGACCGGTCCGCTCCGGCCGGCGCCCCGTCGGCCGGGGCCCGCGCGCCGCCGTCCGCCTCCCTCACCGCCCCAGGCGTGTCGCCCCCGCCCAGCCAGGCGCCCGCCGTCAGCAGCAGTTCCCCGCCGAGAAGGTACGGGGACGGGTCCGGCATCTCCGAGGCGTGGACGGCGTGGACGGCGTGGACGGTGTGGATGGCGTGGACGGCGTGCGCGGAGGCGACCGCGGCCGCGGAGGTGGTCCCCCCGCCGCCCGGCGCGAGCACGCGCAGTCCCAGCTCCCGGTCCGCGAGCAGGGCCCCCAGTTCCACGCCGGGGGTGGGCGGCTGCTGCTCCTGCACCACGCGCGGCATGGATACTCCGTATGGATCGGGGGGTCCGGGTGGATGAAACGTACACTTCGTGACCCCGGGATGTCCGTTTACGCTCGAAGGACCGCACACCCCCTCCGGAAGGCACCCCCTGATGAGCACGCAGCCGCGCGGACCCGTCGACTCCTCCCGCATCCCGCGCTACGCGGGCCCCGCGACCTTCGCCCGGCTGCCCCGCCTCGACGAGGTCGGCTCGGCCGACGTGGCCGTCGTCGGCGTGCCCTTCGACTCCGGCGTCTCCTACCGCCCGGGCGCCCGCTTCGGCGGCAACGCCATCCGCGAGGCCTCGCGCCTGCTGCGCCCGTACAACCCGGCGCAGGACGCCTCCCCGTTCGCGCTCGCCCAGGTCGCCGACGCCGGGGACATCGCCGTGAACCCCTTCAACATCAACGAGGCCGTCGATCAGGTCGAGGCCGCCGCCGACGAGCTGCTCGGCGCCGGCTCCCGCCTGATGACCCTGGGCGGTGACCACACCATCGCCCTCCCGCTGCTCCGCTCGGTCGCCAAGAAGCACGGCCCGGTCGCGCTGCTCCACTTCGACGCGCACCTCGACACCTGGGACACCTACTTCGGCGCCGAGTACACCCACGGCACCCCGTTCCGCCGCGCCGTCGAGGAGGGCATCCTCGACACCGAGGCGCTCTCGCACGTCGGTACCCGCGGCCCGCTGTACGGCAAGCAGGACCTGACCGACGACGCCAAGATGGGCTTCGGCATCGTGACCTCCGCCGACGTCTACCGGCGCGGCGCCGACGAGGTCGCCGACCAGCTCCGCCAGCGCATCGGCGACCGCCCGCTGTACATCTCCATCGACATCGACGTGCTGGACCCGGCGCACGCCCCCGGCACCGGCACCCCGGAGGCGGGCGGCATGACCTCCCGCGAGCTGCTGGAGATCATCCGCGGACTGTCCTCCTGCAACCTCGTTTCCGCCGACGTGGTCGAGGTCGCCCCGGCGTACGATCACGCCGAGATCACCTCGGTCGCGGCCTCGCACACCGCGTACGAGCTGACCACGATCATGTCGCGACAGATCGCGCAGGCGAAGGGCAAGTAAGCGAAGTGACGCACGACCACGACCTGGTACTCCGTCCCACCGAAGCCCAGAGGGCGGCGGCCCTCGCGCCGCCCCCGGGGCGGACGGGCGGGGACCTGGTCGTGGAGACGCTGCGTTCGCTCGGCGCCACCACCGTGTTCGGGCTGCCGGGGCAGCACGCCCTGGCGATGTTCGACGCGGTGGGGCGGTCCGATCTGCGGCTGGTCGGGCTGCGGGTCGAGAACAACGCGGCCTTCGCCGCCGACGCGTACGGCCGGCTCACCGGCGAGGCCGTCCCGCTGCTGCTGTCCACCGGCCCGGGCGCGCTGACCGCCCTGCCCGCCCTCGCGGAGGCCGCGGCCGCCTCCGCCCCCGTACTGGCCATCTCCTCCCAGGTCCCGAGCGCGGGCCTCGGCGGGGGCCGGCGCGGGCACCTGCACGAACTGCGGGACCAGGCCGCCTCGTTCCGCGAGGTCGTGAAGTCCGTCCACATCGCCCGCACCCCCTCCCAGATCCCCTCGGTCGTCGCCGAGGCCTGGGAGTCGGCGCTGACCGCCCCGCACGGGCCCGTCTGGGTGGAGATCCCGGAGGACGTCCTGCGCGCCGAGACCGTGATCCCGCAGGTCACGGGCGTGGACGCGACCCCGCACGAGCTCGCCCCGCGCCCGGAGCTCACCGCCGTGGCCGCGCACTGGCTGGAGAACGCCGAACGCCCGGTGATCATCGCGGGTGGCGGGGTCGTGCGCTCCGACGCGGCCGGCAAGCTCAAGCAGCTCGCGGAACGCCTGAACGCCCCGGTCGTCACCACCTTCGGCGGCAAGGGCGCCTTCCCGTGGACGCACCCGCTGTCCCTCCAGTCCTGGCTGGAGGACCGCCACATGACGGACTTCCTGGAGGACGCGGACGTCCTGCTCGTCGTGGGCTCGGGGCTCGGCGAACTCTCCTCGAACTACCACACCTTCTTCCCCGAGGGCCGGGTCGTCCAGATCGAGGCGGACCTCGGGAAACTGGAGTCGAACCACGCGGGCCTGGGCATCCACGCCGACGCCCGACTCGCCCTCCAGGCCCTCCTGGAGACGGTGTCCGAGCGCCCCGACCCGGCGGCGCCCGAGCGCGTGCGCCTGGTCCTGTCCGCCATCGCGGCTCGACTCGCGGAGCAGGACCTGGCCCTGGAGCAGCGGCTCCTGACGTCGATCCGCGCCGCCCTTCCCGCCCGTTCCCCGTCCTTCTGGGACATGACGATCCTGTCCTACTGGGCCTGGTCCGCCTTCGACGCCAAGCACCCCAACACCATGCACTCGGCCCAGGGCGCGGGCGGCCTCGGCTACGCCTTCCCGGCCGCCCTCGGCGCCTGCGTCGCGGAACCGGGCACCCCGGTCCTGGCCGTCTCGGGCGACGGCGGCGCGATGTACTCGCTCGCGGAGCTGGCCACCGCCCGGCAGCACGACCTCGACGTCACCTGGCTGATCGTGGACGACGGCGGCTACGGCATCCTGCGCGAGTACATGACCTCCGCGTTCGAGGGCCGTTCGACGGGTACCGAACTCGGCCGCCCCGACTTCGTCGCCCTGGCCGCCTCCTTCGGCGTACCGGCGGCCACCACCACCCCGGAGACCCTCCGCGAGGACCTCGCCAAGAGCCTCGCCACCCCGGGCCCGTCGGTCCTGGTCCTCCCGACGACCCTGCGGATGTTCGCCCCGACGCACCTCTAGTGCTTTGGCCGGCAGGGTTCGTACACGCCTCGTACACGTTTCGTACGCGGGTTCCCCGCGCTTCTTCCGCCCTGTGAGGGCCCCCTGCGGCGGCTCGGTAGGCTGCCCGTGATCCAGCGCGCGGGGAATCCGGCGTGCGGGGAGTCCAGCAGCCAGGGGATCCGGCACGCAGGTCCCGGGGTCGAGTCGGAACACGGGAGGGGAACAGTGTCGTTCGAGCAGGAGTGGAACAGCGGCGGCCAAGGCGCGCCCGAAGGCCCGTCCCCGAGGATGCGGCTGAACCAACTCGCCGCCGATCCGGGCGGATCCACCACGCCGGGCATCCCCGGCACCCTCGCGACGGCCCCTCCCGCGAAGAAGAAGGCGGCCAACACCATCGAGAACGTCCTGCAGCCCGGCACGAAGAAGGCGGCGGACGTGGCCGACGAACCGACGAAGACCGCCGTCAAGGCCTTCACCGGTTGGGACACGGCAGCGGGCCTGACGAAGGCGCACGCGCACTGGGACGACCAGGTGAAACGCCTGATGGCCAGGCTCAATTCGGAGAAGACCGCGCTGCGCGGGGCCTCGAACCTGTTCACCGGCAACGACCAGCTGACGGGCCGCAGCTTCCAGCCGGGGCAGTCCAAGGTCGCGGGACTGTAGGGAAATCGTCATGCCGAGCTATTCCGAGATCGTACAGACGGACCTCTCCGCGCTGACCACGGCCGCCGACGGCTGGAAGGCCATGGCCGCCCAGTTCAAGACCATGGAGGACGTCTACAAGGACGAGGTCCAGAGCGTGTCCGCCGGCAACGGCTGGATGGGCTCCAGCGCGCAGACCGCCTCCGCCAACGCGGGCATGACGCGAGGGGAGTTCGCCTCCGCGCAGAAGGAGGCGCTGGCCATGGAGTCGCTGCTCCGTGACGCGCACACCCGGTTCACGGACCTCAAGGGCCGGGTGAAGTCCGCCGTGGCGGACGCCGAGGCCGCGGGCATGAAGGTCTCCGACCACGGCATCGCGAGCTACGACTACAGCAAGGTCGACGGCAACACCGAGAAGGCGATCCGGCACGACCCGGACCTCCCCGAGGTCGAGCGGTCCTGGACGCGCCGGATCGGGGACGCGGTCAAGGCGGTCACCGAGTTCGACGCCGACGTCAAGACCGCCCTGCTCAACGCGTCGGGCGCCGACGGGACCGCGATGTTCGGCTTCAACTCCAAGCCGGTCGGCGACGTCGAGGCCGTGGAGGCCCTCGCGCTCACCTCGAAGGTCCGCGACGGCAAGGCCTCTCCGGAGGAACTGCGGCACTACAACGACATCCTCAGGCAGAACGGCGACGACAAGCACTTCAGCGAGGCGTACCTGCATGCCCTCGGCGCGAAGGACACCCTGCACCTCGCCGACCAGATGAACCTGGCGGCCAACGACCGCGGGGCGTCCGCGGCCGACAAGAAGCTCTACGAGTCGATCAACTCCGGTCTCGCCTCGACGGTCGCCTCCGGCACCAAGGACCCCGGGAGCTACGCCTACAAGCCGTTCGTCGACGGGCTCAGGGAACTGGGCCCCGAGCTGGTGGCCAAGGGCGCGCGGCCGACGTACGGGTACCAGTCGCTGGTCACCCTCATGGCCAACGGTGACGGCTACGGCAAGCAGTTCCTCAACGACCTCGGCAACGGCATGATCGAGGCCGAGAAGTCGAAGCCCCACATGTACGACCACGCCTACGACCCCCAGCGCCCCAACCTGGTCTCCGACCCGCTGGACGGCCTGCTGGGCATCATGGCCAAGGACCCGGACTCGGCGACGTACTTCCTCGACCCCGACGCGGCCGGCAACAAGAACGAGCACCTGAAGTACCTGCTCAAGGACCGGGACATGCCGGACCCCTGGATCTCGACCGCCGTGGGCCCGCCGATGGAGATGCACGGCGACAAGACGGCGGGCCTCGGCGCGGCCATCCAGGCGGCGGCCACCGGCCACGTGGACGGCGAGAAGCTGGGCCCGCCCGGCCCCCACACCGAGGGCCAGGCCCGGGTCATGCACAACGCCGTCCGCCTCCTCGACGACGAGATGGGCGGCGACGAGTTCCCGGAGGACCTGGAGGGCCTGCGCCAACCGATGGCGAAGGCGCTGGTCGACTACGTCGACGACACCCACGACATCCTCGGTGGCCAGAACACGGACCTGGGCGGCGTCGCCGGCAAGGACTCCATCCACGGCTCGGGCGACAAGGCCCAGATCGCCGTGGGCCAGGGCAGCCTGATCCGCGTGATGCGCGGCATCGCGGACGACGGCCCGGCCTACGCCCTGATGGTCGAGGCCGAGCGGGCGTACTCGGCGGACCAGCTCGCCACCGCGGCGCCGCACAACAGCGCAGACCACGGTGTGGACTGGGACAACCGCGCGCATGGCGTCGGCGTGGCGGCGGGTGCCCTCAACGGCATCGGAGCCGATGTCCACAAGGACAAGGAAGACGACAGGGTCGAGTGGGCGGAGGCCACGTCCACGTACTCGGCTGCCGGCGCGAACGGACTCATCGGCGAGATTCCGGTCGTGGGCACGGTCGGTGGTTCGCTGATCGACGTGGCCGCCTATGACTGGGTGGAGGGCGTCAAGGATGCGGCCGAGGAGCTGAGCAAGAAGGAGTCCAGCGAGAACTACGCTGCGGGTGTGGACGGGACCAACGAGCTGTTCGGCATCTGGGGCAAGGATCGGGGGATCCAACAGGACCCGGCCTTCGAGCACGCCCAGAACACGGCGAACACCTCCTACTCGACCGGGCGGGAGGCGGCTCGTGCGCATCTGCGGCCCTGACGCATCGAAGATTCTCGCGCGGTCGACGGCTGCCGTGCTCGCCGTGCTGACTCTGGCGTCGTGCACCTCGGGCGAGCCCGAGGCGAAGGCGGACGATTTGTGCTCCATCACCTCGGCGTCGGAAGAGGACAAGCTTCTTCGGGGGATCATCCGCGCAGACAGCTTCGAGACCTACGTCACCAGCCGCACGGGCAGCCTGGTGAAGACGCTGGAACGCTCACTGGGAGAGATGAAGCCGACGACGGAGACGTTCGCGTCCTCCACCTGCAGGTACAGTCCGCCCACTCGGACCGAGAGCGCGGCGTTCAGCGTCGGGTGGGTGCCCCGCACGGCGAAGTTCGTCGAGCCGTCACTGCCCGAGGCGGGCCGATTCGACGTGAACGGTTCTTTCGGTGAGAGCAACTACTTCTCCACGAAGCTGTTCGTCCGGTGCGACATGCCCGGCGACCTGGCCGAGCCGTCGAAGTCGGCGTGGCTGTACGCGAAGGCTTCGTACACGGTGAACCTCGGGCGGACGGACATCACCCCGGCGGACATCGACCAGCCGGCCAAGGACCGCCAGACCTCCCTCACGTACCTCATGACCCGCCGCGTCACCGAAGCCCTCGGCTGCGAGAACAAGCCCCTCGCGAAGCCCCCGGTGGTGAAGTCCGCCCCCACCCCTTGAGCCGTGGGGCCGGTGTACCCACCGGACGGTCCCGCACGGGCGCGCCGCCACCTGACACCTGCCCATCACCCCCTGTCACCGTGAGTGGCGGGCAGGCGACCATGTCGCTCCCCACACCCCCCCGCCCGCCCCTCCCACGGTCGGGTGCGGCTCGCGTGCCGTCCCCGGACGGGAGTGCGATTGTTGCGGCGGGATGAAATCCGCCGGTCGGCGCGTTGGGTGAGGCGGCAGGAACGAACCAACGGGGAGGCACCACGTGGCGGCGGCGCAGACGGCGACAGGGGAGAAACAGGGCTGGGGCAGGAGGCTGGCCGCCTACACCTGGCGGTACCGGCTCAATGTGCTGCTCGCGCTCGGGTCCTCGCTGGGCGGCATGGCCGTCATGGCGCTCGTGCCACTGGTGACCAAGATCATCCTCGATGACGTCATAGGTGACAAGAGCCGGCCCATGGGCCCGTGGGCGGGGATGCTCATAGGCGCGGCCGCGCTCGTGTACGTGATGACGTACATACGCAGGTACTACGGCGGTCGGCTCGCGCTCGACGTGCAGCACGACCTGCGCACCGACATGTACGACGCGATCGCCCGCCTCGACGGCCGCCGCCAGGACGAGCTGTCGACCGGCCAGGTCATCGGTCGCGCCACCAGCGACCTCCAGCTCATCCAGGGCCTGCTGTTCATGCTGCCCATGACCATCGGGAACTTCCTGCTCTTCGGGATATCCCTGGGGATCATGCTGTGGCTGTCGCCGCTGCTGACCCTGGTCGCCCTGCTCATGGCCCCCGTGCTGTGGTTCATCGCCAAGCGCAGCCGCAAGAAGCTCTTCCCCGCCACCTGGTACGCGCAGGCCCAGGCCGCCGCGGTCGCCGGAGTCGTCGACGGGGCCGTGACCGGCGTCCGCGTCGTCAAGGGCTTCGGGCAGGAGGAGCAGGAGACCGGCAAGCTCCGCGAAGCCGGCCGCCGGCTGTTCGGCGGACGGATGCGGGCCATCCGGCTCAACTCGCGCTACACCCCGGCCCTCCAGGCCGTGCCCGCCCTCGGGCAGGTCGCCATCCTGGCCCTCGGCGGCTGGATGGCCACCAAGGGGCAGGTCACCCTCGGCACCTTCGTCGCCTTCTCCACCTACCTCGCGCAGCTCGTCGGCCCCGTCCGGATGCTCGCCATGGTCCTCACCGTCGGCCAGCAGGCCCGCGCCGGCGCCGAGCGCGTCTTCGAGCTCATCGACACCGAGCCCGTGATCCGCGAGGGGGAGCGGGAACTGCCCGCCGACGCCCCCGCCACCGTGGAGTTCGAGGACGTCGCCTTCGGCTACGACCCGGCGCGCCCCGTGCTCGACGGGTTCTCGCTCGCCATACGGGAGGGCGAGACCGTCGCCCTCGTCGGCGCCTCCGGAAGCGGCAAGTCCACCGTCTCGCTGCTGCTGCCGCGCTTCTACGACACCGACCGCGGCGCCATCCGCGTCGGCGGGCACGACGTCCGCGACCTGACGTACGACTCGCTGCGCGGCGCGATCGGGCTGGTGCCCGAGGACTCGTTCCTCTTCTCCGACACCCTCCGCGCCAACATCTCCTACGGGCGCCCCGACGCCACCGACGCGCAGATCGAGGCCGCCGCGCTGGCCGCGCAGGCCGACGGGTTCATCCGCGCCCTGCCCGCCGGGTACGACACCACGGTCGGCGAACAGGGCCTCACCCTCTCCGGCGGCCAGCGCCAGCGCGTCGCGCTCGCCCGCGCCATCCTCACCGACCCCCGGCTGCTGCTCCTCGACGACGCGACGTCCGCCGTCGACGCCCGCGTCGAGCACGAGATCCACGAGGCGCTGCGGGCCGTGATGGCCGGCCGTACGACCCTGCTCATCGCCCACCGCCGGTCCACGCTCGCGCTGGCCGACCGGATCGCGGTACTCGACCGGGGCCGGCTCTCCGACATCGGCACGCACGAGGAGCTGGAGCGCCGCTCGCCCCTCTACCGCAGGCTGCTGACCGACCCCGAGGCTCTCGGCGGCGGTTCCCCGCGCATCCGCGAGACACCCGCGATGACCGAGTTCGAACGCGACATCGAGTGCGGGATCGACCGGGACGTCGAGCGGGACATCGAGCGCGACATCGACCGGGACATCGAGATCGAGGCGGAGATCGACTCGGAGCCCGTCAACGCCAAGCGCCGGGTCGCCGGTGGGATCACCCCCGAACTCTGGCAGCGCCAGGACGACGCCAAGGCGGCGGCCGGACCCGCCGCGGGCACGGGCCTGCGGGCCCCCGGAGCCGGGCATTCCATGGCCGGCGCGGTCGCCGGGATGCCCGCGACCCCCGAGTTGCTCGCGCAGGTGGCCGCGCTGCCGCCCGCCGACGACCTGCCCGCCGTGGACGAGACCCGGGCCGCGTCCGCCGAGGAGAGCTACGGTCTGCGCCGACTGCTCCGCGGTTTCTGGGCGCCGCTCGCCATCAGCCTGGGCCTGGTCGCGCTCGACGCGGGCGCGGGCCTGCTGCTGCCGATCCTGATCCGGCACGGCATCGACCAGGGCGTCGAGCAGGCCGCCCTGGGCGCGGTGTGGGTGGCCTCCGGGCTGGCCCTCCTGGTGGTCATCGGGCAGTGGGCCGCGCAGTTCGCCGAGACCCGGATGACGGGGCGCACCGGCGAGCGCGTGCTGTACGCCCTGCGCGTCAAGATCTTCGCCCAGCTCCAGCGCCTCGGTCTCGACTACTACGAGCGCGAGCTGACCGGCAAGATCATGACGCGGATGACCACCGACGTCGACGCCCTGTCCACGTTCCTCCAGACCGGGCTCGTCACCGCCGTCGTGTCCGTCTTCACCTTCCTCGGCATCCTGGTGGCCCTCCTCGTCCTCGACGTCGAGCTGGCCCTGATCGTCTTCGCCACCCTGCCCGTGCTGGTCGTCGGCACGATCGTGTTCCGCCGCAAGTCGGTCGCCGCGTACGAGCTGGCCCGCGACCGGGTCAGCAGCGTCAACGCCGACCTCCAGGAGTCCGTGGCGGGGCTCCGCATCGTCCAGGCGTTCCGGCGCGAGCACGACGGCGCGGCCCGGTTCGCGGAGCGCAGCGACGCGTACCGCCAGGCCCGGGTGCGCGGCCAGTGGCTGATATCGGTCTACTTCCCGTTCGTGCAGTTGCTGTCCTCGGGTGCCGCCGCGGCCGTGCTGATCGCCGGCGCGGGCCGGGTGGAGGCGGCCACGCTCACCACCGGCGCGCTCGTCGCGTACCTGCTCTACATCGACCTGTTCTTCGCCCCCGTCCAGCAGCTCTCCCAGGTGTTCGACGGGTACCAGCAGGCCACCGTCTCCCTGGGCCGGATCCAGGACCTGCTGCGCGAGCCCACCACCACCCCGCGCCCGGCCGATCCGCGCGCGCTGCCCCGGCTGCGCGGCGAGGTCGCCTTCGAGGACGTCCACTTCGGCTACGGGACCGCCGAGGAGCGGGGCGCGAAGGGCGACGCGTTGGCCGGGATCACCCTGCGGATACCCGCCGGGCAGACCGTCGCCTTCGTCGGCGAGACCGGGGCGGGCAAGTCCACGCTGGTCAAGCTCGTGGCCCGGTTCTACGACCCGACCGGCGGCCGGGTCACCGCCGACGGCGTCGACCTGCGGGAACTCGATCTCACGGAGTACCGCCACCGGCTCGGGGTCGTCCCCCAGGAGTCGTACCTCTTCCCGGGGACGGTCCGCGACGCCATCGCCTACGGGCGGGCCGAGGCGAGCGACGCCGACGTGGAGGCGGCGGCCCGCGCGGTCGGCGCCCACGACATGATCGCCACCCTGGACGGCGGCTACCTGCACGCCGTCGCGGAACGGGGGCGCAACCTGTCGGCCGGTCAGCGCCAGTTGATCGCGCTGGCCCGCGCCGAACTCGTCGACCCGGACGTGCTGCTGCTCGACGAGGCCACCGCCGCCCTCGACCTGGCCACCGAGGCACAGGTCAACCTGGCGACGGAACGGCTCGCCGGCAAGCGCACCACGCTCGTCGTGGCGCACCGGTTGACCACCGCCGCCCGCGCCGACCGGGTCGTCGTCATGGACCGGGGCCGCGTCGTGGAGGACGGCACGCACGGTGAACTCCTCGCACGGGGCGGTCGGTACGCCGAACTCTGGCGGACCTTCGCGGGGGAGGACGAGCGGGCCGCGGCCTGACTTTCCGTCCGCTCCCCGACACCCCGCCCGCGTCCTGTCACGGCCGCCGACACCGGGCCCCCGCCGACGCCGGCGGGGGCCCGGTGTCGCCCCTGCAGCCGCCCCCGCACGCCGTGTTCGGGCAGGAACCTGCCCCTTCGGGATGCCCTTGTGGGGTGCAACCATCCGGGGGGTCCGCGCGTCGTACGTACGTGCGTGCGCACGACGTGCGCCGGATCGGGGGACCAGCGTGAGGCAGAGGCGAAGCAGGCGCGGCCGGACACGGACCGTGACCTTCGGGGTGTTCGGGGCGGCGCTGTGGCTGGGTGTCACAGGGGTCGTCGCGGCGCCCCCGGCGCAGGCGGCGACCGGGTGCGGGGGGCGGCTGGTCAAGACGCTGCCCTTCTCGACGGGCGAGGTGCGGGTTTACAAGAGCCGCACCCAGGCCTGCGCGATCACGGTCGCCTCGCGGCCGGGCGAACGCCGCGAGATGACGGTGAGCGTCCAGCCGCGCGGCGGGGTGCCGGTGCGCGACGCCGGCCGATACACCCGGTACGCGGGCCCGGTCACCGTCGGCGCGATCAACCGCTGCGTGTTCGTCAAGGGGAGCGTGGCCACCGGATCGACCTCTTCCGGCTGGATCCTGTGCTGACCGTGGCTTGATCGCGACATTGCGGCCGATCGATCCAACCGGGTCTGTTCAGCGGCGTGTTGACCCCGCTAGGTTCACGGCGACCGAAGTGAACGCAAGGGGAGGGTGAATGCGCAAGACGCTCGGATGGCTGCTGTCGCTCGTGGTGCTCATCGGCACCATGGGCGCGGCCGGTGTCACGGCCCAGGCGGCCACCGCCGCGGGGCCGACCGCCGCCACGGACATCAAGGACCGGATCCTCGGCATCCCGGGGATGAGTCTGATCGAGGAGAAGCCGTACCCCGGGTACCGCTTCTTCGTACTCAACTACGAGCAGCCGGTCGACCACCGGAACCCGTCGAAGGGCACCTTCAAGCAGCGCCTCACCCTGCTGCACAAGGACACGTCCCGGCCCACGGTCTTCTTCACCTCCGGCTACAACGTCAACACCAACCCGCGCCGGAGCGAGCCGACGACCATCGTCGACGGCAACCAGGTGTCCCTGGAGTATCGATTCTTCACGCCCTCCCGGCCCGAGCCGGCCAACTGGGGCAACCTGGACATCTGGCAGGCCGCCAGCGACCAGCACCGCGTCTTCACCGCCTTCAAGAAGATCTACGGCAAGAACTGGATCGCCACGGGCGGCAGCAAGGGCGGCATGACGGCGACGTACTACGAGCGCTTCTACCCGCGTGACATGGACGGAGTCGTCGCCTACGTCGCGCCGAACGACGTCAACAACAAGGAGGACTCGGCCTACGACCGGTTCTTCAACAAGGTCGGCACCAAGGAGTGCCGCGACAAGCTGAACAACGTGCAGCGCGAGGCGCTGATCCGCCGTGTTCCGCTGGAGGCCAAGTACGCCGCCGCCGCCACCGAGAACGGCTGGACCTTCACCACCGTCGGGAACCTCGACAAGGCCTACGAGGCCGTCGTGCTCGACTACGGCTGGGCGTTCTGGCAGTACAGCCTGCTGGCCGACTGCGCCGCGATCCCGACCGCCGCGACCGCCTCCGACCAGGAGATCTGGGACACGATCGACGCGATCTCGGGCTTCTCGGCCTACGCCGACCAGGGACTCGAGACGTACACGCCGTACTACTACCAGGCGGGTACCCAGCTCGGTTCCCCCGACATCAAGCAGTCCCACCTCAAGGGCCTGAGCCGCTACGGCTACCAGCCGCCGCGCAACTTCGTGCCCCGCGACATCCCGATGACCTTCCAGCCGGGGGCCATGACGGACGTGGACCGCTGGGTGCGCGACAACGCGAACCAGATGCTGTTCGTGTACGGGCAGAACGACCCGTGGGGCGCCGAGCCCTTCCACCTCGGGTACAAGGTCAAGGACAGCTACGTGATGATCGCGCCGGGCGCCAACCACGGGGCGAACGTCGCGCAGCTCCAGGAGGGCGAGAAGGCCCTCGCGACCGCGCGGATCCTGAAGTGGGCCGGGGTGGCCCCGGCCGCCGCGCTCACCGACTCGGCGAAGGCGAAGCCGCTGGCCTCGCCGGACGCGCGGCTCGACCAGCGGGACCTGGAGCGCGAGCCGCAGCTGCGGCCGTAACCCTCCCGCAGGGGTTCGGGGCCGCGGGCCGGCGCACGGGGACCTACCCGTACGTCAGCCCGTGGCCCAGCGGGTAGCGGCCGGGCACCGGGACCGGGAGACGGCCCTCGGGCCGCCGCCGGCCGGTGATCACCCGGGCCGCCGCCCGCATCTCCACGTCCGTCCAGCAGTACGTCGCCACCTCCGCCGCGCAGGTCGGCAGCCGGGCCGGGTCGTACGGGTCGCGGATCGCCACCACGACCACGGGGACCCCGGTCGCGAGCAGTTCCGTCACCAGGGCGCGCTGCGGGCTCTCGCCCTCCGGGACGTTGTACGTGCACACGAGCACCGCCGCGTTGCCGGGAGCCGCCGCGACCGCGCGGCCCGGGGGTACCGCCGCCGCCCGGCAGCCCAGGGCGGTCAGCTCCCGCGCCAGTACCTCCGTGGGAGGCCCGGTGGTACCCGAGGGGGACACCGGGTCCGTCCCCGTCACCAGCAGCCGCGGCGCGAGCGCCGGGTCCAGGGGCAGCAGCCGCACGGGATTGGCCAGCAGGGTCGTCGTACCGGCCGCGATCTCGTCGGCGGCGGCCAGGTGCGCGGGCGTGCCGACGGCGGCGTCCACCGCGCGGGCCGAGGTGTACGGGTCCTCGAACAACCCCCGGCGGGCCTTCAGCTCCAGGATCCGCAGGACCGATTCCTCGATCCGCGCCTCCGTCAACTCGCCCGACTCGACGGCCGCGAGCACGCCGCGGTGCGCGAGAGCGAGGTCCGGCGGGTTCAGCAGTTGGTCGCAGCCCGCCTTGAGAGCCAGTACCGGGACCCGGTCGTCCCCGTACTTCTGACGGACCCCGGCCATGTCGAGGGCGTCGGTGACCACCACCCCCCGGAAGCCCAGGCGTTCGCGCAGGATGCCGGTCACGATCGGCCGGGAGAGGGTCGCCGGATCCTGTGAAGGGTCGAGCGCGGGGAAGACGATGTGCGCCGTCATGACGACGTCCACTCCCGCCTCGACGGCGGCCCGGAACGGGGGTTCGTCCAACTCCTCCCAGGCGGCGCGGGTGTGCCGCATCACCGGGAGCCCGACGTGGCTGTCCGTCTCGGTGTCGCCGTGGCCGGGGAAGTGCTTCGCCGTGGCGGCCACCCCCGCCCCCTGGTATCCGCGGACCTGGGCGGCGACCAGGGCCGCCACCGCGCGCGGGTCGGAGCCGAAGGACCGTACGCCGATCACCGGGTTGGCCGGGTTGACGTTCACGTCGGCCACCGGCGCGTAGTCCTGCCGGATGCCCATCGCGGCCAGTTCCACGCCGGCGATCCGCGCGGCCCGGCGGGCCCGCGCGCTCGACCCTCCCGCGCCCAGCGCCATCGCCCCCGGCAGCAGGGTCGCGGGCTTGCCGATCCGGGTGACGGCGCCGTGCTCCTGGTCGGTGGAGAGCAGCAGCGGGACGCCCGCCCCGGTGCCCGAGGCCGCCCGCTGGAGACCGTTGGACAGGTCGGCGATCTGGTGCGGGGCACGGGTGTTGTGGGCCCAGGCGAAGTAGACGATTCCGCCCAGGTGGTAGCGGGCGACCAGTTCGGCCGCGGTGCGCACCCCGAAGAGCGTCAGGTTCTGCTCGGCGTCCGCCGGGTCCGGGTCGGTCGCCGAATGCCCGTACACCCGGGACACGAAGAGTTGGCCGACCTTCTCGGCCAGGCTCATCCCGGCCGTCAACCGGCGCAGCGCGGCCCGGTCGGGCCGATGCCCCCAGGGCCCGCCCGGAGCCTGCCCCGGGGCGCGCGGGTCGTCCGGGGCGCGGCGGGCCCCCGAGGCCGCGGAGGGGGCCCCGGCGGCCGTGACGGCGGCCAGGGCGGCCGCGGCGAGCAGGGACCGGCGGGAGGCGAGGTACGACACCCGCCGGACGCTACTGCCGGGGCGCGCCGGGGGAGTCCCGGACACTCGCGGAGTCCCCCGGACGGGGTGCGGCGACGGCCGCCCCCGCCGCACCCCGTCCGGGGGACTCCGCGAGTGGGGGCGGCCGTCGCCGCCCCGCGCGTCAGGTCCCGGACCCCGGCCCCGGGGCCGCCGCGACCCAGTGCTCCCGCAGCGTGCGCACCGTCTCGGTGATGGCCGGGCGCCGGGCGGCCCCGGTCCGCCACAGGGCGTACAGCCTGCGTACCGGCCCCGGTTCGAGCCGGACGGCCACCGCCCCCGGCGGCAGCGCGCCGGTGCCCAGGCGCGGTACGACGGCCACGCCCAGTCCGGCGGCGACCAGTGCCACGATGGTGTGGTTCTCCTCGGCGACGTGCGCGATGTCCGGCTCGAACCCGGCGGTGCGCAGCGTCCGGGTCAACCAGTCGTGACAGACCCGCCCCGGCGGCTGGCACACCCACCGCTGTCCGCCCAGGTCCGCCCGCCGGATCACGGTGCGCGCGGTGAACGGGTGCCCGGCCGGCACCACCAGCTCGCAGGGGTCGTCCCCGATGACGGCCTGCTCGACGCCCTCGGGGGCCGGCAGCGGGGCGATGTCCCAGTCGTGCGCCACCGCCAGGTCGGTGACCCCGCGGGCCACCAGGTCCACCGAGAGGTGGGGGTCCACCTCCGTGAGGCGCACGTCCAGGGCCGGATGCCGGGCGGCCAGGTCGGCCAGCACCGCCGGCAGCAGGCCGCGCGCCGCCGAGGCGAAAGCGGCGACCGTCAGCAGCCCGCTCGGCTGCCCGCGCCGCTCCTCCAGCGTGGTCTCGGCGCGTTCCACGATCGCCAGCAACTCCCGCGCGGTGTCCGCGAGGTGCCGGGCCTCCTCGGTGAGGGCGACCCCGCGGCCGCGTCGTTCCAGCAGCGTGGTGCGGGTCTCCCGTTCCAGCTTGGCGATCTGCTGGGAGACGGCCGAGGGGGTGTAGCCGAGTGCGGCCGCCGCGCCCGCGACCGAACCGTGGACGGAGACGGCGTGCAGGGCGCGCAGCCGGGCCAGATCGAGCATGGGCCCAGGGTAGCCCCGGGAGCCCGATCATTCGTAAGCGATGCTTCATCCATCCCGGAAGAGATCCGCGCTGGTGCTACATGGTTCGGGGGTCGATGCTCGGATCATGCGTCCCGTACACACCGCACTCGCCGTTCTCGTCGCCGCCGTCTGGGGCTTCAACTTCGTCGTCATCGAGATCGGACTCGGCCACTTCCCGCCCCTGCTGCTCTCCGCCCTGCGCTTCCTCGCCGCCGCGCTGCCCGCCGTGTTCCTCGTCGGCCGGCCCAAGGTCGCCTGGAAGTGGGTCATCGGCGTCGGAGTGGCCCTCGGCATCGCCAAGTTCGGCCTCCTGTTCACCGGCATGGCCGCCGGGATGCCGGCCGGCCTCTCCTCCCTGGTCCTCCAGGTCCAGGCCGTCTTCACCGCCGCCCTCGCCACCGTCGTGCTGCGCGAACGGCCCGGCCGGGTACGGCTGATCGGCATGGTCGTCGCGCTCGCCGGGATCGGCGTCGCCGCCGCCGACGGGGGCGCCTCCGGGCCGGTGCTCGGCTTCGTCCTGGTCGTGGCGGCCGCCGCCTGCTGGGGCGTGTCCAACGTGCTGACCCGCAAGGCCGCCCCGACCGACGCGCTGAACTTCATGGTCTGGGTGTGCACCGTCCCGGTGCTGCCGCTGCTCGCGCTCTCGCTGCTGCTGGAGGGACCCGAACGGGACCTGGCCGCGCTGCGCGCCCTGGACTGGTCCGGGGTGGCCGTCATCGGTTACGTCGCCTGGGTGTCGACGGTGTTCGGCTTCGGCGCCTGGGGCTACCTGCTGCGCCGCTACCCGGCCTCCTCGGTGGCGCCGTTCTCGCTGCTGGTGCCCGTGTTCGGGATGTCCTCGGCCGCGCTGGTCCTCGGGGAGTCCGTCTCCGGCCCACGCTGGTTGGCCGCCGCGCTCCTCGTCGGCGGGGTGGGCCTGACCTCCCTGGCGCCCGCGCGGGCGAAGCCCCGTACGGCCGCCGCCGCGCCCCTCAGCGCGGTGGGCGCTCCCGGAGCGGCAGCCGCCAGTCCTGCCCCGTGAGCGAGACCCCGTACGAGCGGTGGGGCCGTTCGGCGACCAGGGTGAAACCGGCCCGCTGGTAGAGGGAACGGGCGGACTCCAGGACGTCGTTCGTCCACAGCACCAGCTCGCGGTAGCCGACCGAGCGGGCGAAGGAGACGACGGTGTCGACGAGGAGGGCGCCGACGCCGTGACCGCGCGACTTCGGCTCGACCAGCAACAGCCGCAGTCGCGCGGCGCCGGGCTGCCCGTCCTCGCGCACGCACATCACCGAGCCGACCGGCTCGCCGTCCAGCTCGGCGATCCAGACGCGCTCCAGGTAGGGGTCGTGGTCCTCGGCGAAACGCGCGACGACCCCGGCCACCAGACCCTCGAACTCCTGGTTCCAGCCGTACTCGGCGGCGTACAGGGCGCCGTGCCGCGACACGATCCACCCCAACTCGCCGGGGACCGGCTCCCGTAGCCGAAGCCGCGCGGAAGGAAGGTCGGCAGGGGGCTCCATGGCGCCCGAGGATAGCGCGCGGAGCGGGCCGGGGGCACCGGGCCCGCCCCGCGAGGACGGCCCGGCACACCCGACGCGCGTTGCTCCGTACGGGTGTGCCGGCCTCCGGGCCTACTTCTTGCCGCCGCCCAGGATCTGCCCCAGTACGTCACCGAGGCCACCGCCCGGCGCCGGCCCGGAACCCGTTGCCTCGGAACCCGGCGCCGCGCCGGGGGTCGGGGTGCCGGCCGCCCCCGTGCCCTTGTCCGCCGCCCGCTTGGCGAACACCGCCAACAGCACCGGGATCAGCAGCTCGATGACCCGGGCGACGGTGGGCGCGGGGATGCCGGTCTTCTTCGAGACCGCGTTGGCCACCGGCTTGCTCACCTTGGCGAGGACGCCGGCCATCAGCCCGCCGCCGAGCAGCCCGCCGCCGAGCGTGGCCACGCCCCGCAGCGGCGGTTCGGCCACTTCCGCGACGGCCTGGCGGACCTCGTCGCCGTCGTGGTCGTCGGCCTCGACCTTCTGCTGGAGGTCACCGGTCATCGCACCGACCGTGGTCGCGATCGTGTCGCGCGCCCCGGCCGCGTCGGTGCCGAGGAGGCCCGCGATCTCGGTGAGCCTGTCGTCGTCGAGCTCATTGAGCACGTCGTCCTGGAAAGAGGGTTCGCTCATGCCTGAAACGCTACGTCTGAGGTGATTGGGTGGCATCTCGGATCGCACTCGCGTACGGCTCGGGTAATGGCCGGGTAAAGACGTGGATCGCCGTGCAACCCCCGGCCCGTGTGGTGGGTCGTATGGTGCGTCGGCACTTCCGGGAGGGGATCTGGGGGGATCGGGAAGTCCGACGAGGGAGGGGTAACCGTGAGGGGGTCCGGCCGAAAGGCCGGACCCCCTTCTGGTCGCCCGGCACCCGGTTGTCCACAGGCTCGCCGCGCCGTCGGTGGCGCCCGGTAGCTTCAGGGCATGACTACCACCAACGGAGCGGTGCAGCCGGCAGTGGTCGAGGGGGTGCTGGAACGCATCACCTACGCCAACGAGGAGAGCGGCTACACCATCGCCCGCGTCGACACCGGTCGCGGTTCCGGTGACCTCCTCACCGTCGTCGGAGCGCTCCTCGGGGCGCAGCCCGGCGAATCCCTGCGCATGGAGGGCCGCTGGGGCTCACACCCCCAGTACGGCAGGCAGTTCAGCGTCGAGAACTACTCCACCATCCTCCCCGCGACCATCCAGGGCATCCGGCGCTACCTCGGCTCCGGCCTCATCAAGGGCATCGGGCCGAAGATCGCCGACCGCATCGTGGAGCACTTCGGCCTCGACACCCTGGACGTCATCGAGGAAGCGCCCAAACGGCTGATCGAGGTTCCCGGGCTCGGCCCGAAGCGGACGAAGCTGATCGGCGCCGCCTGGGAGGAGCAGAAGGCCATCAAGGAGGTCATGGTCTTCCTCCAGGGAGTCGGGGTCTCCACCTCCATCGCGGTGCGCATCTACAAGAAGTACGGCGACGCCTCCATCTCCGTGGTGCGCAACCAGCCCTACCGGCTCGCCGCCGACGTCTGGGGCATCGGCTTCCTGACCGCCGACCGCATCGCCCAGGCCGTCGGGATCCCGCACGACAGCCCCGAGCGGGTCAAGGCCGGGCTCCAGTACGCCCTGTCCCAGTCCACCGACCAGGGCCACTGCTTCCTTCCCGAGGAACGGCTGATCGCCGACGGGGTCAAACTCCTCCAGGTGGACACCGGGCTGGTCATCGACTGCCTCGCCGAACTGGCCGCCGACCCCGAGGGGGTGGTCCGCGAGCCCGTGCCCGACCCCCAGGGCGGTCCGCCCCTCACCGCGGTCTACCTGGTCCCCTTCCACCGGGCCGAACTGTCGCTGGTCGGCCAGGTCCGCCGGCTCCTGCACGCCGAGGAGGACCGGATGCCGGGCTTCCGGGACGTGGACTGGGAGAAGGCCCTGGACTGGCTGGCGGGCCGCACCGGGGCCAAGCTCGCCCCCGAACAGCGCGAGGCGGTCCAACTGGCCCTCACCCGCCGGGTCGCCGTCCTCACCGGCGGCCCCGGCTGCGGGAAGTCCTTCACCGTCCGATCAATCGTGGAACTGGCCCGCGCGAAGAAGGCCAAGGTGCTGCTGGCCGCGCCCACCGGCCGCGCCGCGAAACGCCTCTCGGAACTCACCGGGGCCGAGGCCTCCACCGTGCACCGACTGCTGGAGCTGAAACCCGGCGGGGACGCGGCGTACGACCGGGAGCGCCCGCTGGACGCCGATCTCGTCGTGGTCGACGAGGCCTCGATGCTGGACCTGCTGCTCGCCAACAAACTGGTCAAGGCCGTCGCCCCCGGCGCGCACCTGCTGCTCGTCGGAGACGTGGACCAGCTCCCCTCGGTCGGCGCCGGGGAAGTGCTCCGGGACCTGCTCGCCGAGGGCGGGCCGGTGCCCGCCGTACGGCTGACCCGGATCTTCCGGCAGGCGCAGCAGTCGGGCGTCGTCACCAACGCGCACCGGATCAACACGGGCGTGCCGCCCCTCACCGACGGCCTGCCGGACTTCTTCCTCTTCCCGGAGGAGGACACCGAGGAGGCGGGCCGGCTCACCGTGGACGTCGCCGCACGTCGAATTCCGGCCAGATTCGGCCTCGACCCGCGCCGGGACATCCAGGTCCTCGCGCCCATGCACCGGGGCCCGGCCGGCGCCGGGAACCTCAACGCCCTGCTGCAACAGGCCATCACGCCGGCCCGCCCCGACCTGCCCGAGAAGAGGTTCGGCGGCCGGGTCTTCCGGGTGGGCGACAAGGTCACCCAGATCCGGAACAACTACGAGAAGGGCGCCAACGGTGTCTTCAACGGCACGGTGGGCGTGGTCACCGCCCTCGACCTGGACGAACAGAAACTGACGGTGCGCACGGAGGAGGACGAGGAGGTCGGCTACGAGTTCTCCGAACTGGACGAGCTGGCCCATGCGTACGCCGTCACCATCCACCGTTCCCAGGGGAGCGAATATCCGGCCGTCGTGATCCCCGTCACCACCGGGGCTTGGATGATGCTCCAGCGCAATCTGCTCTACACGGCGGTGACCAGGGCGAAGAAATTGGTCGTCCTGGTCGGGTCACGGAAGGCCCTCGGCCAGGCGGTGCGTACGGTTTCCGCAGGCAGGAGGTACACGGCGGTGGCGCCCAGGCTGTCCGGCCGGATACCGGTGGGAAACATCACCTAAATGATCGATCATTTGGGGTTCCCGCCGCAGTCCGGAGCGGGCAGGATGAGCAGGTTGGCGGCACTCAGTGCCGTCAAAGCCACCAAAGGCCGACCCCGAGTGCACTCTCCTGCGCCAAATGGGGGAAGGTAGAGGCAGTCAGGGCACCTCGAAGAAGAGGCACTACGTCGGTGAGGGATGACGTGAGCGACAACTCTGTAGTACTCCGGTACGCGGACGGTGAATACACCTACCCGGTGGTCGAGAGCACCGTCGGTGACCAGGGCTTCGACATCTCGAAGCTGCGGGCCCAGACCGGGCTCGTCACCTTGGACAGTGGCTACGGCAACACCGCCGCCTACAAGTCCGCGATTACCTACCTCGACGGCGAGCAGGGAATCCTGCGTTATCGCGGCTACCCGATCGAGCAGCTGGCCGAGCGTTCGACCTTCATCGAGGTCGCGTACCTGCTGATCAACGGGGAGCTGCCGACCGTCGACCAGCTCGCGTCGTTCCGCAACGAGATCACCCAGCACACGCTGCTGCACGAGGACGTCAAGCGGTTCTACGACGGCTTCCCGCGCGACGCGCACCCGATGGCGATGCTCTCCTCCGTGGTCAGCGCGCTGTCGACGTTCTACCAGGACAGCCACAACCCGTTCGACGAGAAGCAGCGCCACCTCTCGACGATCCGGCTGCTGGCCAAGCTCCCGACGATCGCCGCGTACGCGTACAAGAAGTCGGTCGGCCACCCCGTGGTCTACCCGCGCAACGACCTCGGCTACGTCGAGAACTTCCTGCGCATGACCTTCTCCGTGCCGGCCCAGGAATACGACCTGGACCCGGTCGTGGTGTCGGCGCTCGACAAGCTGCTGATCCTGCACGCGGACCACGAGCAGAACTGTTCGACCTCCACCGTGCGTCTGGTCGGCTCCTCGCAGGCGAACATGTTCGCCTCGATCTCCGCCGGCATCTCGGCCCTGTGGGGTCCGCTGCACGGTGGCGCCAACCAGTCCGTTCTGGAGATGCTGGAAGGCATCAAGAACGACGGCGGCGACGTCGACGCCTTCATCCGCAAGGTGAAGAACAAGGAAGACGGCGTCCGCCTCATGGGCTTCGGACACCGCGTCTACAAGAGCTTCGACCCCCGGGCGAAGATCATCAAGGCTGCGGCGCACGACGTCCTCTCGGCGCTCGGCAAGAGCGACGAGCTGCTCGACATCGCGCTCAAGCTGGAAGAGCACGCGCTGGCCGACGAGTACTTCGTCGAGCGCAACCTCTACCCGAACGTGGACTTCTACACCGGCCTGATCTACCGGGCCATGGGCTTCCCGACCGAGATGTTCACCGTGCTCTTCGCGATCGGCCGCCTTCCCGGCTGGATCGCCCAGTGGCACGAGATGATCAAGGAGCCCGGCTCCCGCATCGGCCGTCCGCGCCAGATCTACACCGGCGAGGTCCTGCGCGACTTCGTTCCGGTCGAGGCCCGCTGACCCGAGGTCAAGAGCCGCGCGAACGCGTACGAAAAGCGCCCCGCCGTCGATCCCCCCACGGGTCGACGGTCGGGGCGCTTTCCTTTCCCCGGTACGGATTCCCCCCACGGGACCCGAGCCGAGGTGTCGGCGAGGAGCACCGTGTCCGGGCACTCCAATGGGGCTTTTGCCGGGACCCGTACGGGTCGGGAGGGCCGCTCAAAGCTCCCCGTTGAGCACGCGTCCCGGCCGGCTGATGCCTCGGGACGTCCCCCAAGACCCCCGCGAACGTCCCCCAAGACGTTCCTGGCATCGCCCCATTAGACCCGTGCAACCGCCCGATGGTTACGTTCGAATCACTGTGATCTGCGTCTCCCGTGAAGGAGATGTGCGCACGGTGCGAAGGAGATCCCCTATCGGAACGACCGCAACCGGAGGCTGTTGGTCACCACGAACACCGAAGAGAAGGCCATCGCCGCTCCGGCGATCATGGGGTTGAGCAGGCCGGCAGCCGCCAGCGGCAGGGCCGCCACGTTGTACCCGAAGGCCCAGAACAGGTTGCCCTTGATGGTGGCCAGGGTCCTGCGCGACAGTCGGATCGCGTCCGCCGCCACCCGCAGATCGCCCCGTACGAGCGTCAGGTCGCTCGCCTCGATGGCCGCGTCGGTGCCGGTGCCCATCGCCAGACCCAGGTCGGCCCGGGCGAGCGCGGCCGCGTCGTTGACCCCGTCGCCCACCATGGCGACCGTACGGCCCTGCTCCTGAAGGCGCCGGACCACGTCCACCTTGTCCTGCGGGAGCACCTCGGCGATCACCTCGTCGATGCCCACCTCGGCCGCCACCGCCTCGGCCACCGCCTTGTTGTCGCCGGTCAGCAGGATCGGCGTGAGACCGAGCGCGCGCAGCCGGGCCACCGCCTCGGCGCTGGTGTCCTTCACGGCGTCGGCCACGGTCAACACCCCGCGCGCCGCCCCGTCCCAGGCGACCAGCACCGCCGTGGCGCCCGCCGCCTCGGCCGCGCCCCTGGCCCCCGCCAGAGACTCCGGCAGGGTGATCCCCCGGTCGGTCAGCAGCCGCTCCCGGCCCACCAGTACGGAGTGTCCGTCCACCACGCCCCGTACGCCGAGCCCCGCCAGGTTCTCGAAACCCTCCGGGACCGGCAGGGCTCCGACCCGCCGCTCCGCGCCGTCGGCCAGGGCGCGGGCGATCGGGTGCTCGGAGGCGTGCTCCAACGAACCGGCCAGGCGCAGCAGCTCCTCCTCGGTGGTGCCCTCGGCGGCATGCACCCCGGACAGGGTCATCCGGCCGGTGGTGACCGTTCCGGTCTTGTCGAGGACGACGGTGTCCACCCGGCGGGTGGACTCCAGCACCTCGGGACCCTTGATCAGGATGCCGAGCTGGGCTCCCCGCCCGGTGCCGACCATCAGGGCGGTCGGGGTGGCCAGGCCGAGCGCGCACGGGCAGGCGATGATCAGGACGGCCACGGCGGCGCCGAAGGCGGCCGTCGGGTCGTCGGTGACGAGCAGCCAGGTCACCCAGGTGCCGAGCGCGAGCAGCAGGACGATCGGCACGAAGATCCCGGAGACCCGGTCGGCCAGCCGTTGTACCTCGGCCTTGCCGTTCTGCGCGTCCTCGACCAGCCTCGCCATGCGGGCGAGCTGCGTGTCGGAGCCGATCCGGCCGGCCTCGACGACCAGGCGCCCGGAGGCGTTGACGGTGGCGCCGGTGACGGCGTCGCCGACGCCGACGTCCACGGGCACGGATTCCCCGGTCAGCATCGACGCGTCCACGGCGGACGCGCCCTCGACGACGGTCCCGTCGGTGGCGATCTTCTCGCCGGGTCGGACGACGAACCGGTCGCCCACCGCGAGCGCGCCGACCGGGATCCGCACCTCGGTGCCCCCGCGCAGCACGGCCACGTCCTTGGCGCCGAGTTCGAGCAGGGCCCGCAGGGCGGCCCCCGCCTTCCGCTTCGAGCGGGCTTCCAGGTAGCGGCCGAGCAGGATGAAGGAGACGACCCCGGCGGCGACCTCCAGGTAGATCGCGGAGGAGCCGTCCGTGCGCGAGATGGTGACGTCGAAGCCGTGGCGCATCCCCGGCATGCCGGCGTGCCCGAAGAACAGGGCCCACAGCGACCAGGCGAAGGCGGCCAGGGTGCCGACCGAGACCAGGGTGTCCATGGTGGCCGCGCCGTGCCGGGCGTTGGTCCAGGCGGCCTTGTGGAAGGGGAAGCCGCCCCAGACGACCACGGGGGCGGCCAGGGTGAGCGAGAGCCACTGCCAGTTGTCGAACTGGAGGGCGGGAACCATGGCGAGCAGCACCACGGGCAGGGACAGGGCGACGGACACCAGGAGTCGTTGGCGCAGGGCCGACAACTCGGGGTCGGGTGCGGCCCGCTCGGCGGATTCCGTCGCCGTCGGGGCGGCCGTCGGAGCCGGCTCCGGGGGCGGGGGCTCCTCGGCGGTGTACCCGGTCCTGACCACCGTCGCGATCAGGTCGGCCACCCGTACGTCACCCGTGTACGAGACCTTCGCCTTCTCGGTGGCGTAGTTCACCGTGGCGGTGACCCCTTCCATCCGGTTCAGCTTCTTCTCGATGCGGGCCGCGCAGGAGGCGCAGGTCATGCCGCCGATGGTCAGTTCGGTCTCGGTGGTGTCGGCCGCTGTCGCGGGTCCGTCGTGCACTGTGCTGCCGCTCATGTCCGGCTCCGGGGGGAGGGCCGGGTCGTAAGGGTCCGGTATGAGTCGGCCGGTACGACCCGGCGGGTGTTGCCGAGGGGGGTGTGGGGCTCAGGCCTGGCCGGCGAGCTCGTAGCCGGCCTCGTCCACGGCGGCGCGCACGGCGTCCTCGTCGAGGGGTGCGGTCGAGATCACCGTGACCTCGCCGGTGGCGGCGACGGCCTTGACCGAGGTCACGCCCGGCAGGGAGGTGAGCTCGCCGGTCACCGCGCCCTCACAGTGCCCGCAGGTCATGCCGGTCACCCGGTAGACGGTGGTGGTCTGGGTGTCCGTCTCGGCGCTCATGTCGTTCTCCTCTTCGGGGGCGTGTGCGGTCGCCGGAAGCGGCGGCGTGTACTCCACCGTGCTCCCGTCACCTCGAGACTATACCCCTAGGGGGTATTGACGCGAGCGTTCTCCGCCTCCGTCGACCGTTTCAATCCTCGCGCCGCCCCCGGTTCCCGGGGCGTCGGGCCACCCAGGCGCGGATGGTGTCGGCGTACCAATAGGGCTTGCCGCCCTCCACGTGGTCCGGTGCCGGGAGCAGTCCGTGCTTGCGGTAGGAGCGCACGGTGTCCGGCTGGACCCGGATGTGCGCGGCGATCTCCTTGTACGACCACAGCTGCCGGTCGCTCATCGACGACACCTCCTTGTCCACGCCGCGGGGCCGGCCGGGAGGCCGTCGGGGGAGCCGGCGCGTGGACAGTGACGATCACTCGGGTTGTGCCCGAAGAACGACGCCGAGTGAGCGCCGGGGAGGGGCTGTCACGCCCCTGTGACGGAAAACCCGCGAAATGCGGATATGCGTGACACGGAGGCGACCTCTGTGACAGATGCGGCACAGGGGTCGAGTCGGATGAAATGACCGGTCGGCGGTGCGGCGGTCGGCGACACACCCCGGTCCCGACAATCCGGTCGCCGATACATCGCTCGACAGCGCATCGCTCGGCGGTGCGGCGGTCAGCGGTGCATCGCTCGGCGGTGGCGGCGGTCAGCGGTACAGCGGGGGCCGCTCCACCAGCTCCACCGGCGTCCGTACCCCGCCGCGCGCCGCGGCGAGCCCCGCCTCGGACACCGCGGCGGCCGCGTAACCGTCCCACGCGTCGGGCCCGGCCACCCCGCCCCGCGCGGCCGCGGCCACCCATCGCCGCATCTGACGGTCGTACGCGTCGGCGAACCGGGTGGTGAAGTCCTGGGTGATCTCCCCGCCCCACCGGCCGGCCGACTCCACGACCATCGCGTGGCCGTCGCCGATCCGGGCACTGCCGGATTCGCCGACCGCCTCGCACCGGACCTGGTAGCCGAAACCACAGTTGACGAAGATCTCCACGTCCACGATGGCGCCGCCGGACGTCTCCAACAGCACGAAACGCGGGTCGCTCAGCCCGGGCGGGGCGGCCGCCGACGGGGTGGGCGACAGGACGGTCACCGCCGTGACCTCCTGCCCCAGCAGCCAGCGGGCCGCGTCCACCTCGTGCACCACGGAATCGCTGATCAGCATGTCGCTGGTGAAGAAGGACGGCGAGGCGGCGTTGCGGTGCCGGCAGTGCAGGAACAGGGGTCGCCCGATCCCGCCCGCGTCCAGCAGCTCCTTCAGACGCTCGTACTCGGCGTCGTGGCGCCGCATGAAACCGACCTGGACCAGCCTGCGGCCCAACCGCTGCTCCGCCTCCATGATCCGCAGCGCGCCCGCCGGATCGGGGGTCAGCGGCTTCTCGCACAGCACCGGCAACCCCCGCCGCAGGGCGTGCAGGATCGCCTCCTCGTGCGCCGGACCGGGGGAGGCGATCAGTACGGCGTCCACACCGGGCGCGGCGATGGCGGCCTCCGCGTCGGTGTGCGCGCTCGCGCCGACCAGGCCGCCCGCGATCTCCTTGGCGCGGTCGCCGTCCGGGTCCGCCACCGCCACCACGCGGGCCCCACCGACCGTCAGGCCGATGCGACGGACGTGGTCGGCGCCCATCCTCCCGGTGCCGATCACGGCGATGCCGAGCGAGTCGGTCATGTCACGTCCTCTCAAGGGGTCAGCCTCCCAAAGGGTCAGCGCGCGCCACAGGAGCGCAGGTGGGAACGGGTCCGGCGGGCGATCGGCAGCGGCCGGTCCGGCGAACACGGGTACATGTCCTGCTCGACGATCGCGAACAGGTCCACGCCGAGGGCCTGCGCCGCCGTCAACACCGGCTCCAGCGCGGGCACCCCCGAGGGCGGCTCGCACATCACCCCGCGGGCGACGGCCGGCCCGAAGGGCAGCCCCTGCGCCACGACCTCGGCGAGGACCGCCGGATCCACCTGCTTCAGGTGCAGGTAGCCGATCCGCTCCCCGAAGGTCTCGATGGCCCGGACGCTGTCCCCGCCGCAGTACGCGTAGTGCCCCGTGTCCAGGCAGAGGGAGACCAGCGCGGGATCCGTCGCGTCGAGGAACCGGGCGACGTTCTCCGGGGTGTCGATGTGGGTGTCGGCGTGCGGGTGGACGACGATCCGCAACCCGTGGCGGTCCTGCACCTCCCGCCCCAGCCGCTCCGTCTGGGCGGCCAGATCACGCCATTGACCGGGCGTCAGCGTGCGGTCCTCCAGCACCTCGCCGGTCTTGTCGTCGCGCCAGAACGAGGGGATGACCACGAGATGGTCCGCCCCCATGTCCCGGGTGAGCGCCGCGATCCGCGACACGTGCTCCCAGGTCTCCTCCCAGACGGCGGGGCCGTGATGGAGTCCGGTGAAGACGGTGCCCGCGGACACCCGCAGGCCGCGCCGGGCGGTCTCCTCCGCGAGCCGGACGGGATCGGTGGGCAGGTAGCCGTACGGGCCCAGTTCGATCCACTCGTACCCGGCGTCCGCGACCTCGTCGAGGAAGCGGTCCCAGGGCGTCTGCCGGGGATCCTCGGGGAACCAGACACCCCAGGAGTCCGGAGCCGAACCGACACGGATACGGGTCAACGTGGGCGGGGAGGACGTCATGTCGGCCACCTTAGGGTGCGAGGCTCGACGGGACGGGAAAGAAGAGGTTCGGGGGAAAGAGGAGACGTGACGTACGTGCCGGTGAACGCCGCGGAGGGGTCCGCGTTCGACCTGATCACGATGGGCCGGATCGGGGTGGATCTCTACCCGCTGAGAACGGGGGTGCCGCTCGCCGAGGTCGACGCCTTCGGCAAGTTCCTCGGCGGCTCCCCGAGCAACGTCGCCGTGGCGGCGGCCCGGTTGGGGCGGCGGGTGGCGGTGATCACCCGCACCGGCGCGGACCCCTTCGGGGCGTACCTGCGGGCCGAGCTGCGGGGGTTCGGCGTGGACGACCGCTGGGCGACCGAGGTCGCCGCGTACCCGACGCCCGTCACCTTCTGCGAGATCTTCCCGCCCGACCACTTCCCGCTGTACTTCTACCGGCTCCCCAAGGCCCCCGACCTGGAGATCGCACCCGACGAGGTGGACCTGGCGGCCGTACGCGCGGCCCGGGTGTTCTGGATGACGGGGACGGGCCTGAGCGCGGAGCCGAGCCGGAGCGCGACCCTGGCGGCGCTGGAGGCCCGCTCGAAGTCCGGGACCACCGTCTTCGACCTGGACTGGCGGCCGATGCTGTGGGAGGGGGAACCGGGGCCCTGGTACGAACGCGCCCTGGCGTCGGCGACGGTGGCCGTCGGGAACACCGCGGAGTGCGAGATCGCCACCGGCGAGAGCGAGCCGTACGCCGCCGCCCGGGCGCTGCTGGCGGCCGGCGTGGAACTGGCCGTCGTCAAGCGCGGCCCCGCCGGCGTCCTGGCCGTCCACCGGGACGGGACGGCCGTCGAACTGCCGCCGGTCGCCGTGGAGGTGGTGAACGGCCTCGGCGCGGGCGACGCGTTCGGCGGCGCGCTGTGCCACGGGCTGCTCGCCGGGTGGAAGCTGGAGCACGTGCTGCGGTACGCGAACGCGGCCGGGGCCATCGTGGCCTCGCGGCTGGCCTGCTCCACGGCCATGCCGTACGCCGAAGAGGTCGAGGAGGTGCTGGGATCGTGGCGGTGACCGTGTCGCACGACATGACGCTGACCGCGCTGCGGGTGGTGGAACTCGCCCCGGGCGAGACGCACGCGCACGCCAGCGGTGACCACGAGTGGATCGTCCTCCCGCTGGCGGGAGGGTGCCTGGTGCGGTGCGCCGAGCCCGCCGCCCCCGGCGCCGCGACGGAACGGCCCCCTGAACGGGTCTTCGAACTGCGCGGCCGCGCGGACGTGTTCCGCGCGGTCACCGACTTCGCGTACCTGCCCCGCGACGGCCACGCCGTGATCGAATCCGCCGCCGGGGGCCGCTTCGCCCTCGTCGGGGCGCGCTGCGAGAGGACGCTGCCCGCCCGGTACGGGCCCGCCCGCGAGGTCCCGGTCGAACTCCGGGGCGCCGGCACCTGCTCCCGCCAGGTCAACAACTTCGCCGCCGCCGACGTCTTCGACTGCGACCGGCTCATCGCCGTCGAGGTCCTCACCCCCGGCGGGAACTGGTCCTCGTACCCGCCCCACAAGCACGATGAGCACCGCCCCGGCCGGGAGTCCCGGCTGGAGGAGATCTACTACTTCGAGATCGCCCCGCACCGCGGCGTCCCCGGCCTGGGCTACCAGCGTGTCTCCCCCTCGCCGGCCGGGAAGACCGACATTCTCACCGAGGTGAGGACCGGAGACGCCGTGCTCATCCCCGACGGCTGGCACGGGCCCTCCATCGCGGCGCCCGGGCACGACATGTACTACCTGAACGTGATGGCCGGACCCGACCGGACCAGGGAGTGGCTGATCAGCGACCACCCCGATCACGGCTGGATCCGGGACACCTGGGCCGGCCAGGACATCGACCCCCGGCTGCCGCTCCACCGCGCGGAGGACGCCGTATGACCGGGCCCGCCCGCCACCGAGGGGAGGACGCCCCATGACCGTCAGGCTGACCGTCGCCCAGGCCCTGCTGCGGTTCCTGTCCGCCCAGTACACCGAGCGGGACGGCCGCCGCCGCCGGCTGATCGCCGCGACCTGGGGGATCTTCGGGCACGGGAACGTCGCCGGGATCGGGCAGGCACTGCTGGAGAGCGGACCGGAGCGGATGCCGTTCCTCCAGGGCCGCAACGAGCAGGCCATGGTGCACGCCGCCGTCGGCTACGCCCGCCAGAGCGGACGCCTGTCCACCCACGCCGTGACCACCTCCATCGGGCCCGGCGCCACCAACCTCGTCACCGGGGCGGCCCTGGCCACCGTCAACCGTCTCCCGGTGCTCCTCCTGCCCGGCGACACCTTCGCCACCCGGCCCGCCGACCCCGTGCTCCAGCAACTGGAGGTCCCCTGGGCCGGGGACGTCTCCGTCAACGACACCCTGCGGCCCGTGTCCCGCCACTTCGACCGGATCAGCCGCCCGGAGGCCCTGATCCCCGCCGCCCTCCAGGCCGTACGGGTGCTCACCGACCCCGTGCAGACCGGCGCCGTGACCCTCGCCCTGCCCCAGGACGTACAGGCCGAGGCCCACGACTGGCCCGAGGAGTTCTTCGCCGAACGGGTGTGGCGGGTGCGCCGGCCCCGGCCCGACCGGGACGAACTCGCCGAGGCCGCCGAGGCCGTACGCGGCGCCGCCCGCCCCCTGCTGGTGGCCGGCGGCGGGATCCGGCACAGCGCCGCCGGGGCGGCCCTCGCGGAGTTCGCCGAGGCCACCGGGATCCCCGTCGCCGTCACCCAGGCCGGCAAGGGCTCCCTCGCGCACGACCACCCCGCCGGCGTGGGCGCCATCGGGCACACCGGGACGGCCACCGCCGACGCCCTCGCCCGGGAAGCCGACCTGGTGATCGCCGCGGGAACCCGGCTGACCGACTTCACCACCGCCTCCGCGACCCTGTTCCGCGACCCCGGGGTCCGCTTCCTCGGGCTGAACCTCGACCCGTACGACGCCCACAAACTCGCCGCGAAGGCCCTGGTCTGCGACGCCCGGACCGGCCTGGAGGAACTCCGGGACGCGGTCGCCGGCCACCGCGTGGACCCCGCCTACGAGGCCGCGTACCAGGACGGCAACCGGCGGTGGGAACGGCTCGTCGACCGGGCGTGGCAGACCCCCGACGAGGACGCCGTCCCCACCCAGGCCCAGGCGCTGGGCCTGCTCGACTCCCTCGTCGACGCCTCCGACATCCTGATCAACGCCGCCGGCTCGCTCCCCGGCGACCTGCACCGCCTGTGGCGCCCCCGCTCCGCCGACCAGTACCACGTCGAGTACGGCTACTCCTGCATGGGCTACGAGATCCCCGCCGCGATCGGCGTGGCCCTCGCGGCGCCCGGCCGCCCGGTGTGGGCGCTCGTCGGCGACGGCACGTACCTGATGAACCCGACCGAACTCGTCACGGCGGTGCAGGAGGGAATCCCGATCAAGGTGGTGATCCTCGACAACCACGGCTACGCCTCGATCGGCGGACTGTCGCACGCGGTGGGCGGCGAGGGCTTCGGGACCGCCTACCGCTTCCGGGGGCCGGACGGCGCGTACGACGGCGAACCCCTGCCGGTGGACCTCGCGCTGAACGCGGCCTCCCTCGGGATGGTGGTGATCTCCGCCCGCACCATCGGTGACCTGCGAAAAGCTCTCGCGGAGGCACGGGCGAGCGACCGCCCCACATGTGTCTACGCGCAGACCCGAACACCCGACACTGTGTCGGGCCCACCCCCGGCACAGGCATGGTGGGATGTTCCCGTGGCCGAGACCGCGACCCGATCGTCGGCGGCCCTGGCCCGTGAAGAGTACGACCGGCAAGCCGCGCAGCGACGTCGCCATCTGTGAAGGAGCAAGGCATGAAGACCGTCAACCACTGGATCGGTGGCAAGACCGTCGAGGGCGCGTCGGGCAATTACGGCCCGGTCACCGACCCGGCCACCGGCGAGGTCACCACGCAGGTCGCGCTCGCGTCGAGCGCCGAGGTCGACGCGGCGGTCGCCGTCGCGAAGGAGGCCTTCCTGTCCTGGGGCCAGTCCTCGCTGGCCGCCCGTACCAAGGTGCTGTTCGCCTACCGCGCCCTCCTGGACGCCAACCGCGACGCCATCGCCGAACTGATCACCGCCGAGCACGGCAAGGTGCACTCGGACGCGCTCGGCGAGGTGGCCCGCGGCCTGGAGATCGTCGAGCTGGCCTGCGGAATCACCACGCAGCTCAAGGGCGAGCTGTCCACGTCGGTGTCCAACCGGGTGGACGTCTCCTCGATCCGCCAGCCGATCGGCGTGGTCGCCGGCATCACCCCGTTCAACTTCCCGGCGATGGTGCCGATGTGGATGTTCCCGTTGGCCGTGGCCTGCGGCAACACCTTCATCCTCAAGCCCAGCGAGAAGGACCCCTCGGCGTCCAACAAGCTGGCCGAGCTGGCCGGCGAGGCCGGCCTGCCGGCGGGCGTGCTGAACGTGGTCCACGGAGACAAGGTCGCCGTCGACGCGCTGCTCGCCCACCCCGACATCGCGGCCGTGTCCTTCGTCGGCTCCACGCCGATCGCCCGACACATCCACACCACCGCCTCCGCCAACGGCAAGCGCGTCCAGGCCCTCGGCGGCGCCAAGAACCACATGCTGGTCCTCCCCGACGCCGACCTGGACGCCGCCGCCGACGCGGCCGTCTCCGCCGCCTACGGCTCCGCCGGCGAGCGCTGCATGGCGATCTCCGCCGTCGTCGCCGTCGGCGCGATCGCCGACACGCTGGTGGAGAAGATCCGCGAGCGCGCCGAGAAGATCAAGATCGGCCCCGGCAACGACCCCACCTCCGAGATGGGCCCGCTGATCACCGCCGCCCACCGCGACAAGGTCGCCTCCTACGTCAAGGGCGCCGCCGCGCAGGGCGCCGACGTGGTCCTGGACGGCACCGGCTACACGGTCGAGGGCAACGAGAACGGCCACTGGATCGGCCTGTCGCTGCTCGACAACGTCAAGACCGACTCCGACGCCTACCGCGACGAGATCTTCGGCCCGGTGCTGTGCGTCCTGCGCACGGAGACCTACGAGGAGGGCGTCGCCCTCATCAACGCCTCGCCGTTCGGCAACGGCACCGCGATCTTCACCCGCGACGGCGGCGCCGCCCGCCGCTTCCAACTGGAGATCCAGGCGGGCATGGTCGGCGTGAACGTCCCGATCCCCGTGCCGGTGGGCTACCACTCGTTCGGCGGTTGGAAGGACTCCCTCTTCGGGGACCACCACATCTACGGCAACGACGGCATCCACTTCTACACCCGGGGCAAGGTCGTCACCACCCGCTGGCCGGACCCCTCCGACGCCCCGGCCGGCGTCGACCTGGGCTTCCCCCGCAACCACTGACCGCCCGGCGCGAGACGACGACCCCGGCCCACCCCTCACGGGCCGGGGTCGTCGGCGTGCGCCGCCGGAGGCCCGGGTGGCCGCGGCGCCCCGGTCAGGGTCTGAGCAGGGGCCAGACCTCGTTGGGGGCCGTGGGGCTCCAGACCACGTCGGCGTGGCCGAGGCCGGGGACGGTGGTGAAGGTGACACGGGTGTTGCCGCACGCGCGGATCAGGTCGGCGCCCCGGGACTCGTCACCGCGCCCCCACTCCGCGTTGACCCACACCACCTCGGCCCGGATGCGGTCCCAGGCGATCCGGTACGTGGCCTCGTCGCCCGCCCAGATCGCGGCGAGGTCCCGCATCAGAGCCGTCGGGACCAGCCCGCTGCCCAGGGCGGCCGTGGCCGCGTGCCAGGTGGCGAGCGGGGTGTGGGTGAGGGCGAACCGGTCCTCGGCGGGGGTCGCGCCGAAGACGTACTCGCCGGCGGCGTGGCCCCGCCGGTGGATCCAGTTCGCCTCGCCGGGCAGGTCGGCGGTGCGGATCAGGGCGAAGTGGGCCAGCCCGGCGTTGGTGAAGCGCAGCTCCGGATCCGGCGGCCAGGGGACGGGGGAGGGGGAGTGCGGGTCGGTGACCGCCCGCGCGACGAGCGCGGCCAGGCCGGGATCGCTCGCGTACGTGCCGTGCGCGACCAGGTCCGCGTACACGTCCCGGGTCCTCGCCGCCCGCGCCGCCGGGTCGCCGGCGTAGGGGCCGGTGGTATCCAGGACGAGGACACGGCGCAGCCGCGGCGAGGGGTCGTGCGAGGCGGCGTCGAGGGCCAGGGCGCCCCCGGCGGAGTGGCCGGCGTACTGGTAGGGCAGCCGCAGCACGGTGTCCAGCGCGGCGACGACGCCGGCGAGGTCGCGGCGGTGCGCCGCGAGCCCCCGGTCGGCGGTGACGTCGGCGGCGCCGCCGGCGGCGTCCTCGCGCGGGGTGACGCCCACCACCAACAGCCCCTGACGGCGCAGGTGGTGGGCGAGTCCGCCGCCGTCGTGGCCGTCGGGGGTGAAGTAGTCGGCGGTGAAGTTCAGGCCGCCGCCCGGCAGGAGGTACGCGATGCCGTGCGGCACCCGCGTGGTGTCCGCGAGCACCTCGACGGTGACCGGGGCGGGGCCGCCGTCGTGGAGCGGGAGGGTGAGGCGGATCCAACCGTCGCCGGGGAGGTAGACGGCGGTGCCCGTGCCCAGGGCGCGTTCGACGCGGGTCAGCAGACCGGCGCCCTTCACCGCGGCCCCGGCTTCGTGCGCCACGGCGGTGATGCGGGGGCCGGGCGTCGCCCGCACCGGTCCGGTCCGCACCTGACCCACCTGCGCGCGGCCGGCCCCCACCGGGTCGACGCGCACCCGGTCGGCCCGCGCCTGGTCCGCGTACGGCCCGTCGGGTCGGGGCTCGCTGTGCTCTCGTCCCATCGGAAGTGCCTCCCCCTTGCCGGCGGTGGCCGAATGCCGTCGCCGTCAACTGGGGACACCCTCGCCGGTCAGGGCGTCCGCGCCAAGTGCGGTACGGCTTCCACTTGTTGTGGCCCCCTGTTCCTCCTGCGGCGCAGCACCGCGAAGGTGATGCCGGCGGCCGTCAACAGCAGCGCGACGCCCGCGGCGAGCCACGGTACGGCGAGGAAGTCCGTCTCGGACTCCGAGGTCAGATCCGGGTAGGCGCTCGCCCCCGCCGCCACCTTGACCGTCACCCAGTCCAACTGCGGTGAGTCCGACCACGGTTCGGTCAGCTCGATCCGCTGCCCGGGCAGCAGCACGAGCCGCGGTGCGCGGGTCGGCCGGTCCAGGACGTTCCGCCCGAACAGCCCCTCGGCGGAGATCGTCACCTTCGGCTCCACGACCACGTTGCCCCGATTGACCAGCGCGTACGAGACGGTCGCACGGGCGTCCTTCGACCAGGGCAGCAGCGGCGCACCCCGGCTGACCCGCACGTCCTCCACGCTCAGGCCGGGTGTCAGCGGTCCCGGTACCCGGAAGTACAGGCGGGCGCCGACCGAGCGCTTCACCCCGACCCGCACCTTGCCGTCCGCCCGGACGCCCTCCACCGCCGTGTTCAGCGCGACGATCCCGCCGACGTGATCGCCCGGGGTCGCGTCCTCGGGGACCCGCACGGTGAACGGGACGTCCTCGCGGCCCTTCGGCGGGACGGTGACGGTAGCCGCGGCCCCGGTCGACAGCGCCGTCCAGGTGCCCACGTCCTTCGGCTTCGACTCGACGGGCAACAGTGCGAACGCGCCGCCCACCGGTGTGTTCACGGCGTCGGTCGCGAAAACCTGGAAGGTCAGCTCCCGGTCGGAGGAGTTCACGATCGTCACGCTGTCGCGGACGGTGCTCCCGGCGGCTCCCTGGTGGAAGAAGTACGCCCGGTCCGTCATCGCCGCACCGGCCGGCGGCGTCGGGAACACCCCCCACGCACCGTTGTCGGCGGCCGCGGCCGAGCCGGCGGGGAGGAGGCCCCCGACCGGCAGCAACAGACCGAGGAGCAGGCCGAGGTGCACGCCGTGGAGCAGGCCCAGGCGAAGGCGGAAGTGCCGACCGGGCCGCGGCCTGTGGGGCGTACCGGGCGGGGAGGTGCGGGTGCGCATGGGCGGGTCTCCAGAGGGGACGGTCGCGGTGGGCGGCCGGGACGACCGGCGGGCGGCGAACCGGGAAGAGCCCGGGGGAAACCGGGAAGGGCCGGGGGAAACCGGGAAGGTGGTGCGACGCCGGGGAGCGCCGCACCACCCTGGGCCGGTTCCGATCAGGAGGTCGAGAACCGGTCCCGATCAGGAGATCGAGAAGGTGACGACCGACTGGTAGGTGTCGGCGAACATGAACGACGGGAGCTGGATCATCCCGGCGCCACCGACCGCGAACTCGCCGCCGGTCAACTCGTCCCCGCCCGCGGCCTGGGAGGCCACCTGCATCGGGGTGTCCGTGATCGCGCCGGGCGTACCCGCGGTGCACGTGCTCGGGCTGTCCGGGTTGGTGACGGTGCAGGACGGCTGGATGCCGATCTGCGCCTTCGGCATGGAGTGCCCGGTCGTGGCGTTCAGGAACGGCGTACGGGTCGCCGTGACGTCCCAGCCGAGCGAGCCGCCGCGGAAGTCCTGGACGGTCGCGGCGTTGAACACGCCGACCACCGACTGGGGCTTGCCGTTGATGGTGACCGAACCGAAGTCGACGGCCGGCTGACCGTCCTTCGGGCCGAGGGCCAGCGGCCCGGGCAGCACCTCGACGTCCACCGGGTTCTTCACGCCCGCCTGGTCCTCCAGGAACACGAAGGACTTGTACGGGGTGATCGCGCCGTCGATCCTCAGGGCGTCGGCCTTCTTGGTGACCGTGACGCCGCAGGTGGCGGCGCCCGACGCGTCCGCCGAACCCGTACCGGTGTCTCCGGTCGCCACGCCCGCCAGCAGGGCGGAGCAGGTGACCGCGCCGGCCGGGAAGTTGGCGCCCGTGACCACGACGGCGGTGCCCGCCTTGCCGCTGTTGGGCGTCACCTTGGTGGTGATCGGGTCCTTCGGGAGGGCCTCGACCGCGACCGAACCGAGCGAGGCGCTCGGCCGGGGCGCCGGGGTACAGGTCGTGGTGAACACCGACCCGCTGAGGTCGGCGTCGGTCACGGCCAGGTCGAGCTTGACGTCGACCGAGGTGCCCTCGGTGCCGTCCGGAATCCTGATGGTTCCGGAGAACGCCTTCGGGTCCAGGGGCTGTCCCGCCACGACGCTGACGGTCTCCGGGGGGCTGGTGACCACCTGGGTGGTCGTGCCCACCTTGAGGGTGATCTTCGAGGTGTTCACCGTCGTGACGGAGAAGCCCGGGATCAGCGGACTCGCGCCCGGGTCGATGGTGATCGGGACGACGTCGCCGGCTTTTGCGCCGTCCGGCAGGGTGACCGTGAAGTTCTGGTTGCCGGAACCGTCGGGCTGCGGCGCCGGAGCGTCGCAGTTCTCGAACACCGCTGTGGTCTTGGTCGCGGCCTGCGCCGTCCCCGCCAGACCCACGACGCCACCCGTCAGGGCCAGGGACAGTGCGCCCGCCCCGGCCAGAACTCTTCGTCGGAACGTTGTACTCACTGGGTCGCGACTCCTTCGTCAGACGAACCCCTCCCCCCACCCGCTGTGTGGGGGAGGCCGAGCCGGTGCGGAGGTCGACATTGACGCGTCGCGGTGATGAGAAGTCAATGGCTTGCTTTCTCCCGAAGCACACACAAATTGATGTCCCATCAGAACGGGTCTGATGGGACATCGGGTACCGACCGGTCGGTGGCTCGGACGGGAGGTCGCGGGCGGGGCGGGGGCGTTCCTTCCCGCCGTCGGCCGTCAGTGGTCGATCGGGGTGTGCAGCAGCAGGTTCGCGGTCCCCGCCGGGAGGCCGGTGATCCGGTCCCTCCCGGCGTCCCGCAGCAGGGCCGAGGTGACCTGCTCGGGGGTCTTGGCCGTGCCGGCGGCCAGGAGCAACGCGGCGACCCCCGCCACGTGCGGGGCCGCCATGGAGGTGCCGGTGGCGCGCGCGAGGACGGTGGTGGAGCCCTTCCACGCGGACACCACGGACACGCCCGGCGCGAAGAGGTCCACGCACCGGCCGTGGCCGGAGAACGCGGCCCCGCGGTCGCCGGAGTCGGTGGCGCCCACCGTGAGGGCCTGCGGAACCCGGGAGGGAGATCTGCCGCAGGCGTCCTCGGCGGAGTTCCCGGCGGCCACCGTGAAGGTGACCCCGGACGCCACCGCTCGGACGATCGCCGCGTCCAGGGCGTAACTGCGGGCGCCACCCATGCTCATGTTGGCCACCGCGGGCGTCTTGCCGCGGACGGCGTCCCGCACCGTCCAGTCCAGGCCGCGCAGCATGTCCGACAGGCGGCCGTCGCCCCTGCAGTCGGCCACCTTCACGGCCACGAGGGACACCCCCTTCGCGACCCCGTGCGTGGCCCCGCCGATGATGCCCGCCACGTGCGAGCCGTGCCCGCTGCAGTCGGTCGCCGTCTCGGACCGCACCGCGTTGTGGCCGAGGCGGGCACGCCCGCCGAACTCCTGGTGCGCCGTGTTGATCCCGGTGTCCAGGACGTACGCCGTGACGCCCGCCGCCTTCGTCCCGTACGTGTACGAGGCGTCGAGCGGGAGATCGCGCTGGTCGATCCGGTCCAGGGACCAGGGAGCCTGCGGCTGTGTGTCGTCGACGTGGAACAGGGCGTCCGGTTCCACCGACGCCACCCGGGGGTCGGCGGCCAGGGCGGCGGCGCGGGAGGCGGTCGTGCGCAGGGCGAACCCGTTCAGGGCGGTGTCGTAGACGGCCCGCACCTCGTCACCGGACTGCGTCGCCTCGGCGGCGAGGGCGCGGGCGGCGGCGGGGGCGCGCGTGCTGTCCTTGAGGACCACGACGTAGGGGGCGAGGGGGGCTTCGGCGGCGGCCTCGCCGGCGGGCGCGGTCGACAGGGCGGCCGTCGCCAGCAGGGCGGCGGCCGGGAGCAGCGCGGTGAATGCGGTCATGCGGCCGATGCTCGGCGAGGCGCGGGCCGGGCGCGCGGAGGGTGCGCCGACTGGGCGCACGACACGCCGCCGCAAGGACGACGCGGACCCCGTGCGCGCCGGCCGTCGGCCCGCGCGCACGGGCGGGGATCAGAACACGGTGCCCGGAACGGGGTCGGCGGCGGTGTCGGCGGCGGTGTCGGCGGGCTCCGGAGCGAGGGGCCGCCCCCGCATCGTGAACACGCCCTCGTCGTGGGACCCGACGGACGCTTGGGTGGCCGGCGCGCGTCCCGCGGGACCGGTCAACGCCCGGACACGGCCAGGGCCGCGGCGTAACCCGCCGGGGCCGGCAGGTCGCGCAGGGTCCAGCCCGTCACCGGGGCGGGGGTGGGGCCCGAGCCGACGTACGGGTCGGTCAGCCCGAGGGCCAGGCCCGTACCGGTGGCCTTGAGGTAGGCCTCCTTGCGGGACCACAACCGGGCCATCGGCACGCGCCGTTCCGCTTCCGGGAGCGCGACGAGTTCGGCCGTCTCCGCCGGGTGCAGGGTCCGCAGGACGTCGGCCACCGCCTGTTCGCTCGGCACGCCCTCCACGTCGACCCCCACCGGCGCCCCGGCGAAGGCCAGGTACGCCAGGTCCCCGCTGTGGGACAAGGAGAAGTGCACCGCGCCCCCCGCCACCGCGGGCCGGCCGTGCGGCCCGCCGCAGCACGGGCAGTCCTCGCGGACCAGCGTGACCTTCTCCGGCGCCAGCCCCAGGTAGCCGCCGAGCAGCGCGCGCAGCCCCAGGTGCGAGGCGACGTAGCGGTGCCGGTCGCCGGGGCGCAGCAGCCGGCCCGCGCGGTCCTGTTCGCCGGCGTCGAGCACCGCCGACGCCCCGGCGACCGCGTGGCCGCCGACCACGTCGCGCGTGGTGTCCAGGGCCCACACGGCCACGGCCGCGCCCGCGGGGAGCGCGCCGAGTCGCGGCGCTTCACCGCCGAGTTGATTCACTTCCTCGGTCACCTGATCAGGGTAGACGAGCCGCCCACCGCCCCGGATGGCCTCGTCCTGGATTCGTCGTACCGCAAACCGGTGGGACACCCGGGGACGAGCGGTCCGGGGCGTGACCCTCTAAGGGTGCAGGGCATTGACGGCGTCTTCGACGGTGGGCTGGAAGGTGAAGAGCTGATCGAGGCCGACGATGCGGAAGACGTTCCTCAGTTCGGGGCTCAGCCCGACGATGAGCAGGGGGGCATCGACCTTGTGCGCACGGTGGTAGGCGCCGACGAGCACGGTGATGCCGGTGGAGTCGCAGTAGGTGAGCTCGGAGACGTCGATCAGTACGGGGACGTCGGGGCTGAACGGTGTCTCCCGGATGACCCGGGTGAGTTCCGGTGCGGTGTGGTGGTCGAGTTCGCCGACCACCGTGAGCACGGTGGCACCGCGGGAGTGGGTGTGGCGGGTGGCGGTCAGGGTGTGGTCGGTCACCTGTTCTCCTGAGCGGGTGGCGGTGTGCGGCGGGGCGGGACGGACAGGGCGAGGGAGCGCGGTGTCGTCGCTCACTCCGGTTCCCGGATCGGTGAAGAGCGCGTGCACCGTGGCCGGCGGATCGTCGGCTCCTCGCGTGGGGTGGGCGGACGGATGGCGGGTCAACCCCTCGTCGCCGAGCATGCTGTTGTCCTCGGTACGGGGAACCTCCCTGACGCCCTGGAGGCCGTGCACGGCCTTGAGCCGCGCCCGGTCGCCGTCCACGATCGCCACGGTGGCCACGGGGACGTCGAAGACGCGGGCCGCGAGGGAGGCGATCTTGTCGAAGGTCCTGTCGGACGGGGTGTCGAGGACCGAGTGGCGGGGTACCGCGGCGATCCGTCGCCGCTCGTCCGGGGCGGCGGCCCCCGCGTCCCGGTGGACGGCGTAATCGGTCTCGTTCATGTCGCCTCTCACACCGCCTCGTTGGCCGTGCCCCCTCGCGCGAGGCGCCGCTGTCCTATTCTACGGATCACGTCAACGAGTGCCTCCGGACGGGCCTGCGGCCAGGCGGGGGTCTCACGGTCCTGGTGGCCATGACGCGGAGGGGGAACAGGAGGTCGACGCCGGCGGGCCGCGCTCGGGCATCGGCCGCCGTGAACGAGGGGGGGACAGTGACGCGTTCAGAGCACGACGAGCCGGAGGCGACGGCGCCGGCCGGAACCGACGTGTTCGCCGCCGACGAGATGGTCGGCCGGGATCTGGCCCTGGTGGACTGGGCGGCGACCACCCCGCTCGGGGACCCGGAAGGCTGGCCGCAGAGCCTCAAGACGACCGTGAGCATCCTCCTGTCGTCGAAGTTCTCGATGTGGATGGCCTGGGGACCGGAACTCACGTTCTTCTGCAACGCCGCCTACCGGCGCGACACCCTGGGCCGGAAGTACCCGTGGGCCCTGGGACGGCCGGCGAACGAGGTCTGGGCGGAGATCTGGGACGACATCGGCCCCCGCATCGACACCGTGCTCACCACCGGGGAAGCGACCTGGGATCAGGCGCTGCTGCTGTTCGTGGAGCGCTCCGGATACCCGGAGGAGAGCTACCACACGTTCTCCTACAGCCCGCTGCGCGACGACGCCGGGCACGTGGTCGGCATGCTGTGCGTGGTCAGCGAGGAGACCGACCGGGTCATCGGCGAACGACGGATGGCCACCCTCCGCGACCTCGGCTCCGACCCCAGCGTGGTGCGCACCGAGCAGGAGATGCTCGACTTCGCCCGTCTGCAACTGAGCCGCAACCCGCACGACCTGCCGTTCACGCTGACGTACCTCTTCCACGAGGACGGCGGCGCCGCGCTGGCCGCGGCCACCGGCATACGCGAAGACCACCCGGCCGCGGTGGACCGCCTCCCGGCGGGCTCCGAGACGGTGTGGCCGACGGCCGCTCCCGCTCGGGGCGAGTCCGCACTGGTGCCGTTGGACGGCGCCGTGTTCGCGGACCTGCCGACGGGGGAGCGGCCCGAAGTGCCCCTCCAGGCAATGGTCGTGCCGTTGCGGCAGCAGGGCGGCGCCCCGTACGGATTCATGGTGGTCGGCCTGAACCGGTACCGGGACCTGGACGACGGATACCGCGGCTTCGTGGAACTCGTCGCCGGGCATGTCGCCACCGGGGTGGCCAGCGCCCGCAGTTACCAGGCGCAGCAGCGGAGGGCGGAGGAACTCGCCGAGCTGGACCGGGCGAAGACGGCCTTCTTCTCCAACATCAGCCACGAGTTCCGCACACCCCTGACGCTGATCATGGGCCCGGTGGAGGAACTCCGGGAGCGCCTCACGGACGCGGACGCGGGCGTGCGCGAGGAACTGGAGGTCGTCCACCGCAACGGGCTGCGGCTGGGCAAGCTGGTGAACACGCTGCTGGACTTCTCCCGCATCGAGGCGGGCCGGATGCAGGCGGGCTACGAGCCGGTCGATCTGGCCGTGGTCACCGGTGAACTCGCCAGCGTGTTCCGCTCCGCCGTCGACCGGGCCGGCCTGGACTTCCGGGTCGACTGTCCCCCGCTGCCCGAAGCGGTCTTCATCGACCGGAGCATGTGGGAGAAGGTCGTCCTCAACCTGCTCAGCAACGCGCTGAAGTTCACCTTCGACGGCTCGATCGGCATCGCCGTGGGAGCCGAGGACGGTGCGGCGGTGGTGACCGTCGTCGACACCGGCATCGGTGTCGCCGCGCAGGAGATGCCCCGGTTGTTCGAACGGTTCCACCGCATCGAGAACGCCCGTTCCCGCTCCAACGAGGGCAGCGGCATCGGACTGGCCCTGGTGAGGGAACTGGTCGGCTTGCACGGTGGCGAGATCAGCGCCACATCGACCGAGGGCCACGGCACCCGGTTCACCATCCGGTTGCCCTTCGGCTCCGCGCACCTGCCCGCCGACGCCGTCCTCCCCGAGGCGGACACCGGCGCGGCCCCCTTCGCGACCGACCCCTTCGTGCAGGAGGCCCTGCGCTGGCTGCCCGGCGAGCGGACCGCGGCGACGCCCGCCGCGGTCACGGACATCGAGGAGGGCATCGACGGACCGACTCGGGAACCGGCGCTCCCCGTCCACGTCCTGGTCGCCGACGACAACGCCGACATGCGCGAGTACCTCAGCCGCCTGTTGCTCGGCGCCGGCTACCAGGTCAGCGCGGTCAACGACGGCCGGCAGGCGCTGGAGGCCCTCCGCGCGAAGGCCTTCGACCTGGTGGTCAGCGATGTCATGATGCCCCACTTGGACGGCCTCGCCCTGGTCACGGCGCTGCGGGCCGACCCGCGCACCGCCTCGGTCCCCGTGCTGCTGCTGTCCGCCCGAGCCGGACAGGAGGCGTCCATCGAAGGCTTGCAGGCCGGAGCGGACGACTACCTCGTCAAACCGTTCGCCGCCGCCGAACTCCTCGCCCGGGTCAGGGCCAACATCGAACTGGCGCGGCTGCGCAACCACCACGCCCGCTGGCGCACCGCACTGGTGGACTCCCTCCAGGAGGCCTTCTTCGTCTGCGACGAGGACGGCGCCGTCATCGAGATCAACGCGGCCTTCACCGACATCCTCGGCTACGGCCCCGAAGGCCTGCCCTACCGGCCGACCCACCCCTGGTGGCCCGACGCCCGCACCGACTCCGAGGCGCACCGGCAGGTCGGCGAGGCCTTCGCCCTGCTGCTGGGCAGCACCAAGGGCTCGTACACCATTCCGATCACCCACCGCGACGGACACCGGCTGTGGGCGACGGCCACCTTCAACCAGGTCGACGATCCCGACACCGGGCGCCGCGTGACCGTCGGCACCTTCCGCGACGTCACCGCCGAGCACTACGCCATCCAGCGCGAGAGCGCCCTGGCGGCCCTGGGCACCTGCCTGTCCCGGGCGACCAGCGTGCCCGAGGCACTGGCCGGCGCGCTGGACGAACTCAAGAAGCTGTGGCGTGCCCGGTCGGTCCTGGCAGCCGTCTTCGACCACGGCGACGTACCCACACTGACCTCCACCGACGCCTCGCCCGCCTGGCAGGAGCTGCCCGCCGCACGACGCGGGACCCTCGAAGACCTGCGTCAGGGACCGATCCTGACCCCGGTCGCCGACCACACCGGTGCCGGCATCCTCCTGGAGTTCCCCGAAGGCCCGCTCGTCCTGTGGATGGACCTGGGCGAGAACCGGCCCTTCACCGGTGAGGACCAACTGCTGCTGTCCCTCCTCGCCGGCCACCTCGCCCAGGGGCTGAACCGCGCGCACCAGTTCGACCAGCAGCGCGAGACCGCCATCGCCCTGCAGCGCGCCATCCTCGGCCCCTCCCGACTGCCCGACGGTTTCGCCGTCCGCTACGAACCCGCGACCCAGCCCCTGGAGGTCGGCGGCGACTGGTACGACACCGTCACCCTGCCCGACGGCCGCATCGGCATCGTCGTCGGCGACTGCGTCGGCCGGGGCCTCGAAGCCGCCAGCGTCATGGGCCAACTGCGCAGCGCCTGCCGCGCCCTGCTGCTCCAGGACGCCAGCCCCGCCCAGACGCTGATGGCCCTCGACCAGTTCGCCGCCGGTGTGCCGGGCGCGATCTGCACCACCGTCTTCTGCGGCGTCCTCAACTCCGAGACCGGGCAGTTGACGTACTCCAGCGCCGGCCATCCGCCCGGGATCCTCGTCCGGCCCGACGGCGTCACCCGGCTCCTTGAGGACGGTCGCTCCCTGCCGCTGGCCGTCCGGCCCGGCAACCAACGCCCCGAAGGCTCCTGCACCATCCCGGCCCGGTCCACCCTGCTGCTGTACACCGACGGGCTCGTCGAACGCCGCCGCCGCCCGCTGAGCGTGGGCATCGACCAGGCCAGTGAAGCGCTCCAGGACGGCCGGGACACCTCGGTCGACGACCTCGCCACCCACGTCATGTCCCGGTTGGCGCCCGTCGACGGCTACGACGACGACGTCGCCCTGCTGCTCTACCGGCACCCGGCCCCGCTGGAGATGTCCTTCCCCGCCGAATCGTCCCAGCTCGCCCCCGTCCGCAAGACGCTGCGCGGCTGGCTCGCCCAGTGCGACCTGCCCCCCACCACGGTGCAGAACGTCCTGGTCGCCGCGGGCGAGGCATGCGCCAACGCCATCGAGCACGGCCACCGAGACGCCCCCGGTGACACCATCTACTTCCGGGCCGAGGCGTACGTCGACAATCTGCACCTGACCATCGCCGACACCGGCCGCTGGAAAGCCCCGCAGCCGGAACTCGACATCCACCGCGGTCGCGGGATGGGCCTGATGCGCGCACTGATGCAGCAGGTCACCATCACCCCCGGCCCGTCCGGCACCACCGTCGACATGCATACGAGGATCGCCTGATGACCACTCCCCTGACCCTCACCCCCGGACGACGGCCCGACGGTACCGCGCTGCTGACCGCTGTCGGCGAGATCGACATGAGCAACACCGGGGAACTGGCCGCCGCCCTCGCGGGCACGGACGGCCCCCTGGTCCTCGACCTCACCGGTGTCGAATACCTCGACAGCGCCGGTATCAGCGTGCTCTTCCCCCACGCCGACCGCATCGAGCTCGTCGCCAACCCCCTCCTGGAACCCGTCCTGACGATCTCCGGCCTCACCGAGCTCACCACCGTCCACGGCACCTGACGGCACCTGACGGCGGAGACGGCAGAGACGGCGGAGACGGCAGGCGGCGGAGACGGCAGGCGGCGGGGCCGCAGACGGCAGAGACGGCAAGCGGCGGGCCGCAGACGGCAGACGGCAGGGCGGCGCACCGTGGACGCTCCTCGCGCCGCCAGCCGCCAGCCGCCAGCCGTCAGCCGCCTGCCCGCACCGCGTGGACGGTTGCCGGGGCACCATCCCGAGACTCGACACCGGGTGACCTGGTCCCGTCGGTCCAGGCGTAGACCTTCTTGCCGCGCACCGCGACCTGGTACTGGTGCACGCCCCGGCACTCGGCGCGCTCGTCCTTGCGGGTGTCGCCCGGCCACCACCGGGCACCCAGATGGGGGCTGCGCACCGCCTTGGGGGCTCCCGTGGTGCACTGCGGGCCGTCCAGCGGGGTCTTCCCCAGCGTGAACCGGATCAGCCGGGCCTCGCCGGTGGTGCGCGCCTGTATGCGTATGTCGGTGGCGTCCTTCGGTATCCAGCCGGGCAGCGAGAACGTCCGCTCGTCATGGCTCGGTGCGTCCGCCGCGGTCGCGAAACGCTTGCTCTTCTCCTTGAACACGCGGTCGTTGAGGGTGTCGGTGACCGGGTTGGGCGGGAGGTTCGGCAGCGCGAAGGCGGCAGTGGCGAGGGCTCCCACGGTGGCGACGGCGATGACGAGAGGGCGGCGTTTCATGGTCACAAGTGTTCCGGTCGGGAGGCGTCGCGCGCGTCCCTCCCCAGGACGAACCAGGAGTCTGCCGGAAGTCTGACAAGGCCTCATACCTGAGAGCGGCTCGACCCACCTCACCAGGCACGACGTCCACTGCCCCTCCACACTCCGCACGGGCCGGCCTAGGCTGGACGGCAGGAGCAGTTCGTCGTACAGGGATCTCGCGCGGGCGAGGGTCCTCGTGCCCGAGGAGGAACCGTGACCGAACGCAAGCCGACGGGCGTCAGCATCGAGTCCTGGGTCGACCGGCAGATCCGGGAGTCTGCCGAGCGGGGCGAATTCGAGAACCTGCCGGGTTACGGCAAGCCGCTGGCCTCGCTCGACGCCCCGTACGACGAACTCTGGTGGATCAAGGGCAAGCTGCACCGCGAGGGCTTCTCCCCGCTGCCGCCCTCGCTCGCGCTGCGCAAGGAGGCCGAGGACGCGAAGGAAGCGGTCCGGGCGGCGCGGTCCGAACGACAGGTGCGGGAGATCCTCACGGTGATCAACGAGAAGATCGGCAAGGCCCTGCGCATGCCCCCGCCCGGGCCGCCCCTCAACCTGGGCACCTTCGACGTGGAGGCCGAGGTCGCGACGTGGCGCGCGGACCGCGAGGCCGCCGAGAACCGCCCGAATCCCTCGGCAGACCGGAACCCCGAGACCCCTCGGAGTCCCGGCGCCTGAACCCCCGGGTGGACGCGCCTGAGCCTGACGCAGGCGACGCGGGCGACGCGCCCGCGACCCCTACACCACACGGGGTGGTTCCTCCACCGTTCCGGGCCTTCAGACGGCGCCGCGCAGGCCTACTGCGACGGGGCGAGGGAGGTGCGGACCGGTGGCGGCGGCTACGCCAACTCCTCCAACGACTACGCCAACTCCTTCAACGACATCCGGATCAATTACAGCGCCCCCACCGACAGCGGCTGAATGCTCCGCGGCAAGAACCTTGCCGGCGCCCCCCCAACAGCCGCCAGGCCGGCGTCCTGTGCGCGCCCCCGTAGGGGCCCGGCACCACAACTGCCGCCCCTGACCGGCCGGTCGAGCACCATGTCGACGCCAACCACCTGAGGCCGGTGGCCGGAGACGGCAAACCAGACCCGGCCCACCAAGGCCGTCACCCCGCCCATTTGGGAGGCAACGCGATCCTCGCCGCGTGACGCAACTGCCGGCTGGTCAAGGCCACCAACCCCACCATCGGTCTTCCGGCGCGTCTGGAGCAAGGCCCGCGAGGCCGTCCCGTACGCACACGAGTACGCCTCGCCCGTCGGTAGGCGCGTGTACGACCTGCGGCACACCTGCCTGACGGCCTGGCTGAATGACGGAGTCCCGCCGGCCCGGGCGGCTGCACGGGCGGGTGAATCCCCGTTACGGCACCCGCGCTGACGTTCCGCTGACCTGCACGAAAGCCCTCCCGTGGGGGAGGGCTTCGAGGGGTGGAGATGTGGTGCCCCCGGCAGGACTCGAACCTGCGGCCAAGTGCTTAGAAGGCACCTGCTCTATCCACTGAGCTACGGGGGCCGGAAGGTGGCCGTGGTGGCCTTGAGCCCCGAGGTGGGGGTGAGACCGTGGGCCGTGCCGGGTCAAGGATAGGGCTCCAGTCACCCTGTCCCGGTTGCTTCACCCGCGTGCCACGATGTGGAGGTTCGGTGAAGCGGTCCCGATAATCGCAGGCAGGTGCGATTTTCGCACCGCTTTTGCGCCGCGACGCCCCGGGTGTTGTGTACTCGTTATGCCTGAGTCCTGCTCGTCCGTCGTGTCCTGGGATGTCTCGCCGGGGTGGCGGTCGGCGCGCAGAGGACGTATAAGCTTCAAAAATGGTCCTAAATTGGGCATTCTTCGCATGTGGTGACCTTGGATGTTCGGCCTCAGCTGCTCGATGCCCTGTCCGCCCTGCGCGACCGGGTCGCGTCCGTGCGTCTGCCGCTGCCCTTGCCCGGCGCTCCGCGCGCCCGTCAGACCAGAGCCGAGCTGCTCGCGCAGCTCGACGACTACCTCGTTCCCCGGCTGAAGGCGCCCGAGGCGCCGCTGCTCGCCGTCGTCGGCGGGTCCACCGGGGCCGGCAAGTCCACCCTCGTCAACTCCCTCGTGGGGAGGCAGGTCAGCGAAGCCGGGGTGTTGCGTCCCACGACACGAACCCCGGTGCTTGTCTGCCATCCGGATGATCATCACTGGTTCGCCGGGATGCGCGTCCTGCCCGACCTGATGCGGGTCTGGGTGCCCCACGAGGAGGACGAGTCCCCTCCCGCGACCAGGAAGCCCCCGCGCGGGAACACCCACGCCACCCGCGAACTGCGGATCGAGACCGTCTCGACCCTGCCGCGCGGGCTCGCCATCCTCGACGCCCCCGACATCGACTCCCTCGTCGTCGAGAACCGCACCCTCGCCTCCGACCTCATCTGCGCCGCGGACGTCTGGGTGATGGTCACCACCGCCTCGCGGTACGCCGACGCCGTCCCCTGGCACCTGCTGCGCACCGCCAAGCAGTACAAGGCCACCCTGGTCACGGTGCTGGACCGGGTACCGCACCAGGTGCTCGCCGACGTCTCCCGGCAGTACGGGGCCCTGCTCACCCGGGCCGGGCTCGGCGACGTGCCCCGGTTCACGGTGCCCGAGCTGCCCGAGTCCACCGGCGGGGGCGGGTTGCTGCCGGCCAGCGCCGTCGCGCCGCTCTTCGCGTGGCTCAGCCACCACGCCCAGGACCCCGCGGCCCGGCAGTACGCCGTCGGGCGGACAGCGCTGGGCGCGCTGGACTCCCTCGGCCGCCGGATGCCGGAGCTCGCCTCCGCGGTGGCCGCCCAGCACGCCGCCGCCGTACGGCTGACATCGGCCGTCACGGACGCGTACCGCCGCGAGGGCAAGCGGGTGCGCAACCGGCTCGACAAGGGCGCGGTCCTGGCCGGCGACGCGCTGACCAGGTGGCGCGGTTACCCCCTCGACACCAGCGCCGACGAGCTCCTCGACTCCCTCGCCGAATCCCTCGCCGCGCTGCTCCAGTGCGCCGTGGCCGCCGCCGACGAGCGCATCGCGGAGGCCTGGCGGCGCGAACCGGCGGCTGCCGCGGTCTCGCTGCCGGCGCCCGACCGCGAGGCGGCGGAACGCATCGGCATGGCCGTACGGCGCTGGCGGCGCGTCCTGGAGGAACTCGCCGAGGAGGAGGTCGCACGGCTCGACAAGCAGCCCGCGCCCGACCCCGACGGCGTCGCGGCCCTGCTGGTCGCCGCCCTCCTCGGCGGCAAGCGGGCCCGCCCGGCGGGCGAGAAGCTCGCCGAGCGGATCGGCGTACAGGCCGCCGTACGGCTGCGGGACCGCGGCGGCGATCTGGTCGGCGAACACCTGGACCAGGTGCTGCGCGCCGAACGCGACCGCCGCCTCGCCCCCCTGGAAGCCCTCGAAGTGACCCCGGAACCACAGGCCGAGCTGATCGCCGCGTTGTCCGTACTGCAGAAGGAGAGGTGACACGGTGACCGCCTTGACCGACCGCACCGACGACCGCTGGGACGACGGACTCATCGCGCGCTCGCGCCCCCGGGTCGCCGACGACGACTGGCCCGCGACCGACAACGAGGAGGGCGACGACGCGCTCGTGCGGGCCGTCTCCGGCGCCGGCAGCGACGGCGGCAAGGTGACCGCGCCCCCGCTCAGCCCCGAGGCGCAGGCCCTGCGCACCCGCCTCGACGCACTGCGCCAGCTCATCGGGCTCTCCAGGACCCGGATCCTCGACGGCAAGTCCCTGGCCGAAGCCGGACGGATCCTCGACGAGGCGGCGGCGCGGCGCGGGCTCTCGGCCCAGCACACGGTCGTCGCGATCGCCGGCGCCACCGGAAGCGGCAAGTCCACCCTCTTCAATTCACTCGCCGGGGTACAGATCTCCGAGACGGGTCTGCGCCGGCCGACCACGGCCGCGCCGATCGCCTGCAGTTGGTCGGACGGCGCGGCGGGCCTGCTGGACCGGCTGGAGATCCCCGGCCGGCTGCGGCGCCGGCCGCGTGAGACCGCGGAGGCCGAGGCGCTGCGGGGAATGGTCCTCGTGGACCTGCCGGACCTGGACTCGGCCGTCGGCGCCCACCGGGACCACGTGGACCGGGTGCTGGCGCTGGTCGACGCGGTGGTGTGGGTGGTGGACCCGGAGAAGTACGCGGACGCCGTCCTCCACGAGAAGTACCTGCGCCCGCTGGCCGGGCACGCCGAGGTGACGTTCGTCGTGCTGAACCAGGTGGACCGGCTGCCCGGCGAGTCGGCCGACCTCGTCCTGGACGACCTGCGGCGACTGCTGGACGACGACGGGATCGCCCTCGGGGAACACGGCGAACCCGGGGCGACCGTCCTCGGAGTCTCCGCCCTGACGGGTGAGGGCGTCGGGGAACTGCGCGAACTCCTCGGACAGTTCACCCAGGAGAAGGGCGCGGCCACCCGGCGGATCTCCGCCGACGTCGACCGGGCCGCGCTGCGCCTCAGGCCGCTGTACGTCGCCGACGGGCACCCGGGGCCCGAGATCGGGGAGGGGGCGCGCGCCGAGTTCGAGGACCGACTCGCCGAGGCCGTCGGGGCGTACGCGGCCGGTCTCGCCGCCGAACGGGCCTGGCGGCGCAACGCCGGCAAGGCCTGCGGGACGCCGTGGCTGCGGCTGTGGCGCTGGTACGAGAGCCGGCGCGCCCCGCGCTCCCTGGCCGGTCTGGCCGCCCTCGCCGCGATCGGACGGAACCCGACGGCGACCGAGTTCCCCGTCGAGGAGGAGGTCACCGCCCGGCAGCGGGTGGAGCAGGCCGTACGGACGGTCGCGGACGAGGCGGTCATCGGGCTGCCCGAGCCCTGGGCCCAAGCGGTCCGCGAAACCGCGGTGCGCGGCGCCGACCGGCTCCCGGAGGCACTGGACGAGATCGCGGTGACCGTGGGCACGGCGGTCACCGTGCCCCACGTCAAACCGCCGCGACCCGGCTGGTGGCCCGCCGCGGTGCTGGTTCAGGCCGCGATGACCCTGCTCCAGATCTACGGCGGCCTGTGGCTGGTCGGGCAGATCGCCGGGGTCCTGCCACCGCACCTGATGCCGCCGGTGCTGCTGATGGTGGCGGGCATCGTCGGCGGCCCGCTGGTCGAATGGGCCTGCTCGATCGCCGCCCGGGGCCCGGCCCGAAGGTACGGGCAGGACGCGGAACGCCGGTTGCGGCAGGCGGCTGCCGGGTGCGGGCGGGCCCGGGTGTTGGAGCCCGTCGCGGCCGAGCTGCTGCGCTACCGGGAGGTGCGCGAGCAGTACGCGACGGTGGCGAAGTTTTCCACAACCCGTCAGTAGTCCACAGGCCGGAGCGGGATCCGGGTCGCAGGGTCAGCATGGTCGTACCTCGTGCGGACGGTCCGCACGGGTGTGACATGCGGGGGAGGGCGACCGGGATGAACGACACCCTGGTGACGCTGGTGGGACACGTGGCGACGCGGATCGACTTCAAGGAGACGCCGACCGGCCCGTCGGCGAGGTTCCGATTCGCCGTGACGCCGAGGTACTTCGACCGGCGGACGGACACCTGGTCCGACGCCTCGACCAGCTTCTTCACCGTCTGGGCGCGACGAACCCTCGCGTTGAACCTGGCGAGTTCCGTGTCCGTCGGCGAACCCCTCGTGGTGCACGGAAGGCTGCGGGTGCGCGACGATCCGCCCGACGGGGACGGGGCGCGACGGTTCTCCGCGGACATCGAGGCCGTCACCGTCGGACACGACCTCAATCGGGGGACGGCGGCCTTCCGGCGCGTCGTCAAAACGGACACCCCATTGATGGCGCCTCAGAAGGCGGCGGTGGTCTGAGTGTTCGAGGCGGTTAGGATTCCCCGGTACTCACGGGCATCTGGGTCCTCGGCACCCGGGTCCTCGGCCCGAAGGGGAAGACTGTGTCGATCGCTGTTCCCGCATCCTCCGTTCCCGATCCCGCCATCGCCGGACCCGTCACCCCACCCGTCACCGGCCCCGCAGCCGTTCCCGGACGGGGCTCCACACGCCGGAAGCTGGCGGCGGTGGCACTGTTGGCCGCGGCCCTGGCCGCCACGCCCGGCGCCGCGGTCGCGGCGGACTCCGAGCCCACACCGGGCCGGGCCCCGGAGGGTGCGAGCGCCGTGCTGGACGGGCTGAAGACCTACGGGCAGGCCGTCCTGCGCACCGGCGACGGAGCCGTACGGCAGGTCCCGGCCGGACTGCACGAGATGCGCGTGGACGGCGGCGGCATGCTCCAGACCTACGGGGTCGGCGTCGCGGGCTACGCACAGCCCGAGGCCCGGTACACCGAGAGCGGCTGGAACGGCAGCCCCCTCGAGGGCAAGGACGGCGCGGGCCGGATCCGCTGGGTGCTGGAGCACTCCTACCCACAGCTCAACGACCTGGCGGAGCTCGCCAAGGCGGCCGGCGCCGCCCCCCTCAGCGCGGAGAGCGCCGCCGCCGGCACACAGGTGGCGATCTGGCGGCTGGCGGACGGGGCTCAGGTGGAAGCCTCCGACCCGGCGGCGGAACAACTCGCCGACTACCTCCAGCGGGAGGCGGGCCGGATGGCGGAACCGCCGCCCTCGCTGGCACTGGACCCCGGCGAGGTGTCGGGTCCGGTGACGGGGGCCGTCGGCAGCCGGCTCGGCCCGGTCACGGTGCGCACCGGCGCCCAGAGCGTGACGGTCACCCCCGACGCGGCGGCCCTTGCCATGGGCGTGCGGGTGGTCGACGAGCAGGGGCGGCCGTTGACCGCCGCCGCCGACGGCACCCGGCTGTACTTCGAGGTGCCGCCGGGCACGGCCGACGGGCTCGCCTCGGTCGTCGTGCAGGGCTCCACCAAGGTTCCCGTCGGACGGCTCTTCGCCAACGGCGTCCCGAACCAGGCACAGATCGTGGCGGGCTCCAGCGAATCCGCGACCACCGCCACCGCGACGGCGCTCTGGCCCGCGCCCGAACCGGTGCCGATGGGCGCCGTGTCCGGTACGGCCGTACCGTCGGCCGGATCCGAGCCCACGACCGGGACCGAGACCGAGGATTCCCCGGCCGGCGAACGCCTCGCGACCAGTGGCAGCTCGGCGGCCACCCCGGTGATCGCCTCCCTCGCGGTGGGCCTGGTGGTGCTGGGCGGCATGGTCGTCCTGCTGCTGCGCAAGCGGCCGCTGGAGGGCGAGCAGGACGAGGTCTAGGTCGTCTCTTTCGGGTCTTGTCGGTCAGGGCCGCGGTGTCCGGTGCCGTGCCCGGCAAGGCGGAGGGCGCTTGTGTGTCGGACGTGCTCGGGTGCCCCGACAACGCCGCCGGGCGCGGTGCCGGGCGACGCGGCCCCGGCAAGAGCCGAAAGAGCCGGCCCAGGGCGCCCCGGGCGGGTCGTCTCCCTCGACTCGTCGCGGGCGAGCGGGGGCCGGGTCTCGTGAGCCCGGCGCGGTCCGGGAGGGGCGCCCGTGCCCGGTGGCCCGGGTGGCGGGTGGGGTTGGTTCCGGATCCGCGGCGCGGGGTAGGCGCTGAAAATGGCTGAACAGGAATTGACCTGGCAGGGGTCGGTCGCGCGATGGGACCGGCAGTTGTTCGACGCGGTGGCCCACCGGCACTGGCCCGGGGCCGACCGGGTGCTGCCCAGGTTGGGTCGGGCCGCGAACCACGGTGTCCTGTGGGGCGGGACCGCCGCCGCGCTCGCCGCCTTCGGCTCGGCCCGGACACGCAAGGCCGCCGTGCGGGGAGTCACCTCCCTCGCGCTGGCCTCGGCGACGATCAACACCGTCGGCAAGTGGTCCGTACGCCGGCGTCGGCCCGTGCTGGAAGGGGTGCCGGCCACCCGGCAGCTACGGACCCAGCCGCAGACCACCTCGTTCCCCTCCGGGCACGCGGCCTCGGCGTTCGCCTTCACCGCCGGGCTGGCGCTGGAGGCGCCCGGATGGGGCCTCGCGCTGGCCCCGGTCGCCGCGTCGGTCGCGTTCTCCCGCGTCTACACCGGGGTGCACTACCCGTCCGACGTGGTGGCGGGCGCGGCGCTCGGGGTGGCCGCCGGGTTCCTCGTACGACGGCTCGCGCGTGACGTCCAGGAGGCCCGGGTCGTACCGGGCGACGAACGGCCGGACGCCGGGGCCCCCGCGCTGCCGGACGGGGAAGGCCTGACGGTCGTGATCAACTCCGGGTCGGGTACGGCCGCCTTCGCCGGGCTCGACGTCCTCGAGCGCCGGCTTCCGAAGGCGGAGCTGGTCCAGTGCGAGAGCACCGAGCTGGAGTCGGAACTGGCCGCCGCGGCCTCCCGGGCCCAGGTGCTCGGCGTCTGCGGCGGCGACGGCACCATCAACGCGGCCGCCACCGCCGCGCTGCGCGCCGGGGTGCCGCTCGCGGTGTTCCCCGGCGGCACCCTGAACCACTTCGCCCTCGACCTCGGGCTCGCCGGAATCGAGGACACCTGTCGGGCGGTGGCCGACGGGCACGCGGTCCGCGTCGGCGTCGGACGCTTCACCCCCGGCCCGCGGCGACACTCCGACCCCGCCGAGGAGGCGGAGGCCGCCCCCGAGTCCGGTGCCCGGCCCGGGCACGAGGAGTCGGGGTACTTCCTGAACAACTTCAGCATCGGCGCCTACCCCGAGCTGCTGCGACACCGGCTGCGGTGGGCGCCCCGGATCGGGAGCGGCCCCGCCGCGCTGCTGGCGGCGTGGCGGGTGCTGCGGGCCGAGCGGCCCGTGCGGCTGAGCCTCGCCGGGCGACCGCGCAGCGTCTGGCTGCTGTTCGCGGGCAACGGGACGTACCACGGCAGCGGCCCCACGCCCAGGCGCCGCGACAACCTCGGCGAGGGGCTCCTCGACGTACGGCTCGTCTTCGGCGGCGGTCGTCCCGGCCCGCGACTGTTGGCCGCGGCCTTCACCGGACCCCTCAGCCGTTCCCCGGTCCACACCGCCACCCGCCTGCGGAGCCTGCGGATCTCGGACGTGCCGCCCGGCACCCCCCTCGCCTACGACGGCGAGTACGCCAAGGCCCCCACCGCCTTCGTGCTCGACGAGCTGCCGGAAGCCCTCACCGTCTACCGCCCGCGCTGACGCCCCCGGAGCGACGACCACACCCCCGGCCAGCCCGCCCCAGCCCGCCCGCCCCGGCCAGCCCGCCCCAGCCCGCCCGCCCCGGCGCCACCCGCCCGCCCCGGCGCCACCCGCCCGCCCCGGCGCCACCCGCGCGCCGGGGCGCGGCCGTGCCCCGGCCCATCGGCCCATCGCCCATCGGCCCGCGAGCCGCCAAGGGATCGCGGGGAAGCGCTCCCGGCGCCGGGACCCCGAGCGGGGACCGCCTCACCCCGGCTGGGCCGCCCGGAGGCCGTCGGCGGTGGCGCCGGCGACGGCGGGAGAATCAGGGGCCGTCGTCGAGATGGCTGCCGGTCGTGAGTCCACTCCCAGGTCGGCCCGCATCTCACCACGCATGATCACCCACTGCGCGTTGGCCCGCAGCAGGTCGGTCCGGATCTTCTCGAACGAGTCGTCGGGTGCCGCGTCGCCCTCCTCCAGGCGCATGATCCGGTCGTAGAGGTGGGCAAGGGTCTGTGCCAGGGCGTCCAGCTCCGCGAGGACGGAATCGGAGGCGACCATCTGGGCCTCGGCGAACGAAGCGTGCATCGCGTGACGTGCGTCCTCCAAGGCCGTCCGCTCCTCCGCGGTGTCGCCCCGCTTGTGCACGAGCCAGAGGTACTTCATGAGTTCTATGCGGTGGCGGCGGTACCCGGAATTCGCGTTCACGTAACAGTCGCGCCGCTTGTCCAGCGCGACGACTCGCTGCTCGCGGACCCACTGGGCGTCGGCCGCCCGCTCCTGGCGTTCGTGGCGATCGGATTCGGCGTGTGCGAGCAGCCGCTGCGACACGATGGGGGCGACGAGAGTGCCCGCCACGGCGATGGTCGTGCCGGCGAGCGCCAGCCAGGCGTTGTCCACGTTTCCTCCGAGGGATCGGCCCAGAACCTGGCGTCATCCTGCCGGGTGATCGCACGGCGCGGCGCACATCCGCGCCGCCCTGGCGGGCTCCGACGATCGGCGGCGGCACCCGCGACCCGGGCCGGTCCGAGGCGGCCGAGGTCAGCGGGGCCTGACCTGCCCATTCGCCCGTAGCCATGGACGCAGGCAAGATGGGTTGTTTCTGGCGAACCTGGGAAGCAAAACGGGCCCCTGACCTGCGGTGGAACCGTCTATGAGGGGCCGTTGTGGGGCCGTGGGCCGTCTGTGGGCCGTCAGGCAGCCTCCGAGGCCACCAAAGCGCGGCCACACACGGCCGCCACGGCCTCCCGCGTCCGCTGCTCGGCATCAGGTCGCGGGGGCCGTCGGACCGCGAGGGCCAGGCCGTCCCTTTCGGATCCTGCCGGGCCCGCGACGCCTGGCACCGCGCCCGGCCCGCACTCCGGGCAACCGAGTACGTCCAGTACGCGCGCGCCCCGGCAGCACGGTTCCTGCACGGCACCAGACGCCGTGGGCTCGGCCGCCCGGCCTACCGCCTGGGCATACCTCCGTGCGGGCTGTTGACCACCAACGACACGGACCCTTCCGCGAGGTAGCCGTACTCGGCGTAGTACTCGATGTGGAGGTGGCCTCCGTCCTCGGCGGCGGCCATGCCGCGCAGCGCGTCCGCGAGCAGCGCCCTTGCTTCGGCATCGCCGTCGATCACGAGGACCTGCCGCTCGTGATCGAGTTGGATGAGGACCCCGGGGCCGGAACCCGTCCGGACCTCGACCCCTGCCAGGGCCTCGCCGTCCGGCACGGGAGCGCAGCGGAGGCTCCCCTCTCCCCGGGCCACCACGTACGCCAGGCGGTCCAGCTCTTCGGCCGAACCCTGGACGTCCACCACGTCGCAAACTGGGTCACACTCGAGTATCACCGTCAGCCCTCCTTCAGCACCCGACCCCATGATGCCTCCCGCCCGCTCGGCAGCAGGCGGGGGCCTGCGGCCTGTCCGGCGGGACCTGAAGCGATTCCTCTGTCGGGCCCTGAGCCTCGCGATTTCCCTGCCCGGAACGAGCGGACCATGTGCCGTCACCTGCGAGAAAGGTCCCCGGAGGGGACGGCCTCCGGGCCGTCCCTGGGCCGTCGGAGGTGGGCCGGGGACGGCCGACGACGACCAATGACGGCCACGACCGTCAGGCCCCTCCGGCCGCCGCGCAGGTCAGGGCGCCGGGACCATACGGGTTTCCCCCGAGGGATGGACGTCAGGCAAGATGGGGTGTATCTGCCCACCCATCGATCTGCCGGACGGTTTCTCTTGGCTGAGTTCATCTACACCATGCGCAAGACGCGCAAGGCGCACGGCGACAAGGTGATTCTTGATGACGTCACCCTGAACTTCCTGCCCGGCGCGAAGATCGGTGTGGTCGGCCCGAACGGCGCCGGTAAGTCCACCGTTCTGAAGATCATGGCTGGCCTGGAGCAGCCGTCCAACGGCGAGGCGTACCTCTCGCCCGGCTTCACCGTCGGCATCCTGATGCAGGAGCCCAAGCTCGACGAGTCGAAGACCGTCCTGGAGAACGTCCAGGACGGCGCCGCCGACACCATGAAGAAGCTGCACCGCTTCAACGAGGTCGCCGAGCTGATGGCGACCGACTACACGGACGCGCTCCTCGACGAGATGGGCAAGCTCCAGGAAGACCTGGACCACTCCAACGCCTGGGACCTCGACGCCCAGTTGGAGCAGGCCATGGACGCCCTGGGCTGCCCGCCCGGAGACTGGCCCGTCACCAACCTCTCCGGTGGCGAGAAGCGCCGCGTGGCGCTGTGCAAGCTGCTGATCGAGGCCCCGGACCTGCTCCTCCTCGACGAGCCCACCAACCACCTCGACGCCGAGTCGGTGAACTGGCTGGAGCAGCACCTTTCGCAGTACAAGGGTTGCGTCATCGCCGTGACCCACGACCGGTACTTCCTGAACAACGTCGCCGAGTGGATCCTGGAACTCGACCGCGGCCGCGCCATCGCCTACGAGGGCAACTACTCCACCTACCTGGAGAAGAAGGCCACCCGCCTCAAGGTCGAAGGCCGCAAGGACGAGAAGCGCCAGAAGCGCCTCAAGGAAGAGCTGGAGTGGGTCCGCTCCAACGCAAAGGGCCGTCAGACCAAGTCCAAGGCCCGCCTCGCCCGCTACGAGGAGATGGCGGCCGAAGCGGACAAGATGCGCAAGCTGGACTTCGAGGAGATCCAGATCCCGCCGGGCCCGCGTCTGGGCTCGATCGTGGTCGAGGTCAACAACCTCTCCAAGGCCTTCGGTGACAAGGTCCTCATCGACGACCTGTCGTTCACGCTGCCCCGCAACGGCATCGTCGGCATCATCGGCCCCAACGGCGCCGGCAAGACCACGCTGTTCAAGATGATCCAGGGCCTGGAAACGCCGGACTCCGGCGCCATCAAGGTCGGCGACACCGTCAAGATCAGCTACGTCGACCAGAGCCGCGCCAACATCGACCCGAAGAAGACCCTCTGGGCGGTCGTGTCGGACGAGCTGGACTACATCAACGTGGGCCAGGTCGAGATGCCGTCCCGCGCGTACGTCAGCGCCTTCGGCTTCAAGGGCCCGGACCAGCAGAAGCCCGCGGGCGTCCTGTCCGGTGGTGAGCGCAACCGCCTCAACCTGGCGCTGACGCTCAAGGAGGGCGGCAACCTGCTGCTCCTCGACGAGCCCACCAACGACCTCGACGTCGAGACCCTGTCCTCGCTGGAGAACGCGCTCCTCGAATTCCCGGGCGCGGCCGTGGTCATCTCCCACGACCGCTGGTTCCTGGACCGGGTCGCGACCCACATCCTCGCCTACGAGGGTGACTCCAAGTGGTACTGGTTCGAGGGCAACTTCGAGTCGTACGAGAAGAACAAGGTCGAGCGTCTCGGCGTGGACGCGACCCGTCCGCACCGCGCCACCTACAAGAAGCTGACCCGAGGCTGAGGTCGAGGACCATGGCCAGACACCACTACAGGTGCCCCCTCCGCTGGGCGGACATGGATGCCTTCGGGCACGTCAACAACGTCGTCTTCCTCCGCTATCTGGAGGAGGCGCGCATCGACTTCATGTTCCGCCTGGCGCCCGGGGAGGGCAGTGAGTCCTTCACGGGCGGTTCCGTCGTGGCCCGTCACGAGATCGACTACAAGCTGCCCCTCGTGCACCGGCACGAGCCGGTGCTGATCGAGTCCTGGGTGACCCGGATAGGCGCCGCGTCCCTGACCATCCGCTACGAGGTCAAGGACGAGGCGACCGAGTCCACGCCCGAGACGGTCTACGTGCGCGCCGAGACCGTGGTCGTGCCGTACGACCTCGCCGCGGGGCGGCCCCGCCGCATCACGGCCGAGGAGCGCAGCTTCCTGGAGGAGTACCTGGACGAGCCCCTGGACGCCAAGCGCGCCAAGGGCTCGGAAGGGCGCATCGCGGCATGAACGACCGGTTGCACTGCGCCGACTCCGGGGAGGCGGCGGACCTCGCCGCCTTCCTGGGCCGGCTGGTGCACTACGACCGCGCCGCCGCCGTCCGCCTTCAGGCGCGGGCGGGTGGCGGCGCGCTCGCCGTTTTCGGGCGGCCGCCGTCCTTCGAGGTACTGGCCGTCCGCACGGTGCGGCTCGCCGCGCCCGCCGGGACGCCCCTGGACCTGACGGTGTCCGCCGGTGAGCTGCTGGAATCGGTGGACGAGGGCGCCGCGAGCGTCGTCGTGCCCGGTCCGGTCACCGGGCCGCCCTGGGCGGGCGTACTGCCTCCGCGCGGCGGCTGGGAGCCGGTGGCGGGCCTGCCCGGCGCCGAGGCGATGCGGGCCGCCGTGGCGGGCGCCGTCGCCGAGTTCCGGGCCCGGGACGAGGCCCTGCCTCCACAGCACCGGACCCGGTCCGAGCGCGACCGCATCGGCCGCGAGATCTGGTCCCGCACGGTGGGCGACACCGAACTTCCACTGCGCGCCGTGCACGCCGCGCAGTCCCTGGGCTTCCTGCGGCCGGTACGGGCCTCCGTGTCCGCCGGCCCCGGCGGACCGCCCGCGGCCCCCGCACCGGTGGCGCTGCTGGCGTCCGGCGGGTGGCTGCGACTGCGCACCCCGTACGGGTCCGTCGCCATGCGTCGTCCCGGCGGGACCGGGGGCCTCGGCGCCCTGCAGGTCCGGCCCGTCTGACGAAGCCGGCCCGGCCCGTCCGACGACGCCGCGCGGGTTCCGTACGGCCTTCCGCCTCACGGTCGCGCGTCGCGCCGCCGTACCGTCCCCGGCCGGCCTCCGGCGTCGTTGCGCCGCCGTACCGTCCCCGCCGTCGGCCGGCGGGGTGCGTTCCGTCGGCCGCCTCAGCCCGCCGTGTTGATCATCGATGCGGCCGCGTACGTCAGGTACCGCCACAGCCGCGCCTCGTGCTCCGGCGCCAGGCCCAGCTCGTCCACCGCGACCCGCATGTGACCCAGCCACGCGTCGTGCGCGGCCGCGTCCACCTGGAACGGCGCGTGCCGCATCCGCAGGCGCGGGTGCCCGCGGTTCTCGCTGTAGGTGCCCGGGCCGCCCCAGTACTGCATGAGGAACAGCGCGAACCGTTCCTCGGCCGGCCCCAGGTCCTCCTCCGGGTACATCGGGCGCAGCAGCGGGTCCTCCGCGACGCCCTGGTAGAACCGGTGGACCAGGCGGCGGAAGGTGGCCTCGCCGCCCACCAGCTCGTAGAAGGTCTGCTCCTGGACCGTGCCCTGCGGATCGTCATTCACCTGACCATCGTCTCAGACGCCCGGACCGAGGACCGGGGTCCTAGGACCCCGCCCGCAAGCCCGGCACCCCGCTCGCCACGCCGCGACGCGCGGGAACACGCCCGATCACCGTTGGCCTTCGCCCCCGCCGGGCAGCACAGTGGAGAGATGGGCGCAGATGCAGAAGTACGCGACCTGCGCGAGACCGCGCACGCGGCCCAGGTCAAGGAGTTGATCGCGGCCGGGGCCCTGGACGACCCCGACTGGCGGGCGGCCTTCGCGGCGGTGCCCCGGCACGTCTTCGTCCCGTACTTCTGGACCGGTCGCGGAGCCGGACACGAGCGGCTCTGGGCCGAGGATCCGGACCCCGGGCGGCGGGCCCGCTGGCTGCGCGGGGTGTACACGGACACCCCGCTCGCCACCCGGCTGCGCGACGGCGAGCTGGTGTCCTCCAGCAGCCAGCCCTCCTTGATGGCGAGGATGCTGGAGGCGCTGGAGGTCCGTGACGGGAACAACGTGCTGGAGATCGGTGCGGGCACCGGCTACAACGCGGCCCTGCTCTGCCACCGGCTCGGCGAGGAACGGGTCACCACGGTGGACCTGGACGAGGAGATCACCGAGTCGGCGCGGACGCACCTGGCGCAGCTCGGCCTGCACCCGACCGTCGTCACCGGCGACGGGGCGCGGGGTTGCCCCTCCCGCGCCCCCTTCGACCGGATCCTGGTCACCTGCACACTGCCGCTGATCCCGCACGCCTGGCCGGCCCAGTGTCGGCCCGGGGCACGCATCCTGGCGCCCCTGTCGACCGGGCTGATCGCGCTCACCGTGCGGGACGCGGACTTCGCGGAGGGCCGGTTCCTGCACACCTCGGCGTACTTCGTGCCGCTGCGCGGGGCGGGCGCGGCCCCGCACGCCCCCTCGCTGCCCCGGCACGGGCTCCCGTACGAGCTGGTGGACAACGAGCGGTTCCAGTTCCTGCTGATCCTGACCGAGGGCGTCCTGCACCCCCGGGAGGCCCTTGACCTGTGGCGCCGCGAGGGCCGCCCGGCGCGCGAGCGGTTCGGGGTCACGCTCACCCCGGAAGGCCAGTGGTCGTGGCTCGACGACCCCCAGGGCCCGTACGTGTGGCCGCTGGGGGAGGTCGGGACGACCGCCTAACCCCGACGGACGGTGATCGTGGTCCAGGCGCCGACGTGGACCTGGTCGCCGTCGCCGAGGGGGATCGGGACGTAGGGCTGGATCGGTTCCTCACCGCCGTTGATGGTGGTGCCGTTGGTGGAGTTCTGGTCCACCACCGCCCAGCTCCCGTCGGGCTGCTGGACGAGCACCGCGTGCTGGTGGGAGACGCCCGGGTCCTCGGGGGGCACCGAGAGGTCGATGTCCGGGGACTCGCCCGAGGAGGCGCGCCGCCGGCCGATGGTGATCTGACCGCCGGAGAGCGCGAGATGCTGCTCGGGGGAGTACGCGGGCATGTTCAACCCGGCCGCCTCGGGACCGCTGCGCTGCATCATCGCCAGGAAGTACGAGCGGTCGGGGCCGATCGTCGCGCTCCAGGCACCGTTGCCGAGGGACGGGGCCTGGCCCTGGTGGCCCTGGGGCGAGTAGTGCTGTTGCTGGTGATGCTGCTGAGCCTGATGCTGCGGGACCTGCTGTTGCTGGTGCTGTGAGTGCTGCTGGTACTCCTGCTGCGACTGCTGCCCCTGCAACGGCTGCGACTGCTGCTGTGATTGCGGAGACTGCTGGTACTCCTGCTGCGGCGGAGGCTGTTGCTGATAGTGCGGCTGCTGGTACTCCTGCTGGAGGGGCTGCTGCACGGGCTGCTGTCGGTGCGACTGCTGCTGGTGCGAGGGCTGTTGGTGTGACTGCTGCCCGTGTCCCTGCTGCCCGTGTCCCTGCTGTTCGTGCGAGGGGGGCGGCAGCAGCCAGTCGTCCTCGCGCTGGAGCGGCTCGGCCGGTCGGTTGACCCGGGACGGCCGCGAGCCCTGGTAGTCGAAGTGATCCTGCGAGAAGTTCGGCGGGGCCTGCGGCGGCGGGGGCGGCGGGGTGCCCACGCTCCCGGTGCCCGCGGCCGGGCCCGTCTCCTGCGCGAGCGGCGTGTACGAAGTCGCCGAACGCGTCAGGAAGTTGTACCGGCACTCCTCGCAGAACGGGGCCATGGCCTCGCGCGGGGTCCGACACTGCGGGCACAACTCCGCCTGCGCGGTCGGCTCACCGGCCGTGGGAGGGTAGCCGTAGCCGTAGGAAGGCGCCGCGGGGGCGCTCGTGGTGGCAGCCATGCGGTGGCCGCAGACCTCGCACCAGTCCTCGGAGGCGGACTGGTGCCCGTTCGGGCAGGTCGGCATGGCTACGCTTCCCCCTTCTCCCTGCGTCATCGCGGCAGGTCTCTTCTCAGGTCTTCTTCACTCGGACGGTCTGCGTCGAACGCGTTTCAAGGGTCATCTCGTCGGCATCGGCGACCTTCGCTTTCAGCCGCACAGTACCTGCCGCCGCGTCCACGACATCCACCACCTTCGCCAGCAGTTTGGCAGTGTCGGCGTTGCCGGACGCGCTCGCCAGTTGTACCGCGCGTCCGAGTTTGGCCGTCGCACCATCGACATCGCCCAGTTTGCGTGCTTCCAAACCTTGTTGGATGGCCTGGGCCAGCTCCGCCTGCCCGGTGTAGTGCGCCACCTGCGGACTGATCGCCGTGGAGGCGACGAGGTCGTCGGTCCACACCGCCCGCACCAGACCCTGGGCGAGGACGGTCGGCGCACCGCCCGCCGCGTCCGGCACGATCAGCGTCGCGCGGGCCGCCAGCATCTCCTGCCCGACGGCCGCCCCCGGGACCCGGACGCACACGTGGTACTCGCGGGACTCGTCGCCCCACGAACCCGTCGGGTAGTCGCCGGCCCGCGGGCCGGCCTCGGTACGGCGGTCGGTCAGGTCATGGACGGTCGGCGCGACCTGTTTCACGTACTGGATCTCCACGCCGACCGGGGTCCACAGGCGCAGCGCGACGTCCGCGACCTCCTTGCCCATGGCGTTCTCCATCATGCGCGTGAAGTCCTCGGTGAGGTGCGCGGGATCGGCCACGATGTCGGCGCTGCCGAGCAGCGCGCTCGCGATGCCGGTCACCTCCTTCACCTCCCAGTCGGTGCCCACACCGCGCGCGTCGCAGGTGAAGCGACCCGCGCAGGCTTCGAGGGTGGCGCGCAACACGGCCGGTTCCTCGTGCTCGTTGCGCCCGTCGGTGAGCAGGATCCCGTGCCGGATCGTGGCCCGGGACTGCCGCAGCAGCCCGTCGGCCAGCCGCAGCCAGGTACCGATGGCGGTGCCGCCGCCCGAACCGAGGCCGCGCAGGGACTCCTTGGCCTGCGCGCGGGTCACCGCGTCGGCCGTGGCCAGCCGGCCCTGACCGGGATAGACCTCCCTGGCCACGTGCGTGCCCGCGATCACCGCGAAGCTCGTGCCGTCGCGCAGGGTGTCGATCGCGGCAGCCGTGGCCTCGCGGGCACCGCGCATCTTGTCCGGCGGGTACTCCATGGACCCGGAACAGTCCACCATGATCACGACCGCGGCTCCGCCGGGAGCGGGGACGGCGGCGCGGGTGGCGGTGGCCCCGCCGCTGGAGGTGACCGTGACGATGGCGTGGACGTCGCGGCCGCCCTCGGGAAGGAACTCGTTCTGGTACACCTCCACGCTGAAGCGCGGGGCGCTCGGCTTGGCGAAGTTCGCCATCGATGGGACTCCCTCGGAGGATCGGTCGAAGATCAGGCCTGGGCGCGCGGATCCGCTTCCGCTTGCGGTTCCGGTTGTGCCGCCGACGTCGCGTCCGGCAGGGCCGCGAACGGCACGACGGCGACGGTGACGTTGTCGTGGCCGCCCCCGTCGAGGGCGTGCCCGACCAGCACCTGCGCGCTGTGCAGCGGCCGGACCGCCGCGTCCCGCGGCAGGATCCTGGCCAGATCCCTGGCGGACTCGGCGTAGTTCCACAGGCCGTCGGTGCAGACCACGACCACGCCCGGGTGGTCGGGCTTGAAGCTGGCGGTGTGCGGTTCGAGGTCGTACGCGTCGGCGCCGAGCCAGCCGGTGATGGCGTGGGCCCGGGCGTCGGCGTACGCCTCGGCCTCGCCCATCAGGCCGGCCGCGACCATCTGCGCCGCCCAGGAGTCGTCCTCGGTGAGCCGCCGGGGGAGCGCGGCCCGGTCGTCGGGGACCCAGTACGCGCGGCTGTCGCCGACCCAGCCGATGGTGAGCAGGCCACCGCTGACCACGGCGCCGACCAGGGTGCAGGCGGGGGCGTTCTGGGCGCCGGGCACCTCCGGGGCCAGTGCGTTCACCGCGGCGGCAGCCGCCAGGATCGCCTCGTGCATGGCCTCCACGGGGTGCGCGCCCCGGGGGAGAGCCTCCAACAGCGCCTCGTTGGCGGCGCCTGCGGCGGCGGCCGAGGCCTCGTCGGGACGGCTGGCGGAGGAGACGCCGTCACAGACGATCGCCACGGTGGCCGCGGAACCGTCGGGAAGGGCCGTCGCGGCCACCGCGAAGGAGTCCTCGTTGCGGTGGTGGCGCAGCCCGCGGTCGCTGACCGCGGCGACGCTGCCGAGCTCCTCCTCCAGATGGTCGCGCTCGCGGGGCTGGGCGTGGCCGCAGTGCTCGCAGTACCCGTCGGTGTCCACCCGGCCGGCGCGGCAGGCCACGCAGGTCTTGCCGGCGTCGCCACCGGCGGGGCTCGCGGGAGCGCCCGCGCCGACGGGAGCGGCGGGCGCCGGGACGGGCGGGTCGTACCGCTCGCCCGCGTCGCCGAAGCCGTGCGGGGCGGGACCGGCCGGTGCCTCGTGGCCCGGGTCGGATCCCCCGGCCGGGGGCTCGGGGTGCCCGGACGGCGGTTCGGCGGCCCCCCAGGGAGCGCCCTCGGGGGGCGCGGCGGCGGCGCCGTACGACGCGCCGCGGCCGTCCGACGGGCGCTGCGCGGCGGCGTGACCCGGCTGCTGCTCCGGGGACGAGCCGTACGACGCCCCACCCGGGCCCCACGGGGTGCCGGGAGTCGACTGGGCCGGTTCCCCGGTCCAGCCGGCCGGATCCCCGACGAGGGTCGGGGCGGCGCCCGCGACACTGCCCCAGCCCGGCGCGGGCGCGCCGGCCGGATACCCGGAGGTGCCGCGACCCGCACCGGCGTCGCCCGGCGGAGCGGGCGCGGGCGCGGTGATCGGGAGGGTCGGATCGGGATCCGCAGACCCGGTTGGGGAAGAGAGGGCGTATCCGCACACGCCGCAGAAACGGTCCCCCTCTTCCAGGGGCTCAGCGCAGCTGGGGCAGCCCGACGGCCGATGCATCGACATCAATCACACCCACGTCCGGGGACGGAAACGGTTTGCCCGCTCCACCAGTTCGATCCTCTCCTCGCCCCGCTGCGCCAGCCGAGCGAGGACGCGGTACGAGCGCTCCAAGCCGAAGCGCAGCCCCCGCTCGTCCAGTTGACTGCCGAGCAACGAGGTCCGACCGGGGTCTGCACCCCGGCCACCCGACAGTACCCAGTCCAGCGCCGACCCCAGAACCTCGGTCGACAGCCGTTCGTGCCGTTCGGCGTCGAGCCCGAACCGCGCCAACGCCTCGACCTGCGCGGCAGCCGCCTTCAGGTCGGGCAGCAGCGCCTCCTCAGGGGAGCGGTCGCGCAGGCGTGCCCGTACGGCCGCCACCCGGGCGGCGGTGTGGTGGATCGACGCCTCCGGCACCGATTCGAGGGTGCGTACGGCCCCCGCCCGGTCGCCGGCGGCCAACTGGACCCGCGCCAGCCCGAAGGCCGCGCTGACGAAACCGGGATCGGTGATCCACACCAGCCGGTAGTACTCGGCGGCGTTGTCCAACTGGCCCAGGACCTCCGCGCACAGGCCCAGGGCCAGCTTCGGCGCCGGCTCCCCCGGAAAGGCGTCGTAGATCGCGTCGAAGGACAGGGCGGCCGTCTCGTCGTCCCCGATCGCCAGCGAGGCGATGCCGCGCGTCCACACCACCCGCCAGTCGTCCGGATGTCGCACTTCCAGTTCGAGCAGGGCCTGTCCGGCCACGGCCAACTCGCCCAGTTCGAGCCGGGCCCGCAGCTCCCGCAGCCGCAACTCGGCCGAGTCGGCGGGCGCCGCGCCCAGCGCGCCCAGCAGGTCGGCGGGAGCGGAGGCGAGCAGACCGGTCAGGAACCCGGCGTTGGGGTCGGCCGGGTCCACCAACGGCACCGGCAGGGCCAACGCCGCGCTCCGGGCGTCCAGGGTCGCGAGGCCGATGCCGGCGTGCAGCGGCCCGTGGGCCTGCCGGGGCACCGGCGCGGTCAGGAGGGTCGGGCCCGGGGCGGGTGCGGCCGGGGCGGCCGCCTGCCGGGGCAGGGGCGGAGCGGCGGCCGACACGTGCGTGGCGGTGGTCCCCAGGACGGCAGCCGGGGCCGACGCGGGGGCACCCCCCGCGTATACGGAGGCCATCGGCCCGGACGCCATCGGTCCGGGCGTCATCGGTACCGACGCCATCGGTACGGGCCCCGCCGGCGCGGGCAACGGCGCGAGCGGCGCGGCGGCGACCGGCGCCGGGGATCGGCCGGATCGGCCTGGTCGGCCCTTCGGCGCGGTGGAGCGCGCCCCCAGCCGGGACACCTCCGCCCCCGCCTCGTCGGCGAACAGCCGGTTGTCCGGGACGTGCAGTTCCGGCCCGAACAGCGTGGACAACTGCGGCCGGGGCTTGCCCGTCTGCAGCGCCACGACCTCGCGCAGCACCCCGGTCAGCTGGTCGGCCATCTCCTGCGCGGAGGCGAACCGCCGCCCGGGGTCGGGGTCGGTGGCCCGTACCAGCAGCCGGTAGAAGGACTCGTACCGCCCGAAGACCTCGATGTGCTCGGGATCGGGCAGGGAATCCACGAACACGTTCGTGTAGCCCTGGAAGTCGAAGGTCAGCACGGCCAGCGTGCGCGCCACCGTGTACAGGTCGGAGGCCACCGACGGGCCCGTCTCCGCGACCTCCGGGGCCTGATAGCCCACCGTGCCGTAGATGGCCGACTCGTCGTCGTCCATCCGCCGGACCGCGCCCATGTCGATGAGCTTCAACTGGTCCTGCTGCTGGATCGCGTTGTCGACCTTGAAGTCGCAGTACAGGAGGTTCCTGCTGTGCAGGTGGCCGAGCGCCTCCAGCGCCTCGATCCCGTACGCGCAGGCCTGCTCCACCGGCAGCGGATCGCGTCTGCCGTCCGGCCGGCGGCGCTCGTTGGCGATCTCCTTCAGCGACTTGCCGCCGACGTACTCCATGACGATGTACCCGTCCAGCGAACCGGTCCGCTGGTCCAGGTGCTCCACGAAGTTGTAGATCCGCACGATGTTGGAGTGCTCGATCTCCGCGAGGAAGCGCCGTTCGGAGATCGCCGCCTCCATCGCGTCCTGGTCCCCGGTGTCCAGCAGGCCCTTGAGGACGACCCAGCGGTCCGACACCGCCCGGTCCACCGCCAGGTACACCCAGCCGAGTCCGCCGTGCGCGAGGCAGCCCGCGACCTCGTACTGGCCGCGCACCACGTCGCCGGCGCGCAGCTTGGGCACGAAGGAGTACGGGTGCCCGCACTTGGTGCAGAACCCTTCCGTCCGGCCGGGCCGCTCGCCGCGCGCCCGGCCCACCGGGGCCCCGCAGTCCGAGCGGGAGCAGAACCGCTTGCGCTCCGGGACCTCCGGGTTCTCCAGCACCGCCGCCGAGGGGTCCGGACGGGGCACCTCCGGTACGTTCACCAGCCCGGCCCCGAGCCGGCCGCGCCCCGAGACCGAGGGCGCCGAACCCGAACTGCGCACCGACACCGAGCGGGTGGAGGCGGCTCCCGACAGGGACCGCGACAGCCGCCCGGACACCGAGCGCCGCGAGGACGAGGACCGGGAGGACCGGGAGGACCGCGCGGAGGTCGAGGAGCCCGAACGCTCCGAGCCCCGGGAGCCCGCGGAGCCCCGGGAGTCACCGTGGCGCGCCGCGCTCGTCATCCCCGTCGGCGGCGAGACCAGCTCCTCCGCACCCGCCGCGACGGAGCCGATCGGCGCCAGCCCGCAGGTGTCGCAGTACAGCTCGCCGCCACCCATGTCCTCGTACGTCCCCGGGCAGCCGGGGCGACCGCACGCGGTTCCGCTCGGGCTCATGCGTCATCCTTCCCCGGCCGGTGGGGCCGGTGTTCATCGGAGCGGTCGGCGGGCGCCGCTCCCGGTGGGAGCGGCGCGTGTCGCGGCGGTGGTGGGGCCGACGATTCGGCCGCCGCCCACTGGTAGCGCAGCACGGCCTCCTCGGCGGCCCGCAGATCGCAGGGAGCGCTCCACAACATCCGTCGGGCCGTGTCGTACCGCTCGATGAGCAGCGGATCCTCGGCCATGCCGAGCCGGGCCACCTTCGCCTTGTACGCGTCCAGCCGGCCGCGCAGCTCCGCCCGCACCGCGAGCGGGGCCGTCACGGCGGTCAACGACTCGCGGGCCCTGCGCAGTTCCTCGTCGGCCCGTTCCTCCAGCGACTCCAACAGGGGCGACAACCGGTGCCACTGGGACTGCCGCCGGTACTCGGCCGCCGCGGCCAACTGTTCCTGCAGGGCGGTCGGCGGCCCGCTGACCGCGGGCACCTCCGACGCCGCGATCTTCGCCAGCACCTCGCCGCGCGCCGTCCGCGCCTCGGCCAGCGTCCGGTCGGCCCGCGAGAGCACGTCCCGCAGGCTGATCAGGCGCTGCTCGGAGTCCTGCCGTACGTCGAGGACCGCCTCGATCTCCCGGCGCACGTCGTCCAGGGCGCGGGCCGCCCGGTCGTAGCGCCCGGTGTCCGGACGGCCGCCGCCCGGGGCGGAGCTACCCGCGGCCGCCGACCAGAACGCCAGCGGATCCGCGATCACCCCCGCGCGCAGCTCCGTCAGCTCCGCGGTGATCTCCTCCAGGTCGTCCCCCGAAGGGTGCTCGCCCGGCCGGATGCCCACCGAGCGCGCCAGGGAGCGCGTCCGGTGCAGCTCGGCGGCGAGCAGGTCGATCCGCGCGGGCAACGCCGACCAGACCGAGTCGGCGGCGACCACCATGTCCAGGGAGGACGCGTACAACTCGTTCATCCGGGCCACCAGCTCCGCCAGCGACAGTCGCTCGGCGAGCGCGGCGCCCTCCACCCCGGCGCCGGCGATCAGCACACCCGGCCCGCGCAGCCGCTCCGTCAACTCGACCAGGTCCTCGCGGCTCGGCCGGCGGCGGCGTTCGCGGATCTCCCGGGCGGCGCGCAGCGCCCCGCTGTAGGCGTCGAAGAGCGTCCACAGCCGGGTGATCGCCGCGTCGGCGGCGGTCCAGCGCTCCTTCGTGATCCCGGTGAGCGCGGCGCCCTCCAGCAGCCGCCGCCCGGAGTGGTCCTGGAGGGCCAGCAGGGAGGTCTCGACCGCCTCGTGCTCCGCGGCGAGACGGCTCAGCGCGCGGTCCACGCCGTCCCCGTCCATGACCGCCGGACCCTCCTGCGGACGACCCGGTCCGACCACACCGCTCATGTAGGGCTCTGCCTCCGTCACGGGCCTCAGCCGTCCCGGTACTTGGGCGCGGGCGGGGCGGTCACCTTGGGCAGCACGGCCTCCAGGTGCTTGCGATAGGACTGCATCCAGGGGCTGCCGTCGCCGCCCGCGCGGTAGTCCTCCAGCACCTTGTTGACCCGGCGCACCAGATCGGAGGCGTCCTTGTTCATCGCGACGCCGTAGAACTCCCGGGTGAACGGGGAGCCGACCAGTCGCACCGACGGGTCCTGCGCGGCCTGGCCGGCGGCGAGCGCGTTGTCGGTGATGATGCCGTCCACCTCGCCGAGCTGGAGGCGCACCAGGCAGTCCAACTGGTTCGACACCGAGACGGACCGCGACCCGTACGACTGGGACTTGAGCGCGCTCTCGGCGGTGGAACCGGTCGCCGTGCAGATCCGGCGGCCGTTCAGGGAGGTGTCGTACCCGGTGATCGGCGAACCCTTGGGAGCCAGGACCTGCTGCCCCGCCTCGAAGTACGCCGTCGAGAAGGCGACGTCCTCCAGCCGCTTGCAGTTGATCGTCATGGTGCGCACGACGACGTCGACGCGGTTCTCCTGGAGGGCCGGCACGCGCTGGCTGGTGGGGATGGCCCGGTAGATCACCGCGTTCTCGTCGCCCAGGATGTCCTTGGCGATGGCCTTCACCAGCGCGATGTCGAAGCCGTCGAGGTGACCGTCGGGATTGCGGTAGCCCCATTTGAAGCTGTTCTGGTCCACGCCCGCGACGAGCTTGCCCGCCTGCCGGATCCGTTCGATGGTCGGGCCGTCGACGCCGGACGGGCGCAGGCTGGCCTCCGGGTCCTGGCAGGTGTCGGCCGGGACCGCCGGCGCGATGGCCATCGTCGCGGGCGGGCGGACCGGGCCGGAACCGCCGGTGTCCGGCGTGGCGTGGGCCAGCGGCAGCAGCACGGCGACGGCCGTCACCGCGCAGGCGGCGGCCATCGCGCTCACCCCGCCCCAGCCGCGCAGGCGGCGCGTCACCCGACGCGGCCCGCTCGCCCCGCCGGCGCCGGCGGTCGCCCCGGTCCGGCCGTCCGCGCCGGCGTCGCCGTCCGCTCCGTGCCCCTGCTCGCGCCCCGCTCGTATCCGCATCGATCTCACCTGTACTCCGAAAGCCTGCGACCGATGCCGAGCAGTGCCGCCGCCGCGCCGACGACCGCCAGGGCCGCCGCTCCCGTCGTCAGCCCGCCCAGCGCCCCGAGACCGCCCCGGGCCGCCTGAGTGAATTCCCGCTGCTCGTGGACCACGGCCTGCTCCAGGGAGGCGTCCACGGTGTCGAAGGAGGCCCCGCTGCTGTCCTTGTGGTCCTTGTCGCCGACCACCTGGACGAGCGCGAGGTCGTAGTCGCCCCGCATGTCGCTCTCCCGGGCCGACGCGTGCCGCTGCTTCCACTGCGTCACACCGGCGACGGCCTTGGAGACCGGCTCCTCGCCGCTGTCGTCGTCGGCCAGCCGCAGCGCCGCCGACAGCCCGGCGTCCAGTTCCCTCATGTTCTTCGTGTAGTCCACGTCGTACTTGTCGGACTTCTTGTCCTCGGCCAGCACCGCGCCCCGAGCCACCAGCGTGAGGTTCTCGTTGGCCCGCGCCTGGAGGGAGGCGATCCGCGCGTCGTTGAGCACCTTGAGGGACTCCTGCCCGTCCGACCGGGCCTCGCTCAGCCCCGATCGGGCGACCGTGTGCCCGACGACGAGCCACATGAGCACCACGATCGAGGCGGCCGTCGCCGCGACGAGGCCGTGGTTGAAGACCCGGTTGGTGCGCCGGTAGTTGCGTCGCTGCGCCCACGCCAGGGCGCCGATGCCGAGCAGACCCGCGCCGATCGAGGCGAACGGCCAGGAGCGGGCGTCGTCGTAGTCGGTGTAGAGGCGACCCGTCTCCGCCTCGTAGAGCCGCTGGGCCGCCGGCAACAACACGGTGCTCATGCGCTCGTTGGCGTACCGCAGGTAGGCGCCGCCGAGCGGCAGCCCCTGCCGGTTCGTGGCCCGGGCCTGCTCGATCAGCCCGGTGTAGCGGGGCAGCTCCTCGCCGAGGAGCGCTATCTCCTTGCGGGACTCTCCGCCGGCGCCGGTGTTGGCCGCCGCGCTCACCAGGAGTCGGGAGGCGTTGGCGATGTCCTTCTCGTACCTCTGGCGGACCTCGCGGGGTTCCTGGGCGCCGGCGAGGAACCCACTGGAGGAGGCCGTGTCCGCGTCCGCCAGCGAGCGGTAGATGTTCGCCGCGTCCGCGCTGAGCGGCTGACTGTGGCCCACCACGTCGTCTGCCGCGGTGGCCCGGTCGGAGATCTCCCACACGGTGACCGCGCCGAACAGCACGACCAGGGCGGCCAGCACGGCCCCGATGATCCGCAGCCGGCCCGGTTCGGTGGTCGCCGCCTCACGCAGCCGCTCCACGCCCTCGGCCCAGGCCGTTCCCCGACCGGGCGGTTCGGGCGCTCCCGCGGGCGGCCCGGCGGGCGGCGCCAAGACACCGCCGCCGGGCGCGGGCGCGCGTGATGTGATGGCCACCGTGACCTCCCCCTCGGTCCTGAAATCCCCCAGCCACCGCTGGAAGGTACCCCCGTCGCAGCAGTATGGACGTAGTGGAGGTCAACCACAGCACCCGGTGTCGGCTCTCGGGTGATACGTCCCGAGCCCGCCCCCGGTGTCGTCGCCGGGCCCCCCGCCCCGCCGCTCCCGCCACCCCTTCACCGTGTATACGTCCACACGACCGCCACGGTTCCAGACGGGACGCCCCCCGGGGCCGGTTCACCCGAAATGGGCACGGAGTTTTTCACGGGCCCCGGCAGGCGCGTCCAGCGCGTCCAGCCCCAGCAGCCCCGCCCCCAGCACCGGCGGTGCCACGATCACCGACATCCGGGCCAGCGGAGCCCGTTCGGCGAGCCCCGCCTCGATCCGCCCGTTCAGCCGCGGATGCCCGGCCGCGAGCACACCGCCGCCCAGCACGACGGGAACCGCCTCGCCCAGCAGGTCGAGGCGGCCCAACGCCACCGAGGCCATCGTGACCACCTCGTCCGCCTGCCGGTCCACGATCGCCGCCGCCACCGGATCGCCCGCGGCGGCCACCGCGAACAGCACCGGCACCAGTTCGTGCGTCCGCCACCGGGGCGCCCCGCCCAGGTGCAGGGCCTCGATCAACTCGTACATGGAGCCCAGCCCGAAGTGCCCGGGCAGCGCCCGCGCCAGCTCCGTCGGGCCGCCCCGGCCGTCCTCGGCGCGGGCCGCCCACCACACGGCCTCCTCGACGAGGCCGACCCCGCCGCCCCAGTCGCCGGAGATCCGGCCGACCGCCGGGAACCGCGCGGTCCGCCCGTCGGGAAGCATCCCCACGCAGTTGATGCCGGCCCCGCACACCACCGCGACCCCGCGCGGCGGCCCGGTGTCCGGGAGCCCCGCCCGCAGGACGGCGAAGGTGTCGTTGCGCACCTCGGTCGCCGCGCCCCAGCCGCGCGCGCCGATCGCGTCCGCCAGCCGGCGTTCCTCGACCGGCAGGTCGGCGTTGGCCAGGCAGGCCGAGACCCGCGCGGCGTACGGGGCGCCCGGCCGCGGCCGGGGCAGGCCGGCGGCCTCGGCGGCCTCCGCGACGGCCCGACCGAGCACGTCCACGGCCGGTTCGACCCCGACCCGGGGCGGTTGGAAGCCCCCCGACCGCCCGGTGCCGAGCACCGTGCCGTCCGCCGCGATCAGCGCCACGTCGGTCTTGCTGTTGCCCGCGTCGACGGCCAGGACCGCCGCCGGGCCGGGCCGGCTCACGCCCATGCCAGGTGCTCCTTGTTGTGCGCGAGCAGCCGGTCGGTCAGCCCCTCGGCGAGATCGAACTGTCCCACCAGCGGGTGCGCGAGCAGCGCCCGGAAGACCCGCTCGCGCCCCCCGCGCAGGGCCGCGTCCAGCGCGAGGTCCTCGTACGCGGTGACGTGCGAGATCAGCCCGGCGTACAGCGGGTCCGGGCGCGACACGGCCAGCGGCACCGGCCCCGAGCCGTCGACCAGGGCCTGTACCTCGATGACCGCGTCGTCCGCGAGGAACGGCAGGGTCCCGTTGTTGAGGGTGTTGACCACCTGCGTGGACGGGCCGCCGCCGCCCAGCAGCGCCGCGGCCAGGTCCACGGCCGCCTCCGAGTAGAAGGCCCCGCCCCGCTTGGCCAGCAGCGCCGGCTTCTCGTCCAGCGCCGGGTCCCCGTACAGCGCCAGCAGTTCCTTCTCCATCGCGGCGACCTCGGCGGCCCGCGAGGGCTTCTCGCCGAGCTCCCGCACCACCGCGTCGTGGGCGTAGAAGTAGCGCAGGTAGTACGAGGGGACCACGCCGAGCCGGTCCAGCACCGCGCGCGGCAGGCGCAGGTCGGCGGCGACCGCGTCCCCGTGTTCGGCGAGCAGCCCCGGCAGCACGTCCGTGCCCCCGGGACCGCCGAGGCGTACGGCGGTCTCCCAGGTCAGGTGGTTGAGCCCGACGTGGTCGAGGTGGATCTCGGAGGGGGCCACGTCCAGCAGCGCCGCGAACTTCCGCTGGAAGCCGATGGCGACGTTGCACAGCCCGACCGCCTTGTGGCCGGCCTTCAGCAGGGCGCGGGTGACGATGCCGACCGGGTTGGTGAAGTCGATGATCCAGGCGTCCGGGTTGGCGCGCCGCACCCGCTCGGCGATGTCCAGGACCACCGGGACCGTGCGCAGCGCCTTGGCGAGGCCGCCCGCGCCGGTCGTCTCCTGGCCGACGCAGCCGCACTCCAGCGGCCAGGTCTCGTCCTGGAGACGGGCGGCCTGGCCGCCGATCCGCAGTTGGATCAGCACCGCGTCGGCGTCGGCCACGCCCGCGTCCAGGTCGGAGGTGGTGGTGATCAGCCCCGGGTGACCCTGGCGGGCGAGGATCCGCCGGGCGAGGCCGCCGATCAGCTCCAGCCGTTCGGCGGCCGGGTCGATCAGGACCAGTTCGTGGACGGGGAGGGTGTCGCGCAGCCGCGCGAAGCCGTCGATCAGCTCGGGGGTGTAGGTGGAACCGCCGCCCACCACTGCGAGTTTCATCGTGTCTAGCCCTTCACTCCGGTCAGGGTGACTCCCTCGACGAACGCCTTCTGGGCGAGGAAGAAGAGGACGATCACCGGGGCCATGACCAGTACGGTCGCGGCCATGGTCAGGTTCCAGTTGGTGTGGTGCGCGCCCTTGAAGGACTCCAGGCCGTAACTGAGCGTCCAGGCGGCCGGGTTGTCGGAGGCGTAGATCTGGGGGCCGAAGTAGTCGTTCCAGGCGGCGAAGAACTGGAACAGGGCGACGGCCGCGATGCCCGGTCTGGCCATCGGCAGGACCACGCGGAGCAGCGTCTGCACCTCGCCGCAGCCGTCGACGCGGGCCGCGTCCAGGTACTCGTCGGGGATGGTCAGCAGGAACTGGCGGAGCAGGAAGATCGAGAAGGCGTCGCCGAACGCCATCGGGACGATCAGCGGCCACAGGGTGCCGGACAGGTCCAACTGCTTCGCCCAGAAGAGGTACATGGGGATGACCACCACCTGCGGCGGCAGCATCATCATGGCGATCACCAGCAGCAGCGACAGCCGCCGGCCGCGGAAGCGGAACGTGGCGAGCGCGTAGGCGACGGGTACCGAGGACACCACGGTCAGCAGTGTGCCGAGTCCGGCGTACAGCAGCGTGTTGCGCCACCAGGTCAGGAATCCGGGGGTGTTCCAGACCTGGACGTAGTTGTCCCACTCCCAGGTGCGCGGCCACAGGTCGCGGGTCAGCGCCTGCTGATCGCTCATCAGCGAGGTGAGGAAGAGGAAGACGAAGGGGAGGACGAAGAACAGGGCGGCGGCCACCCCCAGGGAGTGCACCGCGACCCAGTGCAGCAGCGGCTTGCGGCCCCGGGGGAGCACGGTCGAGTCGGCCATGTCAGTCACCGGATCCGATCAGTCCGCCACGGCGGCGCATGAGGAGCGCGGTGAAGGCCATGGAGAGGGCGAAGAGGACCAGCGCGACCACGGACGCGCTCCCGTAGTCGAAGCGCTGGAAGCCGGCGTTGTAGACGACCTGCGGCAGCGTCAGCGTGGACCGGTCGGGGTAGCCGGGCTCGAACTGCTGCCCCGAGCCGCCGATGACGCCCGCCGCGACCTTCCCCGCCACCAGCGGCTGGGTGTAGTACTGCATGGCCTGGATGACCCCGGTGACCACCGCGAACAGGATGATCGGCGAGATGTTCGGCAGGGTGATGTGCCGGAACCGGGCCCGGGCACCGGCCCCGTCCAGCTCGGCGGCCTCGTACTGCTCCCTCGGTACGTCGAGCAGCGCGGCCATGAAGATGACCATCAGGTCGCCCACGCCCCACACGGCGAGCACGGTCAGCGCCGGCTTGGACCAGTCGGCGTCGGTGAACCAGCCGGGCGTGGGCAGCCCCACCGAGTCCAGCAGCACGTCGGCCGGCCCGGTCCCCGGGTTGAGCAGGAAGACGAAGGCCAGGGTCGCGGCCACCGGCGGCGCCAGGCAGGGCAGGTAGAACAGGGTCCGGAAGATCCCGGCGCCCGTCTTGATCCGCGTGATGAGCAGGCCGACGCCGAGGCCGAAGACGACCCGGCAGCTCACCATGACCACGACCAGCCAGAGCGTGTTGCGCATCGCGGGCCAGAACAGCGGATAGTCCGAGAACACGTACGTCCAGTTGTCCGGGCCGTTGAAGACGGGCGGACGGAAGCCGTCGTACCGGGTGAAGGAGAAGTACACGGTGGACAGCAGCGGATAGGCGAAGAACACCGCGAACCCGATCAGCCAGGGCGACATGAAGGCCGCGGTGCGCAGCCTCGCCCCGCGGCGCTTCGCCCGCAGGGTGTGCGTGGTCATCGGGGCTGCCCGGCCTTCGCGATGTCGGTGTCGATCTGCCGGTCGGTCGCGGCGAGACCGGCCGCGATGTCGGGTACCTCGCCCTTCTCGACCCGGTACGCGAAGTCCTGGAAGGTCAGTTGGTAGGTGCCGCCGTCGGCCCGGGCCGGCGTGGTGCTCGATGCGGGGTGCCGGGCGATGTCGATGAAGGTCCGGAACTCGGGGGTCACCTGGAGCCGCGGGGACTCCAGCGCGGCCAGTGTGGAGGGCACGTTGTGGATGGCGTTGGCGAAGTCCACCACCGCGTCGGTGTCGGTGGTCATGTACTTCACCAGCTCCCAGGCGGCGTTCTGCTTCCTGCTCGCCGCGGAGATGCCCATGACCGTGCCGGAGAGGTAGCCCTTGCCGTACTCCGCGAGCCGGTCGTCCGGGACGGGCAGCGGCGCCGTCCCGATCTCGAACCTCACCCCCGCCTCCTTGGCCATCGCGGGCCGCCACTCGCCGTCGATCTGCATGGCGACCCGGCCCCGGTGGAAGGGGTGTTCGGCGCTCCACTCGTCGCCGAAGGTGCTGCGGAAGCGCTCCAGCTTCTCGTAACCGCCCAACTTGGCGACCAGGTCCTTCTGCGCGGCCAGCATCCGCGCGAAGCCCGGGTCGGCGGCCAGGTTCGACCTGCCCCGGGCGTCGAACCAGCTCGGGCTCCACTGCGCGGCCAGCCGCATGGGGGTGGTCTCGTAGCCGTGGAAGGTCGGCATGACGCCGAGCCGGTCGTAGGTGTCCCCGCGGGCCACCGTCAGCTTCTGCGCGACCTCGACGAACTCGCTCCAGGTCTTGGGGGGTGCGGTGATCCCGGCGGCGGCGAAGGCGGTCTTGTCGTAGACGAGGCCGTACGCGTCGTTCAGCAGCGGCAGCGTGCACTGGTTGTCGTCGAACCGGGTGTACTCCAGCAGGGTCTTGGGGAAGACCTTCGTCTTGTCGACGCCCGATTCGGCGAGGAAGGGGTTCAGGTCCGCGAACGCGCCGGAGTCGCAGAACTTGCCGACGCTGTCGGTGGTGAAGGAGGAGACCACGTCGGGGGCCTTGTCCCCGCCCGCGCGCAACGCCTGGTTGATCTTGTCGTCGGTCATGTTGCCGGTGATCCGGACCTTGATGTTGGGGTGCGCCCGCCGGAAGCGGCCGATGTTGTCCTCGATGGCCTTCACCTCGCCGGGTGCGGACCAGCCGTGCCAGAAGTTGAGCGTGACCTCGGCCTTCGGGTCGTCCGCGGCGGCGGATCCCCCCTGGCCCGTACAGGCCCCGGCGAGTACGGATATCGCCGCGAGGAGCGCGGCCGTGAGGAGCGGTCGTCCGGTTCTGGGCATGGCGGGGCTCGCTCTCTGCGGGAGGGAACTTCCGTGAGGGTGCCGGGGTGGTTCGGGAGGGGGGAAGGTGTCAGCGCGGGGGCTGGTGCAGGGACCGCCGGGAGGTGTCGAAGACCTCGTCGCGGGTCGTGGCCAGGGCGCTCTCCAACGCGCCCCGCAGGACGGGCCGCTCGCGGACCTCGCCGGCGACCAGGCGGGGGCGGGAGGGGGCCAGCTCGGCCAGCTCGGTCTCCAACAGGGCGTGCAGCGGCGCCCCGCCCGCGCTGATCAGGGCCCCCGACAGGACCACGATCTCCGGGTCGAGCACGGAGACCAGCGAGGCCAGACCGGTCGCGAGGGCGGTGGCGTACGAGCGCAGGAAGCCCAGGTGCGCGCCCTCGGGCTCGGCGGCGGCCCGCTCCAGCAGCGCGACGCCGACGGAGACCTCGGGCCCGGTCGGGACCTCGATGCCCAGCTCGGCGGCGAGCCGGGGCAGTACCTGTACGCCCGCCAGTTCCTGGTAGCCGCCGGTGTTGGCGCGGGCGACCTGCCGGACCAGAGGATGCCCGGGCACGGGGAGGAAGCCGACCTCGCCCGCGCCGCCCGTCCAGCCGCGGTGCAGCCGGCCGCCGAGCACCAGGGCGGCGCCCAGGCCCTCCTCGTTCCACAGCAGGACGAAGTCCTCGTGGCCGCGGGCGGCGCCGAGCCGCTGTTCGGCGACGGCGGCCAGGTTCACGTCGTTCTCGTACTCGACCGGCATGGGCAGTGCCGCCGCCAGCTCGTCGAGGAGGGTGGGGGAGTGCCAGCCGGGGAGGTGGCCGGCGTACCGCAGCCGGCCGGTCTGCGGGTCGAAGGCGCCCGGGGTGGCGATGGCGAGGCGGTGCAGGTCGCCGCGCTGGAGCCCGGCGGCCTTGACGGCCTCGCCGAGCGCCTCGGTGACCTGGTCGACGGCGTCGGCGCCCTCGGAGTAGGGGAGTTCGAAGCTGCCGACCACCGTGCCGGTCAGATCGGCCACGGCCGCGACGATCCGTTCGGGGGTGACGTCCAGTCCGCCGACTTGGGCGGCCCGGGCGTTGAGCGTGTACAACTGGGCGCTCGGGCCGGGGCGGCCGCCGTCGGTGCCGGTGGCCACGACCAGTCCGGCCTCCTCCAGCCGGGCCAGCAGTTGGGAGGCGGTCGGCTTGGACAGTCCGGTCAGCCGGCCGATCCGGGTCCGCGACAGGGGGCCGTGCGTCAGCAGCAGCTCCAGCGCGGCACGGTCGTTCATGGCGCGCAACAGGCTGGGCGTACCGGGGGTGGCGGCGGGCATGGAGCGTTTCTCCCTCACCGAGATGAACTGTTAGGTAAGTTTCCTATCGTCGTTCGAGCCCTGTCAATGGCGCTGCCCCACAGGATGTGACCTGCGGGGCAGCGGAAGTGATCGGTGCGGTGGTTACTTGGTGATCCGGGGGTTGCCGGGCGCGCTCGGTCCGGGGATCGGCGTGGTGGCCAACGCCTGCGGGGACGTCGGGTTCGACATCGCCGACGGCGCCGCCACGGAAGCCGACGGGTCGGCGGCCTCCTCGGCCTCCTCCGCGTCCGGCAGCCCGCCGATGATCCGGATGCCCGCCGCGTCGAAGGCCTCCTTGATCCGCCAGCGAAGCTCGCGCTCCACGGCGAACTGCTGGCCCGGCATCGTCTTCGCCGCCACCTTCACCGTCATCGAGGCCAGCAGCACCTCGTCCAGGCCCAGCACCTCCACCGGACCCCACAGGCGCTCGTCCCACGGGGACTCCTTCGCCATGGCGTCCGCGACCTCCTGGACCACCTCGCGCAGGTGGGAGAGCCGCTCGGTCGGCTTGACCTGCACGTCCACGCCCGCCGTGGCCCAGCCCTGGCTGAGGTTGCCGATCCGCTTGATCTCGCCGTTGCGGACGTACCAGATCTCGCCGTTGTCGCCGCGCAGCTTCGTCACGCGCAGCCCGACCTCGATGACCTCACCGGAGGCCACCCCCGCGTCGATCTTGTCGCCGACGCCGTACTGGTCCTCGAGGATCATGAACACGCCGGACAGGAAGTCCGTCACCAGGTTCCGCGCACCGAAACCGATCGCCACACCGGCCACACCGGCACTCGCCAGCAGCGGCGCGAGATCGATCTTCAGCTCGGCGAGCACCATCAGCACCGCCGTGCCGAGGATCAGGAACGAGGCCACCGACCGCAGCACCGAACCGATCGCCTCGGACCGCTGACGCCGGCGTTCCGCGTTGACCAGCAACCCGCCCAGCGTCGTCCCCTCGACGGCCGCCGCACCCCGGTTCATCCGGGATATGAGCTTGGTCAGCGACTTGCGGATCACCGAGCGCATCGCGAACGCGATCACCAGGATGAAGACGATCCGCAGCCCCATGGCCAGCCAATCGGCCCAGTTCTGCTCTATGAAGTCCGCGGCGTTCGTGACGCTCTCCGCGGCGTCGTCGGTGGTCGCTGCCAGCGGTAGCAGGGTGGCGGGCGAGGGCACGGCGGGAACCTCCAGGCATAGCGGTCTGCCCGCGAGAGGTTTGTGCGGGGCAGACCAACCACACTAACGGGGCACTCGCCCGACCCTGTTGTCGTCGTGGAGGGAGAGACCAGACTCACCCGGCGAGAAGCGGGTGTGGTTGAAAACACCCCGGACCCGTTACGGGCGCGTGGTGGCGCTTCGACCTGCCATAAGGGGAGACTGGAGAGCAGATCGTCCCGGCGCGAGCCACGCGCCGCCGGCGTACAAGGAGGCAGTCCGTGCCGCACGTCCTGGTCCTCAATGCGTCGTACGAGCCGCTCGGCGTCGTACCGCTCCGCCGCGCGCTCGTCCTCGTCCTGGAGAACAAAGCGGTCTCCCTGGAAGAATCCGGCGCCTTTCTGCACAGCGCGACGAGAGCCGTCCCCGCTCCCAGCGTGGTCCGGCTCAAGCGCTTCGTGCGGGTCCCCTACCGGGGGCCCGTTCCACTCACCCGCCGCGCGCTCTTCGCCCGAGACGGCGGACGCTGCATGTACTGCGGGGCCGTCGCCACCAGCGTCGACCACGTCATCCCGCGCAGCCGGGGCGGGCAGCACGCGTGGGACAACGTCGTCGCCGCGTGCCGACGCTGCAATCACGTCAAGGCGGACCGCCACCTGCTGGAGCTCGGCTGGCGGCTGCGGCACCAGCCCGCACCGCCGTCGGGCCTCGCCTGGCGGATCATCGGCACCGGCCACCGGGACCCGCGGTGGATGCCGTACCTCCAGCCGTACGGGGCCGATGACGCGCTCGATCGGATCGGGGTCGGGGTGACGGCGACGGCCGCCGCCTCCTAGCCTCCCGGCGGGGGTACGGGGACGACCGTGCCGGACGTTCTCGGCCTCGCGGCGTGGTGCCGGGGTGGACCGTTTCGGCCTCGCCGGCGTTCGAGGCGCGGGGTCTGGGGCGGAGCCCCAGGCAACCCCGGCTCCGCCGGGCATCGGGCTTCGCCCGGACCCGCGCCTCGAACGCCGGCGGGGCTGGGTTGGCCGGCCGGGCATCGGGCTCTGCCCGGACTCGCGCCTCGAACGCCGGCGGGGCTGGGTTGACCGGCGGGGCATCGGGCTCTGCCCGGACTCGCGCCTCGAACGCCGGCGGGGCTGGGTTGGCCGGCGGGGCATCGGGCTCTGCCCGGGCCCGCGCCTCAAACGCCGGCGGGGCTGAGAATGCCGGACCGGGCCTGGTGCCGGTGGGGCTGATGGTGCCGGGCCCGCGCCTCGAACGCCGGCGAGGCCGTGGATCCGGGCGGTCCGTCAGGGGGTGACCGCTCGGGCCGTGGCCGACCAGAGGCTGCAGCCGAAGCGCGTCGCGCGCCTGTCGCACGTGACGCGGACGAACCGGGCCCCCGGCGCGTCCAGGTGGACGGTGTCCGTGCCGCCCCGGGAGGCGACCGTCGCCGCCGCGTGCCAGGTGACCCCGTCCGCGGAGGTCTGGACCCGGAAGGCGGACGGGTACGCGTCCTGCCAGCGCAGGGTCAACAGGCCGATCCGGGCGGGGGCCGCCAGTTCGGCCTGCCACCACGCCCCGTCCACCGCCGGGGACGACCACCGGGTGGTGTCGGCGCCGTCCAGCACCGCCGAGGCGGGGAAGGCCGCCGTCTCGTTGCCGGACGAGGAGGCCTTCGCGCCCCGCAGTAGGTCCGGGCCGCCCGTGCGGGGCACCGCCCGGACCGTCAGGGTGCGCGACTGACCGGCGAAGGTCACCGGGACGGAGTAGACCCCCGCCGGCGTGCCGGCCGCGACGGTGACCTCCAGCGGGACGCTGACCTGAGTGCCCCGGGGGGCCTTCACCTCGCCGGGGACGCGGACCGCGATCCCCGGCGGCGGGGCCGCCGACAGCGGGCCGCGGACCTCGCCGGGCCGCAGGGCGGACAGGTCCGCGGCCACCCGCAGCGGGGCGCCGCCTATCTCCACGTCCGCCCGGCCGCCGCCGGCCAGATCGAAGCGGGCCGCGGGCCCGTCCCCGAGCCAGGGCACCACGTGGCGCACGGTCGGGGCGGCCCCGGGCCAGACCAGCCGTACCGCGTCGGCCCGCAGACCTCGCAGGTCGGCCTGGGTCCACCCGGAGGCGCCCGCGTCGGCGACCTTGCGCCAGCCCTCGCCCGGTACGTGTGCCTCCACCGAGGCGCGCGTCCCGGGTGCGAGCGGGTCCGTCATGACGGTGACCGCCGACACGGGGCGTACGCCGTCCAGTCGGACGGTCCACGCGTCGTCGCCCCGCGACAGCGTGCCGACGGTCCGCGACGCGCCCGTCCAACTGTCCGCCTCGGCCGTCGCCTTCGTGAGGAAGGCGTCCAGCACGGCCGTGTCCACCCGGGTGTCGCCGGCCTCCGCGAGCCCGGCGCGAGCCTGCGCCAGGGCGCGCGAGGCCTTCCAGGCGGCCGCGCCGTCCCCCCGGGCCTGGGCCCGGAGCACGTCCACGGCCAGTTCGCCGGCGGTTCCGTAGTCCGACAGCCGGTCCAGCCACGGGCCGGCCTCGCCGGTGAGGCCGGGCAGCCGGGAGGGGGCCTCGCGCAGCACGGTGAAGGCGGCGCGCAGCCGTTCGCCGGCCGCCGGGTCGCCCGCGGCGCGGGCCCGCCAGAACTCCACGACGAGCGGCCTCAGGTAGGCGGACTCCTCCTGCTTGAGTCCCGACGAGGCGGTGTTCCCGGCGAGGGCGGCCAGCGCCTTGCGGGCCCGGGGGTCCGGGCCCGCGAGATCGCGTACCGCCGCCGCCCACGACTCGCCCGCCCGGTAGCCGCGGGGGTTCCACGCGTAGTCGGCCGCCGTGAACACGGGGATGCGCGACAGGGTGCCCTGCGGCATCGCGTTGAGCATCAGCCCCGCCGAGCCGCCGGCCACCACCGGGTCCCGTCCCGTGTACGGGCCGAGGAAGATCCGGCCCGGATCCCAGTCGTTGACCGGGTAGTTGTCCATGGTGACCAGCGGATGCTGTCCGAAGGCCGCCCGGGCCCCGGCCAGTTCCCTGCCGGTGATGGTGCGGGGCACCACCCCGACGCCCGTCCACGCGACCTCCACGCGCGCGTCCAACGCGCGGCCGAGCGCGCTCCGGTAGCCGGTGGAGCCGTCCTGGAAGTATTCGGTCGGCAGCAGCGACAGCGCGGGCGCCCCCGGATAGCGGGCGGCGAGGTGCGCGGCCAGCTCGTTCGCGACCTCGGCGTGCGCCTTCGCGGCGGCGGTGGGGCCCCTTCCGTACCGCTCGCGGTCCTCCAGGCAGCCCCACTCCGTGTAGCTGACGTCCTGGAACTGGAGCTGGAACGCCCGGAAGCCCAGGTCCCACATGGCGTCCACCTTGCGGGTGAGCGCCGCCCGCTCGGCCGCGGAGGACAGGCACATCGACTGGCCCGGGGACACCGCCCAGCCGAGCACCACCCGGTTGGCGCGGGCCCGCTCGGCGAGGGCCCGGAACTCGGTCTGCCGCTCGCGCGGGTAGTCCTCGCGCCACCGCGTGGTGCGGTACGTGTCGTCTCCGGGCGCCAGCAACAGCCGGTTCTGCTTGGTGCGTCCCATGAAGTCGAGTTGGGCGAGCCGTTGCTCCCGGGTCCAGGGGTTCCCGTAGAAGCCCTCGGTGACGCCGCGCACGGGGGCCGTCGGCCAGTCCCGTACGCGCACCCCGGGGGCCTTCGCGGTACCCGTCGGGAGGAGTTGACGCAGCGTCTGCGCCGCGTTGAAGAGACCGTCGTCGCCCACGCCGGCCAGCGCGACGGTGTTCCGGTCGCCGACTCTGCCCACCGCGATGCGGTAGCCGCCGGCGGGCAGGTCCCCCGCCTCGGCCGCCCCCAGCGCCCGCAGTGCGGCGATGGCGTCGGGGCCCTGGAGGTGTACGACGAGGCCGTGTTCGGGCAGCGCGTCCCCGGGGGCCCGTTCGTGCAGGGTCCGTATGCCGGCTCCGCGCAGGGTGGTCCGGACGATCTCGGCGGCGTAGGGGTCGGCGTCCGGCGCCGCCACCAGCACGGCCTCGGTGCCCATCGGCACCGCGTGCGCCGGATCGGCCCTCATCGACTGCGGGCGCGGCCACACGGCCGGCCCGTCGGCGGCGGTCCGCGGCGCGTCGGTGCCCGGATCGAGGACCGGGCCGGGCGAGACGCCGGACGAGGCGGGCGCGGCGCCGTTCGCCGAGGCGGTCCCCGCCCCCGGCTTCGACGCGGGCGGGTCGGGCGTGTCGGGCGCGGAGGGTGAGGCGGACATCACCAAAGGCCCGGACGCGGTCGCTCCGCCCAAGAGCGTCCCCATGACCGCGATCGCCGCCGCCGTGGCCCGCTTCTTGCCCCTGAGCTGCACGGAGCCTCCCCGTCCCGAGTCGTCCCCCGCTCGTACGAACGAGCCAGAGCCCACCATTCGCACGGTGCGAGTGTCAATGCGGATGGGGGATCTGGAGCGGATTCGCCAGGAATGCGCGGCCGTCGACTGGGTAGGGCTGCGTTGGTCCGCTCTGTTCCGACACGCGTGCCACGAGGGTGTCCCCCCGGGCACGTTCCACCGAACCCGTACGAAGGAGTGCTCAGATGAACGTCCGGACCAACCGCACGATCCACACCGCCCGCAAAACCTCCGCCCGTCCCATCGCCCCGCTCGCCCACCTGCCGACCCAGGCCGGACTGCCGGACGCGCCCCTGACCAGCGAGCCCCCGCTCGCCGACTCCGCGCACGCGCCGCTGACCAGCGAGCCGCCCCTCACCGCCGAGGCCCCGCTGACCAGCGAGCCGACCACACCCGCCGCGGCCGCGGCCGCGGGCAACTAGACAGGGACTTGACCATGGACGATCTCGCCCGGCTCGCGGAACTGCACGGCATCGCCACCAGCTACCAGCCCGCCGCCGACGTGAGCGTCCAGGTCCCCCACGCCACCATCACGACGGTGCTGGCGTGCCTCGGGGTGCCCGCCGACACGCCCGAGGAGATCCGGGCGGCCGTCGCGGAAGCCGCCCTGGAGGCCGCCGTGCGGCCCCTGCCCCGCACGGTGGTGCACTGGCGGGGGGAGCCCCTGCCGGCCGTGCCCCCCGGGAGCCGGGTGCTGCTGGAAGACGGCGGGGAGGCCCCGTGGGGCCCCGACCTGCCGCTCGGCGTGCACCGGCTCACCGCCGAGGCGCCCGAGGGCCGCACCGCCGAGGCCACGCTGATCGTGGCCCCCGACCGGGCCCCGGCCGCGCCCGGGCGGACGACCCACGGGCTGCTCGTGCAGCTCTACTCGCTGCTGTCCGAGCGCTCCTGGGGCATGGGCGACCTCGGCGACCTGGCCGAACTCGCCCGCTGGGCGGGCCGCGCCCACGGCGCCGGTTTCATCCAGGTCAACCCGCTGCACGCGGCCGTTCCCGGGACCCCGACCGACCCCTCCCCGTACCGGCCCTCCACCCGCCGCTTCCCGGACCCGGTCCACCTGCGGATCGAGGACGTCCCCGAGTACGCCCACTGCCCCGACCGGACGGCCCTGGACGACCTCGCCGCACGCGGCGCCGAGCTGCGCCGCGCGGTCCTGGAGAAGGGCGAGCTCATCGACCGGGACGCCGTGTGGGAGCTGAAGCGGAGGGCCCTGGAGCTGCTGTACGCCGTCCCGCGCACGGCCGGGCGTGCGGCGGCCTACGCCGCGTTCCGCGCCGAGCAGGGGGACCCGCTGGACCGGCACGCGGCCTGGTGCGCCGGGCGCGCCGGGGAGGATCCACGGGAGCGGGCCGACTTCCACCGCTGGTTGGTCTGGCTGACCGTCGAGCAGCTCGCCGCCGCCCAGAGCGCCGCCCGCGAGGCGGGCATGGCGGTCGGCGTCGTGCACGACCTGGCGGTCGGCGTGCACCCGCAGGGTTCGGACGTCGCCGGACCGCGCCACTACGCCGAGGACATCTCCGTGGGCGCCCCGCCGGACGCCTTCAACGCGCGCGGCCAGGACTGGGGGCTGCCGCCCTGGCGGCCGGACGCGCTGGCCGCCGCCGGCTACGCGCCCTTCCGGGACCTGCTGCGCGGGGTGTTCCGGTACGCGGGCGCGCTGCGCATCGACCACGTCATGGGGCTGTTCCGGCTCTGGTGGATCCCCCGGGGCACCCCGCCGGCGGAGGGCACGTACGTCTCGTACGACGGGGAGGCGATGCTGGCGATCCTGGTCCTGGAGGCCCACCGGGCCGGGGCCCTGGTCGTCGGCGAGGACCTCGGGACGGTGGAGCCGAGGGTCCGCGACGCCCTGGCCCGGCGCGGGGTGCTCGGCACCTCGGTGCTGTGGTTCGAGCGCGACTGGACGGGCGGCGGAGCCCCGCTGGAGCCCGAGCGGTGGCGGGCGGACTGCCTGGCGACGGCCACGACGCACGATCTGCCGCCCACCGCCGCGAAGCTGGCCGGCGCCCATGTCGAACTGCGCGACCGGCTCGGTCTGCTCGCCCGCCCGCTGGACGTGGAACGGGCCGAGGACGAGGCCGACACCGCCGAGTGGCTGGCCCTGCTGGACCGGCTGGGGCTGGAGACGAAGGACGAGGAGTCCGCCGTGCGGGCCCTGTACGGCTTCCTGCTGCGCACGCCCGCCAGGCTCGTCGGCGTGTGGCTGCCGGACGCGGTGGGGGACCGGCGCCCGCAGAACCTGCCGGGGACCTGGGACCAGTACCCCAACTGGCGGCTGCCGATCGCCGACGGGTCGGGGCGGCCGTTGACGCTGGAGGCGCTGACGGCCTCGCCGCGCGCGAACGCCCTGTTGAGCGCGGTGCGCGAGGGCGTACGGACCCGTACGGCACCCCCGGGCGCGCGCTCCGTTTAGGTGTTCGCTACTTTTGCACCGTGGACAAGAAGAACGCACTGCGCGCCGGCGCCGTCACGGCCGGAACGACGCTGATGATGCTGCTGATGACGTCTCCCGCCCTCGCGCTGACCCGCGACGACGGTGACGACCCGGCTCCGCCCCTGAGCATTGGCGAGACGCTCGGCCTGTTCGTGGCCACGCCGATCGTGCTGTTCCTGGTCATCGCGGGCCTCGTCATGGTGGGCGACAAGTCGCGCAAGCAGCAGCCCACGGACTGACGTCCGTTCACGTGACCGCCCCCGCGCGGGGTGGTCACACCTCATGACTTCCGGGGCGCCGGGGGTCCGTACGCCGACGCGTGTCGGCCGTGTAGCGGACCCCCGGCGCCCCGTCGTGTTCCCGGGAGCCCGGTCGGCGACGTGCGCGATGCCCCGGCGGCCGGCCCTCACGGGGTCCCGGCGGCAAGCCCTCACGGGGTCCCGGCGAGCAACTTCCTGAGCAGGCCCGTGAGGACCTCCACCTCCTGCGGGTCGAGCCCAGTGAGCGCGGCGCGCTGTACCTCCAGGCCCGCGGTGACGGCCTCGTCGATGAGCGTCAGACCCCGGTCGGTGATGGTCACGTGGAGCCCGCGCCGGTCGTGCGGGTCGGGGCTGCGGGTCAGCAGTCCGGCCTTCTCCAGCTTGTCCAGACGCCCGGTCATGCCGCCCGTGGTGAGCATCAGTGTCGCGGACAGTTGCCGGGGCGAGAGGGTGTACGGGATGCCTGATCGCCTCAGGGTGGCGACGACGTCGAACTCCCCGCGGGAGATCCCGTAGCGGTTGTAGGTCCGCTCCATCTCGTCGCCCATGGCCTTGGTGATCCGGTAGATCCGTCCGAAGACGGCCATGGGCGCGGTGTCGAGATCCGGTCGTACGGCGTACCACTGGGCGGTGATCGCGTCGACGGCGTCCTTGTTGTCCTCGGTCATGGGCGCAGTATCCGGGTTCCGTTTGATTGAACGCAAGAAAGTTGCTTGACGAAAAGTAGCTTAGCGCTAAGCTACTTCCAAGCGATCTAACGGGGGAGTGGTTCAGGTGGGCGAGGGCAATGCGAGGCGGCGGGCGGGGGAACGGGTGGAGGGGGAGCGGTCCCTGCTCCTCGGGGTGGGGATCAGCGCGATCGGGATCGGCATGTACGTCCCCTTCTCGCTCGTCTTCTTCCACCACGTCACGGGACTTTCCTTCGCCGCCGTCGGCGTCGTGCTCACCGTGACCGGCCTGGCCGGACTCGCCGTCGTGCCGCCGGCCGGCGCCGCCGTCGACCGGTTCGGGGCCCGGAAGGTCAACCTGCTCCTCTACGCGATCCGGGCCCTCGGCTTCGCGCTCTACCCGCTCGCCGACACGCTCCCCGCCTTCGCCGCCGTCGCCCTGGTCACCGCCCTCGCGGACCGGTCGTTCCCCGTCGTCCAGCAGTCCCTGATCGGCGAGGTGGCCCGCGGCTCCTCCCGCGACCGGCTCCAGGCCTCCATCCGGGCCCTGCAGAACGCCGGCATGGGAGCCGGCGCGCTGATCGTCTCGGGCGTCCTGGCGGTATGGGGCACCGCCGGATTCACCCACACCGCCTGGGGCAACGCGGTCGCCTTCGCGCTCGCCGGAATGCTCGTGGCCCGTGTGAAGCCGGTGCGGGACACCGCGACCGGTGTTCCGGTCGCCGCCTCGGCCGCCTCGGCCGGGCGGGCGTCCGCCGGCTACCGCATGGTGCTGGCCGACCGCCCCTTCCTCGGCCTGACCGCCGCCAACTTCCTGACCGCGCTCGGCTACTCGGCCCTGTCCGTGCTCTTCCCGCTCTACATCGTCACCTGGCTGCACGGCCCCGACTCCCTCACCGGGGCCGCCTTCACCGTCAACACCGCCCTGTGCGCCGGCGCCGGAGTCCTGATCGCGAGCAGGGTCCGCCGCTCCGGGGCTCGCCGGACCCGCTCCGCCGCCCTCGGCGCCCTGCTCTTCGCCGCCGCGTTCGTGGGTCAGATCGTGCTCGGCACCGTACGGCCGGGACCCACCGCGACCCTGATCGCCCTGCTGGTCATCGTGGTCGTCTACACGGTCGGGGAGCTGGTCCACAGCCCTTCGGGCGGCGCCCTGTCGGTGTCGGCCGCCCCCGAGGCCGTACGGGGCCGCTACCTGGCCACCTACCAACTGTCGTACTCCCTGGCCTCGGCCCTGGCCCCGTCCCTGTTCACCGGCCTGCTCGCGGTCGACGGCCGGCTCCCCTGGGCCGTCCTGACCGTGGCCGCCCTCGGCGCCGCACTGGCCCTGACCCGGCTGGAGCGCCGACTCCCGGCGGAAGCCGTGTACGCGGTGCCCCCGGCCGCGACGGCGATCCCGACGGGCGCGCCGATCCCGCGCGAGAGCGTCGCCGGCGCCGCCTGAGCCGCGCCCGAGTCCCGCTCCCTTGTCTTCTCCCATCCGCTCCCATCCGCCCGAGGAGCTCTCGTGAACCGCTTCGCCACCGTCGCCCTGACCGCCCTGGCCCCCGTCTCCTGGGGTTCCACCTACGCCGTCGCCACCGAACTGCTGCCGCCGGACCGGCCCCTGTTCACCGGGGTCATGCGGGCCCTGCCCGCCGGACTGCTGCTCGTCGCCCTGTCCCGGACCCTCCCCAAGGGGGAGTGGTGGTGGAAGTCGGCGGTCCTGGGCACCCTCAACATCGGCGCCTTCTTCCCACTGCTCTTCCTCTCCGCCTACCGGCTGCCGGGTGGCGTCGCCGCCGTACTCGGCGCCGCCGGACCGCTGTTCGTCGTCGGGCTCGCCGCGCTGGTCCTGGGGGAGCGGGCGCGGCTGAGGACCGTGCTCGCCGCGATCGTCGCCGCGTTCGGGGTGGGCATGGTCGTCCTGACCGCGCAGGCCCGGTTGGACCTCGTCGGGATCGTCGCCGGAGTGGTCTCCTCCGCCTCCATGGCCGCCGGCACCGTGATGACCAAGCGCTGGGGCCGCCCCGAGGGCGTCGGCCCGCTGGCCGTGACCGGCTGGCAGCTCACCGCGGGCGGCCTGTTCATCATCCCGATCGCGGCTCTCGTGGAGGGGGCGCCGCCCGCCCTCGACGGCAAGGCGCTCCTCGGCTACGGCTACATGATGCTGATCAACACCGGGATCGCGTACTGGCTCTGGTTCCGCGGCATCGGCAAGCTGACCGCCACCTCCGTCACCCTGCTCGGCCCGCTGTCCCCGCTCACCGCCGCCGTCATCGGCTGGGCCGCCCTCGGACAGGCGCTGACCCCGGTACAGGTGCTGGGCATGGCCATCGCCTTCGGTGCGACTGTGGCGGGACAGCTCGCGCAGCGGACGCCCAAGGCGCCCGGACCGACGGACGAGACCGAGTTGGTCCCCGTCGAACCGTTCAGTCCTGCTGAAGAGACCGATCGAAATGTTTCGATGGACCTGGGTAATGGTGGGATGCGACGGTAGACCACGCACCGCATCCCACCCTCAGGAGGAGACCCCCAGTGCCCGTCACGGACCGCGCCCACACCGCTTCGCGGACCCCACAGGCCGGCCGGCCCGGCCGGTCGGGGCAGCGCGAGCGGCCCGGAGCCACCGGTGCGAAGGGGGCCGCCGGGCTCGGCGTCGCGCTCGCCCTGGTCGCCACGGTCGTCTGGTCCGGCAGCTTCGTCGCCACCCGCGGCATGGCCGACACCGTGCCGCCGGTGCAGGCCGTCTTCTGGCGCTGGGTCATCGCCGCGGTCGCCGTCGCCCCCTTCGCCGCCCGCCAGGCCTGGGCCCAGCGGGCCCTGCTCCGCGCACACCTCGGCTACGTGTGCCTGGCCACGCTCTTCGGCGTCACCCTGTACAACACCCTCGTCCACCAGGCCGGACTGACCACCTCCGCCTCCAACATGGGCATGATCATGGCCGCTTCGCCGGTGATCATGGCCCTGTACGCCCGCCTCGGCGGCGAACGGCTCGGAGCCCGCCGCGTCTTCGGGATGCTGCTCGCCGCCTTCGGGGTGCTGCTCCTCGTCGGGGACGGCTCGCTCGGCTTCGACTTCACCGCCGGAGACCTGTGGATGTTCGGCGCCGCGCTGTCCTTCGCCACCTACAGCGCCCTGCTCAAGCGCAAGCCCGCCGAACTGGGCGGACTCGCCTTCCTGCTCGCCACCTTCGTGCTCGGCGCGCTGATGCTGGCGCCCGCGTACGCCGTGTCCCTGTCCGTCCAGGGCGGCTTCGCCCTCACCCCCGCCGCCGGGGGCATGCTGCTCTACGTCGGCGTGATGTCCTCCGCCGTCGCCTTCTTCGCCTGGAACAAGGCCGTCGCGGTCATCGGCGCCGCCCGCGCCGGCGTCGTGTACTACCTCCAGCCCGTCTGCGTCGCCGGCCTCGGACTGCTGCTGCTGGGCGAACGGACCGGCCCCGCCCAACTCCTCTGCATGGCACTGATCCTGGGCGGCGTGGCCCTCGGTGCCCGGCGGTAGGTTCGGTCCCATGATCGAGTGGGACATCAAGAAGCTGCGGATCCTGCGGGCCCTGGCCGACCGGGGCACCGTGACCGCGACGGCCGCGGCGCTGCATATGACGCCCTCGGCCGTTTCGCAGCAACTGACCAACCTCGCCAGGCAGTTGGGTGTGCCGCTGCTGGAGGTCCAGGGGCGCGGGGTGCGGCTCACCGACGCCGCGCACCTGGTCCTGCGGCACGCCGAGGCCGTGTTCGCCGAGCTCGAACGGGCCGACGCCGAACTCGCCGGCTACCTGTCGGGGGACGCGGGCGAGGTGCGGATCGGCGCCTTCTCCACCGCCGTGCCCGTCCTCGTCGTCCCGGCCGTCGCCGCCCTGCGCCGGACCCACCCCGGAGTGGAGGTACGCGTCCGCGAGACCGAGGCCGCCGAATCGTACGAGCTGCTGTCCGCCGGCGCCGTCGACCTGGCCCTTTCCCTCGCGGCCCACGCCCCGACCGCCCGAGACCCCCGCTTCACCCGGATCACGCTGCTGGAGGACCCGCTGGACGTGGCCCTGCCCCCCGACCACCCGCTGGTGGCCGCGCCGGCCGTGCGACTGGCCGACCTGTCCGGGGACCGGTGGATCTACGGGGGCAGCGGGCCCTGGTCGGAGATCACCCGCAACGCGTGCGAGGCCGCCGGGTTCGTCCCCGAACAGGCCCACTCCGCGTCGGGCTGGACGGCCATCCTCGCCATGGTCGAGGCCGGCATGGGCGTGGCGCTCGTCCCGCGCATGGTGACGGGCCGCGCGTCCGGTGTCGCCGTCCGGGTCCTGGCCCACGACCGGCCCACCCGGCACGTGGTCGCCGCCCTGAGGCGCGGCTCCGCCTCGGCGCCGGCGCTGGCCCACGTACTGGCCGCGCTCGGAGCCGTCCCGGCGGGCTGAAACCCGGCGCCGCGACCCGGCGCCCACGCGCGAGGGGCGCCCCCGGTACGCGTGTCGCGCACCGGGGACGCCCCTCGTCGGTCGGGCCGCGGCGTCAGGACGCGGCGGCCGCGTCCGCCGCCTGGGCCTTCAGCGCCCGCTCGACACCCGAACGGGACTCCGAGACCAGCCGGCGCAGACCCGCGCCCGGGTCGGCCGAGGCCAGCCAGGCGTCCGTCGACGTCAGGGTCTCCTCGGAGACCTGGAGCGCCGGGTACAGGCCCACCGCGATCTGCTGGGCGATCTCGTGGCTCCGGGTGTCCCAGACCTCCTTGACCACCGCGAAGTACTTCTCGGTGTAGGGGGCGAGGAGCTCACGCTGATCGGTCTGCACGAAGCCTCCGATCACCGCCTCCTGCACCGCGTTCGGCAGCGAGTCGCCCTCGACGACCGAGGCCCACGCCTGCGCCTTGGCCTCCGCCGTCGGACGCGCCGCCCGGGCGGTGGCCGCGTGGCGCTCGCCCGCCGCGGTGGCGTCCCGCTCCAGCTCCGCCGCGATGGCCGGCTCGTCGAGCACGCCCGTGACGACCAGGCGCTCCAGGAACGCCCACCGCAGCTCGGTGTCGACGGCCAGGCCCTCGATCTCCGCGGAGCCGTCGAGCAGCGCCGACAGGTACGTCAGCTGTCCCTCGGTCCGGGCCGTCGCCGCGAAGGCACGGGCCCAGGCGAGCTGGTGGTCGCTGCCCGGCGCGGCCGCCCGCAGGTGCTCCAGCGCGGCCTCGGTCCAGTCGGCGAGGCCCTGCTCGCGCCAGGCCGGGTCGGCGTACAGGTCGATGGCCAGCTTCACCTGGCGGTGCAGCGACTGCACCACACCGATGTCCGACTCCTTGCCGATGCCCGACAGCACCAGCGCCAGGTAGTCGCGGGTGGCCAGTTCGCCGTCCCGCGTCATGTCCCACGCCGAGGCCCAGCACAGCGCGCGCGGCAGCGACTCGGTGAAGTCGCCCAGGTGCGCGGTGACGTTGGCCAGCGAGATCTCGTCCAGGCGGACCTTCGCGTAGGACAGGTCGTCGTCGTTGAGCAGCACCACCGTCGGGCGGGCGCGGCCCACCAGCTCCGGCACCGCCGTCAGCTCGCCGTCGATGTCCAGCTCGATCCGGTCCGAGCGGACCAGCAGGCCGTCGCGCAGGTCGTACAGGCCGACCGCGATCCGGTGCGGGCGCAGCACCGGCTCGCCCTTGGCGCCGGCGGGCAGCGCGGGCGCCTCCTGGCGGACGGCGAAGGCCGTGATGACGCCCTGCGCGTCGGTCTCGACCTCCGGACGCAGGATGTTGATGCCGGCCGTCTCCAGCCACGCCTTCGACCAGGCGGTCAGGTCGCGGCCGGAGGTCTCCTCCAGCGCGCCCAGCAGGTCGGACAGGCGCGTGTTCCCGAAGGCGTGCGCCTTGAAGTACGCCTGCACGCCCTTGAAGAAGGCGTCCATGCCGACGTAGGCGACGAGCTGCTTGAGCACCGAGGCGCCCTTGGCGTACGTGATCCCGTCGAAGTTGACGAGCACGTCGTCCAGGTCACGGATGTCCGCCATGATCGGGTGGGTGGACGGCAGCTGGTCCTGCCGGTACGCCCAGGTCTTCATGGAGTTCGCGAACGTGGTCCACGCGTGCGGCCACTTCGAACCCTCGGCGTACGCCTGGCAGGCGATCGAGGTGTACGTCGCGAACGACTCGTTCAGCCACAGGTCGTTCCACCACTCCATGGTGACCAGGTCGCCGAACCACATGTGCGCGAGCTCGTGCAGGATGGTCTCGGCGCGCACCTCGTACGCCGCGTCCGTCACCTTCGAGCGGAAGACGTACTGGTCGCGGATGGTGACCGCGCCCGCGTTCTCCATGGCGCCCGCGTTGAACTCCGGCACGAAGAGCTGGTCGTACTTCGCGAAGGGGTAGTCGTACGCGAACTTCTCCTGGAACCAGTCGAAGCCCTGCCGTGTGACGTCGAAGATCGCGTCCGCGTCGAGGAACTCGGCGAGCGAGGGCCGGCAGTAGATGCCGAGCGGCACCGACTGCCCGTTCGGACCCTCGTACGAGCTGTGGACGGCGTGGTACGGCCCGACGATCAGCGCGGTGATGTACGAGGAGATCCGCGGGGTCGGCTCGAAGCGCCAGACGTCGTCCTTGACGTCCGCGGACTCCGTCCCCTCGGGGATCTCCCGCGGGGAGTTCGAGACGACCGTCCAGCCCTCGGGGGCCGTCACGGTGAACCGGAACGTCGCCTTCAGGTCGGGCTGCTCGAAGCTGGCGAAGACCCGCCGAGCGTCCGGCACCTCGAACTGGGTGTACAGGTAGGCCTGCTGGTCGACCGGGTCGACGAAGCGGTGGAGGCCCTCACCGGTGTTGGTGTAGGCGCAGTCCGCGACGACCCGGAGCTCGTTCGCCCCGGCGACGAGGTGGTCCAGCGCGATCCGGGAGTCCCGGAAGACCGCGGCCACGTCCAGTGCCTTGCCGTTCAGCACGACCTCGTGCACGGCCGGCGCGACCAGGTCGATGAAGGTCTCGGCGCCCGCCTCGGCGGAGTCGAACCGCACGGTGGTCACGGAGGGGTAGGTGCCGCCCTCCTGCGCCCCGCTGAGATCGAGTTCGATCTCGTACGAGTCGACGGTCAGCAGCTTCGCCCGCCGCTGGGCCTCTTCACGGGTCAGGTTCGTGCCAGGCACGCGTTCATCTCCTTCGATGGTCGTTGCCCCGCCATCCTTCCACGCGGGCGGCGCAACCGCCCCGGACTAATCCACGGGCGAACGCGGCAGCCCCTTTCGAGGGTTTCGTCCCGACACGGCACCGCGCCCCACCGGAGGAATCCGGTGGGGCGCGGTGCGAGGGAGTACCGGGGCGTCGCCCGCGGTGGGGGACCCGACCGATCAGACCAGGTCGTCGTACACGTTCCAGCCCGAGCCCAGGGTGGTCCGGGGCTCGAAGGCGGCGTCGGGGACGGTCGGGGTGAGGCCGCTCGCCTCGTACAGCCGGCGCTTGCCCCGGGAGTCGCGGGCGACCGGGTCGGGGATGCCGTCGTACGACGGGGCGGGCGGCTCAGCCGCGCAGCTCCTCGGCGACCAGCTCCGCGATCTGGACGGCGTTCAGCGCCGCGCCCTTGCGAAGGTTGTCGTTCGAGAGGAACAGCGCCAGGCCGTTCTCGGCCGTCTCGTCGGTGCGGATGCGACCCACGTACGAGGCGTCCTTGCCCGCGGCCTGGAGCGGGGTCGGGATCTCGGAGAGCTCGACGCCCGGGGCCTGCGCCAGCAGCTCGTAGGCGCGCTCGACGCTCAGCGGTCGCGCGAAGCGGACGTTGACCTGGAGCGAGTGGCCGGAGAAGACCGGCACGCGCACGCAGGTGCCCGAGACCTTGAGCTCCGGGAGTTCGAGGATCTTGCGGGACTCGTTGCGGAGCTTCTGCTCCTCGTCGGTCTCGAAGGAACCGTCGTCGACGATCGAGCCCGCGAGCGGCAGCACGTTGAAGGCGATCGGACGCTTGTAGACGCCCGGCTCGGGGAAGGTCACGGCCTCGCCGTCGTGCACCAGCGCGGTGGCCCCGCCCGCGACGGCCTTGACCTGGCCGTCGAGCTCCGCGACGCCCGCGACGCCCGAGCCGGAGACGGCCTGGTAGGTGGTGGCGATCAGCGCGGTCAGGCCGGCCTCGTCGTGCAGGGGGCGCAGCACGGGCATGGCGGCCATGGTGGTGCAGTTCGGGTTCGCGATGATGCCCTTGGGGCGGTTCCTGATCGCGTGCGGGTTGACCTCGGAGACGACGAGGGGGACCTCGGGGTCCTTGCGCCAGGCGGAGGAGTTGTCGATCACGACGGCGCCCTGGGAGGCGACCTTCTCGGCGAGGGCCTTGGAGGTGGCGCCGCCGGCGGAGAAGAGCACGATGTCCAGGCCCGAGTAGTCGGCCGTGGAGGCGTCCTCGATGGTGATCTCGCGGCCCTCCCACTCCAGCGTCGAGCCCGCCGAACGGGCCGAGGCGAACAGCCGCAGCTCGTCCACCGGGAACTTGCGCTCGGCGAGGATGCCGCGCATGACTCCGCCGACCTGTCCGGTGGCTCCGACGATTCCGACCCTCACGGTGACTCCTTTGGTACGTACGACGCGGGCGCGCGTGAAGCCATCATGCGTTCGACCCCACGAGCCTTGTCCAATCCATTGTCCGAGGTGCGGACGGTGTCCTGAAAGTGAACCCCCGCGACGACTCCACGGCGGGTGGGTCGCACCACCCCGAAAAGGCCGTTTACCCAGTTCAGAGCCGATTAGCGTCCGATTCGGCGGTGACCGTTGTCCGGACACGGCGTATCGGACATCGAGACGACCGACTGGGGGAGCACCATCGTGCGAGCCATCCGCCACCGCCGCCGGTCCATACCGGCGCCGGCCGCCCTCGCGGCCGTCGCCGTCGCCGCATCCGTCCTGCCCACCCCCGGTGCGCGGCACCTCCTCCTCGCCCGCCGAGGGACGCGTGCCGAGGGACGCGTGCCGAGCGCGGGCATCGGCCTGGCCGACGGTGAGGCGCTCGCCGCGGGAACGCCGAAGGGGCGGGCGCTCGGTTCGAGCGCCCGCCCCTCGTCACGCGATCAGCCGGTCGCCGTTACGGCAGGACCTTCTCGATCTGCACGCTGCCGGTGCCGGCGGCGGTGCCGCGGGCGTTGAGCAGCTTGACCTGGCCGAAGAACTGACGGCCCTCGGGGGCCGCGCTGTTGACCAGGACGTTCGCCGAGACCTGCGCGGAGGCGCCGGTGGCGAGGTTCACCGCGGCGGCCTCGTCGACCTGGACGGAGCCCAGGGCGGCCGAGAAGAACACGTCGCGGTAGTCGTACGTGGTGGTACCGGCCGGGATCGCGTAGCCGATGACCTTCACGGAGTAGGTGCCGGCGGCCGGGTTGACCAGGCTCACGGCCTCCTCGGAGTCGCCGTCGGCGGAGGTGCCGACCTTGACGCCGTCCTTGTAGACCTCGAGGTCGAGGTCCGCACCGGTGTCGGAGACCTTGCCGATCGCGACGTCGAGGCGGGAGACGCCCTCGCCGATCGTGACCTCGCTGGTCTGGGTCTCACCGTTGGCGATGGTCGGCTTGGCGACCTTCGCGGAACCGAGCGGGCCGCCCTGGAGCTTGCCGGCGGAGATGGCCGCGGCCTCGTTCTTGACGGTCAGCTGGACCGGCGCCGGGGTGCCCTGCTTGACCTCGGGCAGCACCTTGACGGCCGGGTCGAAGACCGCGCCGAGGACGGAGACGTCCAGCTTGTACGGGTTGTCGAGCAGCGGCGACGTACGGCGCGACTCGACCTCGATCTCCCAGACACCGGGCTGCGGTTCGGCGTACGACCGCAGGTCGGGGCGGCAGGTGTTCGCCGGGTTGTTGTAGTTCGGGTAGCACTGGGTCGTCGCGCTGTCCTCGACGCCCGTGCCGTACGGGTGGATCGAGATGAAGCGCGTCTGGCTGCCGTCCTTCAGACCGCCCAGGGCGACCTCGAGGGTCTTGGCGCCCTGCGGGACCGTCACGAAGTACGACTTGTGGCTGTTGCGCTGCACCGAGGAGGTGTCCGACAGCGTGAAGGACGGCTTCGCCAGCGGGCTGGCGGCGACGACCGTGGCGAGGATCTGCTTGTCGATGCCCTCGGTGGTCGGGTCGTCGAGCTGCAGGATGCCGCTGTGGACGCCGGCCGACTTGGCGTTGGCCTCGACCTTGATGGTGACGGGCTTGTTCAGCGGCAGCGTGACGTAGTCGTAGCCGCCGATGACCTTGAAGGTCCCGTCGTTGTTGCGCCAGGTCAGGTCGTGCCGGGTGCCGTACTTGACGCCCGTGGTGCGGGTGACGACGACGTCGTAGACCTTCTTCTGGCCGACCTTCAGGCCGCCCTCGCGGTCGTAGAGGCCGGTGCCGAAGCCCGGGGTCTTCAGGAACTGGTCGATCGCGGTGTCGACCGGGGCCTTGACCGTGAACTCCTCGGCCTTGGCGTTGCGCTGGATGGACTCCCACGCGCCGACGATGTCGATCAGACCGGAGCCCTGGGCGTGCGCCGGGACGTCGGCGATCTTCTTCGCGGTGCTGGTGAGCGCCACCCGCAGGCTCGCCGGGGTCAGCGCGATGTGCTGCTGCTTGGCGGCCGAGATCAGCAGGGCGCCGGCGCCCGCCGCCTGCGGCGAGGACATCGAGGTGCCCTGGAGCATGGAGTAGCCGGCCGGCAGGGTGTAGCCCGCCTCGGCCACCGGGGAGCCCGGCAGCCAGGTCTGGGTGGTGTTGATGGCCGCGCCGGGGGCGGTGATGGTCGGCGTGAAGCCGCCGTCCTCACGCGGACCGCGCGAGGAGAACGGGAACATGTTGTACTTCTTGCTCACGCCGGAGCCGTAGTTGGCCGCCCAGGTGTCCTTGGAGACGGCGGCACCCACGGAGATGACCTTGTCCGCGAGACCGGGGTCGCCGATGGTGTTGACACCGGGGCCCTCGTTGCCCGCCGAGATGACGAGCTGGACACCGTAGGTGTCGATGAGGTTCTTGTAGAGCTCGGAGCGCGCGTTGTTGCCGTCGTTCAGCGCCGGCAGGCCGCCGATCGACATGTTGACGATGTCCACGCCGCGGTTGACGACGAGGTCGATCATGCCCTCGGTCAGCGCGATGTTGGTGCAGCCGCCCGACCAGGAGCAGGCGCGCGAGGAGACGAGCTTGGCGCCGGGCGCCTCGCCGTTCATCTTGCCGCCGAACAGGCTGTTGGCGGCGGTGATGCCGGCGACGTGCGTGCCGTGCTCGGACTCGATGATCCCGACGTTGACGAAGTCGGCCTTCTTGCCGACCCAGTCACCGCCCAGCGGGTCCATCGGGACGTCCTTGCGGATCTCGATCACGAACGGGATGCGCTCGACGACATCGGTCGCCGGGTTGTCCGTGCCGAAGTAGCCGATCTGGTAGCCGTCCTTGTACGGCTTCATCGGCTCGTTGTTCGTGAAGTCGCCGTCCTGGTCGGTGTCGACGCGGACGGTCCCGGCGACCGGGTCGTAGAGCAGGCCGAACCGGTCGGTGGTGTCGCCGTCGCGGTTGACGTCGCCCTTGGCGTCGCCGGTCGCGGTGATCGACTCGCTGAAGCGGCTCCACTGGAAGGTGCCCTCGGGGGCCTTCCAGCTCTGGCCGCCCGCGGTGAAGCTGCCGCCGGAGGGGGTGACCGGGGTGATCTGGGCGCGCCAGGTGGCGTCGTTGTCCGTGATCGGGTCGGTCGCGGTGACCCAGTCGACGATCTTGCGCTCGCCGGTGGTGGTCTTCTGAAGGGCCGGGTGGCCGAGGTCGACGCCCGAGTCCATGATGCCGATGGTCACGCCGCGACCGTCGGCCTTCGGGTTCTTCTTGACGAAGTCCACCGCGCCGGTCTCGAAGGACGGGTTGTACGGGTTCTTCGCGGGGGTGTCCTTGCCCGGCCCCGGGTAGGTCTCGGCCGCGGTCTTCTTGGCCTTGCCGGTCTCCTTGCCCGCGTCGGGACGCGGGTCCGGGAGCTGGATCTCGTGCCGCAGGTCGATGCCGTGCACCGAGGACAGCTTGCCGGCCGCCTTCAGCGCGGCCTCGGCCTTGTCGGTCGGCAGGGTGGCGCGGACGTAGCCGAGCTTGTCGTACGTCCGGCCCACCGAGGCGCCCTGGACGGCGTCGAGCTGCTGCGCGACCTGCTTGGTCTCGCCCGGGGTGGTCGCGACCATGACGGTGACGTTCTTGTCACCCTTGGCCTTGGCCTCCTGAAGCAGTTCGGCGTCGGCCGAACCGAGCTTCTGGTCCGCGGACTTGACCGGCGCGGAGGAGCCGGGGTCAGTGGCTCCCGTCGCGGCGAAGACGGGAACGGCTCCGGTCGCGCAGAGCGCGGCCACCAGGCCTGCGGCGGCCGCGACGCGGGCGACGCGTCTGGCGCCGGGTATGGCCCCGGGCGTGGAGCTGGGGGATTCGAGGGTCATCAGCATCCCTGGCTAAGTGAAAGATACGGTCCGGATTTCGGTGCCGGATGACCGGTCAGCTTTGCGCAAGTGACAGCTGTTTGGGGAGTGTTGTCATTGACCGAGACCTGACATGGCGGACTCCCGCCGGCGCGGGGAACCCGCCATGGGCCCCGGACCGGGGCATAGCAGGACGCATCGCAGGGGTCGGAGAGTGGATTTATCGACTTACCGGTCGCATGTCGGCATCGCGGTGGACTTCAGCCGTGGGGCAGGTGTGACAACTTTCGAGCGTTCAGCGCTCGCGCGTGCGCGCGTTGTGTCGCGGGCCCTCGCCGAGGTCGCCGCACGCCGTCGAACACCACCGTCGGGTGCCGTCGCGGGAGTCGTCGAGGAAACGCAGCCCGCACGTCGGCGAGGCGCACACGCGGATCCGATCCGCGGCGGTGCCCGACAGCTCCACGTGGCCGCGAACCGCGGTCCAGGCCGGGCCCCAGGTCGGATCGGTGAACTCGGCGCGCTCGCCCGCGCCTTCGGCGGTGAAGGTGATCCGGATCCGGCCGTGCTCCAACACGGCGTCGATCAGGGCCCGCGCGCCCGCGTCGGCCGGATCCGCGACGAACCGCGCCAGGGCCTCGCGGGCGGTCAGCACATGGACGAGGGTCGCGGCGTCGGCCCGGAAGCGTTCGGCGAGACCGGCGCTCTCCAACCAGACCGCGAGCCCTCGCACCCGGGTCAGCCCGGCGGCGCTCGCGAAGAGGTCGACGGGTTCCCCGTCCTCGATCCAGCGAGTGTTCAGCAGGTCGAGGGAGACCGGCTCGCCGGTCAGCGGGCGCGGGTCCGCGCCGGTCCGTGTCGTCATGCCCTCGCCTCCCGCCGCCCCTCGCCAACCCTGCGAGGGTACGTGACCGGTACGCCCGGCCGGTGGTTCCGCGTCCGGGGATCGGCCGCCGTCCCGCACGCGGACGCCGTGTGGGGCTCGGACGCCGTGTGGGGCTCGGACGGCGTCCGGGGCTCGGGCGCTCGGGCGTTCCGCTTCACCGGGGGAGGACGACCAGGTAGGCCGCCGGCTCGCGGTCTCCCGACGCCGTCAGGGCCGTCCGTACCACCGAGGCCTGCTGTTCGGGCCAGTCGCGGAGCTTGCGGGGGGTGAGGTGCAGGACGGTCACCCCGAGCCGCTCCAGCGTCTCGCGCTTGCGGACGCACTCCGCCCATTCCTCGTCCTCGTCCTGGCGCGGGGCGCGGGTGTCGATCTCGATGGCGACGGCCTGCTCGGGCCAGTACGCGTCGACCCCGCCGAGGTGCGGGCCGCCGGGCAGCCGCAGGTCCACGTTCCAGACGGGTTCGGGGAGGCCGTGGCCCCGGACGAGCTGGTACAGCCGGTCCTCGGCGATGGCCCGGCCCTCGGCGAGCAGGGACTCGACGGCGTCGACCACGTGGGGCCGGTTCAGCAGCCGGGCCACGGTCAGTTCGCGGACGACGGCGGCCGGTTCGCAGTGCCCGCCGCGCACCGCCTCGCTCAGCAGGCGGCGTACGACCCCGGCGTCGGAGATCCGGGCGACGGCGTCGGTGATGGCCCGGGCGACGGGGGCCACGGGGATGCCGGACACCTCCTGCGACCGGGGTGGGGTGTGGGTCCGCAGGATCCGCACGTCGCCGGTGGAGCGCGGCCGGCGGTTGCCGGGTACGAGCACGTCGATGTGCGGGAGTCCGGCCAGCGGGGGAGCGGAGGTGAACCGGTACAGGGCCAGGGCCGCCATTCCGGTGATCATGGCCTCGCCGGCGCCGCGTCGGCCCGCGTAGAGCAGCGCCGCGTGCAGCCGCTCCTCGCTGGTCGCGGCGCCCGAGTGGAGCAGGAACACCCCGGGCAGGATCTGCCGCCAGGGCCGCCCGGCGGCGTCGGAGGCGCTGACGCCGTGCTCGCGGAGCTGCGCGAGGGTGAGCACGCGGGGGCGGCTGCCGGTGAGGTGGGCGAGGGGGAGGGGCGTGTTGTGGTTCATGTGCCGGAGGTTCCCGCACGACGGGGGCCCGCTAACCCTTGTTACAGTCCCGTCGGCAAATCGGGACAACCCCGCACTAAAGTACGGGCGTTCGACTGCCGATAGCGCCTTTCGCCCGAGGCCGTTCACCTGCGCGGACCCGGCGCGCCGGCCCGAGGCCGCCACCCGGACCCCGATCTGCCCCCGATCTGCCCGCGCCCGCCTCGCGTACGAGGCGGGCGCGGGCTCCGGGACGCCGCGGGGGCCTAAGCCGTCGCCGCCGCCGCGTCACAGGCCTGGGCGCGCAGGGCCCGGGCCAGGTCGTCGCGGGACTCCAGGACCAGTCGGCGCAGCGCCGGCGGGGCCGACTCGTGCGCGGCCAGCCACGCGTCGGTGGCGTCGACCGTGCTCTGCGAGTCCTGGAGGGACGGGTACATGCCCTTCACCACGTGCATGCCGATCTGGATCGAACGGTCGGCCCACACCCGCTCGATGGCCTCGAAGTAGCGGCCCACGTACGGGGCCAACAGCCCCCGCTGCGAGGACTGCTGGGAACCGGAGATGGTCGCCTCGACCAGCGCGTTGGACAGCGCGTCCGACTCCACGACCGCGGCCCACGCCTGGTCCTTGACCGCGGCCGACGGGCGCGCCGCCAGGCACCGGACCTGGTGCCGCTTGCCCGACGCGGTGTCGTCGCGGGTGAGTTCCGCGGCCAGGGCCGCCTCGTCCACCGCCCCGTGTGTCGCCAGCGGCAGCAGGAAGTCCCAGCGCAGCTCCTGGTCCACGTCCAGCCCGTCGATCCGCGCCGAACCGTCCATCAGCCCCAGCAGCAACTGGAAGTCGCCCTCCGTCGCCGCGCTCGCCGCGAAGAACCGGGCCCACGTCAACTGGGACTCGGAGCCCGGCTCGGCCATCCGCAGCTCCTGGAGCGCGACCGCCGACAGCACCCGGCCGCCCTGCTCGCGCCACTCCGCCGCCGCGTAGTGGGAGACCGCCGACAGCGCCTGTGCGTGCAGTTGCTGGAGCACGCCGACGTCCGTCTCGCGCCCCGCGTGCGCCAGCACCAGGGACACGAAGTCCCGGGCCGGCATCAGCCCGTCGCGGGTCAGGTTCCACAGCGCCGACCAGCACAGGGCCCGCGCCAGCGGGTCGGTCAGGCCGCCCAGGTGCGAGCGCAGGGTGGACAGCGAGCGCTCGTCAAAGCGGATCTTGCAGTAGGTGAGGTCCTCGTCGTTGACCAGCACCAGGTCGGGCCGCTCCTGCCCGGCGAGTTCGGCCACGACCGTCCGGGCGCCCGCCACGTCCGTCTCGGCGCGCGCGAAGCGCACCAGGGAGCCGTCCTCGATCCGGTACAGGCCCACCGCGACCCGGTGCGGCCGGAGTTCGTCGCCCTCCTGAACCACCGCGAGTTCGGTGATCCGGCCGCCCGCGTCGTGGGTGACCACCGGCGTCAGCGCGTTCACGCCGGCCGTCTGGAGCCAGGCCCGCGACCATTTCGCCATGTCCCGCCCGGAGACCTCGCCGAGCACCGACAGCAGGTCGTCCAGGGTGGTGTTCCCGTACGCGTGCGCCTTGAAGTAGCGCCGCGCGCCCTCCAGGAACGCCTCCCGGCCCACGTACGCCACGAGCTGCTTGAGGACCGCCGCGCCCTTGGCGTAGGTGATCCCGTCGAAGTTCAGCTTCGCGTCCTCCAGGTCGCGGATGTCGGCCGTGATCGGGTGCGTGGACGGCAGCTGGTCGGCCCGGTAGGCCCACGCCTTGCGGTTGTTGGCGAAGGTGACCCACGCCTGGTCGAAGCGGGTGGCCTCCACCTGCGAGAAGGAGCCCATGAAGTCCGCGAAGGACTCCTTCAGCCACAGGTCGTCCCACCACTTCATGGTGACCAGGTCGCCGAACCACATGTGCGCCATCTCGTGCAGGATCGTGTTGCACCGGCGCTCGTAGGAGGCCCGGGTCACCTTGCCTCGGAAGATGTACTCCTCGCGGAACGTCACCATCCCCGGGTTCTCCATCGCGCCCAGGTTGTACTCCGGCACGAACGCCTGGTCGTACTTCCCGAAGGGGTACGGGTAGTCGAAGTGCTCGTGGAAGAAGTCGAAGCCCTGCTTGGTGACGAGGAAGACATCATCCGCGTCGAAGTGCTTCGCGAGCCCCTTGCGGCACATCGCGCCGAGCGGGATCGTCAGGTCCCCGCGCGTGTAGGTGTCCGTCACGTAGTGGTACGGACCCGCCACCACGCAGGTGATGTAGGTGGAGATCGGCGCGGTCTCGGCGAACCGGCGGGTCAGCCCCTCGCGGGACTCCTCGACGCCGTTGCTCCACACCTGCCAGCCCTCGGGCGCGGTCACCTCGAAGCGGTACGGGGCCTTCAGGTCGGGCTGTTCGAAGTTCGCGTACACCCGCCGGGCGTCCGCCGGCTCGTACTGGGTGTACAGGTAGACCTCGCCGTCCTCGGGGTCGACGAAGCGGTGCATGCCCTCGCCGGTCCGGCTGTAGGCGCAGTTCGCGTCCACGACCAGGACGTTCTCGGCGGCCAGTGCCTCCAGGGCGATCCGGGAGCCGTCGAAGACGGCGGCGGTGTCCAGCTCGGTCCCGTTCAGGGTCACGGCGTTCACCGAGGGGGCGATCAGGTCCGCGAACGTGGTGGCGCCGGCGGCGGCCCGGAAGCGGATCGTCGTCACCGAGCGGAAGGTCCGGGGGCCCTCGGCCGGCTCGGCCCCGTCCACCGCCGACCGCAGGTCCAGGACCACCTCGTACCCGTCGACGGACAACAGCGCGGCCCGTTCGCGGGCCTCGTCACGGGACAGATTCTCTCCGGGCACGTGCACTCCTTCGTGCGTGATCGTCGTCTTCCGTCGAATCCTCGCACGGGGGGAATGCGGGGGGTCCCGGGCTGGTTGGGGAGGGGGAACCATGACCAGAGACGCCTTATGTGACTTGAGGAGAGACATGCCCGACACGCAGGTGCGCGAGAAGACCCCGGTCGATTTCTGGTTCGACCCGCTCTGCCCCTGGGCCTGGATGACGTCGCGCTGGATGGTCGAAGTCGAGAAGGTGCGCGACGTCGAGGTCCGCTGGCACGTGATGAGCCTCGGCGTGCTCAACGAGAACAAGCTGGACGAGCTGCCCGAGTCCTACCGCAAGCTCCTCGGCCCCGAGGCCTGGATCCCGGTCCGCGTGGTCATAGCGGCGCAGCAGAAGCACGGCTCCGAGCTGACGGGCAAGCTCTACACGGCGCTCGGCACCCGCATCCACAACGAGGGTCGCGGCAACACCCCCGAGGTGATCGCCGAGGCGCTGGCCGAGGTCGGTCTCCCGGTGGAGCTGGCCGCGTACGGAACCTCCGACGAGTACGACGAGGCCCTGCGCGAGTCGCACAACGAGGGCATCAACCGGGTCGGCCAGGAGGTCGGCACCCCGGTGATCTCCGTGCCCGGCGACAACGGCAAGGACGTCGCCTTCTTCGGTCCCGTCGTCACGCCCGCCCCGCGCGGCGAGGACGCCGCCCGCCTGTGGGACGGCACCCTGCTCGTCGCCTCCACGCCGGGCTTCTTCGAGATCAAGCGGACCCGCGACAAGGGCCCGTCCTTCGAGTAGTCCCCGCGAGCGGTACCCGGCCGGTCCGCCGGCCCGACACCACGAAAAGCCCCCGCGAGTCACGTCCTCGCGGGGGCTTTCCGTTGGACACGCCCGCACGCGAAGGTTGAGAAGACGATCACGAGGCGGACGGGAGGGTGGCGCCGATCAGCCCTTGGCGGGGATCAGCAGCGGGGTGTTGGCCTTGGCGTCGGCGTAGCGCTTGGAGACGTCCTGCCAGTTGACGACGTTCCACATGGCCTCGATGAAGTCCACCTTCTGGTTCTTGTACTGAAGGTAGAAGGCGTGCTCCCAGGCGTCGAACACGAGGACCGGCACGGAGGCCTGGCCGACGTTGCCCTGGTGGTCGTAGACCTGCTCGACGATCAGACGGCCGCTGATGGGCTCGTACGCCAGCACGCCCCAGCCGGAGCCCTGCGTGGCGGACGCGGCGAAGGTCAACTGCTTCTTGAACTTCGCGAAGGAGCCGAACGACTCGGTGATCGCGTCGGTCAGGTCGCCCAGGCCGTCGGCCGCGGTCGGCTCGCCGCCGCCCTCGCCGGTCTTCGGGCTGGCCATGTTGTGCCAGTAGATGCTGTGCAGGATGTGGCCGGAGAGGTGGAACGCGAGGTTCTTCTCCAGCCCGTTCAGCGCGCCCCAGTTCTCCTTGTCGCGCGCCTCCGCCAACTGCTCCAGCGTGTTGTTGGCCCCGGTGACGTAGGCCGCGTGGTGCTTGTCGTGGTGCAGCTCGATGATCTGCGGATTGATCACCGGCTCCAGCGCCGCGTAGTCGTACGGAAGCTCAGGAAGCGTGTAGATGGCCATGCGTGTATCCGGTCCCCTCAGCGTGCCAACCGCTCATGGTGCGACAGTTATTGCAATCAATGCGCAACTGCACGCTAGCAGTATCTATTCCTGACGACGAGTAAGGGTCACCTCTCTTGTCAAGACCGCCGGAAAGCCGAAAGCCGGGCCCATGCGATCGCATGAACCCGGCCTTCGACCAGGGGTGGAGCGGGGGTGGAACGGCGGTGGAGGGGTGGTGGAGCGGGAAAGTGGCGGGGGGTCAGACCGTTTCGCGCGACCCGGCCCGACGCTGCATCACATAACCGGTGACGGCGAGGGCGACGGTCAGTCCGCCGGTGAAGAGGACCTGGACCCGCGTGTCGTCACCGCGGACCATCAGCGCCAGCACGCCGACGACCCCGGCCAGCGCCACCCAGGTCAGGTACGGGAAGCCCCACATCCGTACGACCAGCCTCTCGGGGGCCTCCCGCTCCAGCCGGCGGCGCAGCACGAACTGGGAGACGGCGATGAAGCCCCAGACGACCAGGATCACGCCGCCGACCATGTTGAGCAGCCAGGCGAACAGGGTGTCCGGGTACCAGTAGGACAGCAGCACGGTGACGAAGCCGAAGCCCGAGGAGGCGAGCACCGCGCGCCGCGGCACGCCGCCGGAGACCTTGCCGAGCGCCTTGGGGCCCTGTCCGCGGGCGACCAGGGAGTAGGCCATGCGCGAGGAGCCGTAGATGTTGGCGTTCATCGCGGAGAGCAGCGCGATCAGGATGACCACGTTCATGATCTCGCCGGCCGCGGGGATGCCCAGGTGGTCCAGGGTCGCGGCGTACGGTCCGTCCTCGGGCACCGCCGGGTCGTTCCACGGCAGCAGGGTGACGATGACCAGCATCGATCCGACGTAGACGATCGCGATCCGCCACATGGTGGTCTTCACGGCCCGGGCGACGCCCTTGACGGGGTTCTCCGACTCGGCCGCCGCGATGGTCACCGTCTCCAGGCCGCCGTACGCGACGACCGAGGCGAGCAGACCGACCAGCAGGCCGTCCATGCCGTTGGGCAGGAAGCCGCCGTCGTGGAGCAGGTTCGCGGAGCCGGGGGAGGAGGTCCCGGGCAGCAGGCCCAGGACGGCGAGCACGCCCAGGCCCAGGAACAGCGCGATGGCGCCGATCTTGAGGGCGGCGAACCAGAACTCGAACTCGCCGAAGTTGGAGACCGCCGCCAGGTTGGCCCCGCAGAAGAGCGCCATGAACGCCAACACCCACATCCACGAGGGGGTGCCCGGGAACCAGCCCGTCATGATGTGCGCCGCGCCGATCGCCTCGATGGCCACGCCCACGCACAACAGGGTCCAGAACATCCAGCCGGCCGTGAAGCCGGCCCACGGGCCGATGGCGCGGTCGGCGTGCACGGAGAACGATCCGGAGGCGGGGTTGGCGGCGGACATCTCGCCGAGCATCCGCATCACGAACATCACGAGGATCCCGGACGCGGCGTACGCGATCACGATCGACGGGCCCGCGGCCGCGATGCCTGCGCCGGAGCCCACGAAGAGCCCGGCGCCGATGACCCCGCCGAGGGCGATCATCGAGAGGTGGCGCTGCTTGAGGCCGTTGCCGAGGGGGGAGGACCCCGGTTCGGTCGGCGGTGACTGCCGGTCGGACGGATTCAGGGTGCTCTGACTCATGGGGGTGGTGCCTTGTCCGGTGCGGGGACGGGAGGGGGCCCAGTCTGCCGATCGTCCGATAACCGGACGTTCGCCGTCCAGCATGCGGACTCTCGCCTCACGGGACGTGTTCACCCCCGCGCGGAGGCGGAACAGGCCCGGGACACCGGTCCCGGGCCTGTTCCGCGTACGGCGAGGGGGCTCAGGCCCGGGACACCGGTCCCGGGCCTGTTCCGCGTACGGCGAGGGGGCTCAGGCCCGCCGGGCCCGCAGCTCCCGCACTCCCGCCACGACCAGCACCGCGGCGGCCGCGCCCGTGGACCACAGCAACTGCGGCCGCGCAGAGTCGTCGAACAGCATCAGGACCAGCACCACGGCCATCCCGACCAGCGCCGCCCACGTCAGGTACGGGAACAGCCACATCCGCAGCGTCAGCCGCTCCGGCATCTCCCGCTCCAGCACGCGACGCAGTCGCAGTTGCGAGACCGCGATCAGCGCCCACACGAACAGCAGCACCGCGCCGACCGCGTTGAGCATGTAGAGGAAGACCGTGTCCGGCCACAGCAGGTTCAGCACCACCGAGACGAACCCGAACGCCACCGAGGCGAACACCGCCCGGCGCGGCACCCCGCCGCCCGAGACCCGCAGCAGCCCCTTGGGCGCCTCGCCCCGCTCGGCCAGCGAGAACACCATCCGCGAGGACCCGTACAGGTTCGCGTTGAGGGCCGAGAGCAGCGCCACGAAGACCACGATGTTCATGATCTGACCGGCCGCCGGGATGCCGATCGAGTCCAGCACGGCCACGTACGGGCTCTGCCCCGGCTCCAGGGAGTCCCACGGCAGCAGGGTCACGATGACCACCATCGAGCCGACGTAGAAGAAGAGGATGCGCCACACCGCGCTGCGCACCGCGCGGGCGACCGAGCGGGCCGGGTCGTCGGACTCGGCCGCCGCGATGGTGACGACCTCCAGGCCGCCGAAGGCGAAGACGACGGCGAGCATGCCGGCGACCACGCCGCCCATGCCCGCGGGGAAGAAGCCGCCGTGGCCGGTCAGGTTGGCCGAGCCGATCGGGTCGGTGTCGGGCAGCAGGCCGAAGATGGCGAGGGTGCCCAGGATCAGGAAGAGGACGATCGCGCCGACCTTCAGCGCGGCGAACCAGAACTCGAACTCGCCGAAGTTCTTCACGGCGGCCAGGTTGCTCACGGTGAAGACCACCATGAAGATCAACACCCAGATCCACTGGTCGACCGACGGCACCCAGCCGTTCGCGATCTTCGCGGCGCCGGTCGCCTCCACGGCGAGCACCACGACCAGCAGGAACCAGTACAGCCAGCCGGCGGAGAAGCCGGCCCACCGCCCCAGGGCCTTCTCCGCGTACACGGAGAACGATCCGGAGGCGGGCATCGCGGCCGACATCTCGCCGAGCATCCGCATCACGAGCATCGCGAGGACGCCCGCGAGCAGGTACGAGCAGATGATCGCGGGGCCGGCGATGCCGATGCCGGCGCCGGAGCCGACGAAGAGCCCGGCGCCGATGACGCCGCCGAGGCCCAGCATGGTCAGGTGGCGCTGCTTCAGGCTGTGGCTGAGGGGTTCGGAGGGGAGCTCACCCGTGGTGGCGGGCGGGTCGGGCAGGAGGTCGCGCATGAGGAGTGCTCGTACTCTCGTTCGGCCTGGCGGCGGTGGGGGCTCCGCGACTGGTTGGAGGGAACCTACAGTCTCGCTGGAGGCCGTCCATCCGCGCAAAACGGACGTGCGGGCGGTAGTTGCTCGTGATGCGGATCACTTCAACTGGGGTGTGACCCGGGCTCTTTGTGTATTCCCCACCAAACCGGGGAGTACGGCTTTGTCCCGGCCGGCGGTGGGGCGGAGCCCTGCACCGGACTAACGTCGGTGATCGTCCCGTCACCACCACCCCCGGAGCCTTTCGATGAGCACCGCTTCCGTCTCCTTCCGGCCCGGCGCCGTCCTCGCCGACCTGCTGCCCGCGAGCCGCGTCCGCGACATCGCGCTCGTCGTCGGCGGCGCCGCGCTCACCGGCATCGCCGCGCAGATCTCCGTGCCCGTCCCCGGCTCCCCGGTTCCGGTCACCGGCCAGACCTTCGCGGCCCTGCTGGTCGGCACCGCGTTCGGCGCGCGGCGCGGCTTCCTCTCGCTGGCCCTGTACGCGCTCCTGGGCATGGCGGGCGTGCCGTGGTTCGCGGACGGCACCTCGGGCGCCGGCGGCGCCTCCTTCGGCTACGTGCTCGGCATGCTGCTCGCCGCCACCGTCGTCGGCGCCCTCGCGCGGCGCGGCGCCGACCGCTCGGTCGCGCGCACGGCGGGCACGATGGTGCTCGGCTCCGCGCTCGTCTACGCCGTCGGCGTGCCCTACCTGGCGCTGTCCACCGGGATGTCCTTCGGCGCGGCCGTCGCGGCGGGCCTGACCCCGTTCCTGCTCGGCGACGCGCTCAAGGCCGCGCTGGCCATGGGCGCCCTGCCGGCGGCCTGGAAGCTGGCCGGCCGCCGCGGCTGATCCCGTACGCGTCGACGACGCAGCCCCCGGACCGCGAGCGGCGGTCCGGGGGCTGCTGTCGTTCACGGGCAATCGATCGCTCAGACGCGCGCGGCGGCCTTGCGGCGCATGTCGCGCACCACGCCGATGGCCAGCACGACGGCCGCCACCAGCAGGGAGAGCAGGACGACCTCGCGGTTGTCCTTGTCGTAGACCATGTAGGCCAGGACGAAGGTGATCATTCCCGCGGTGGCCCAGGTGAGGTACGGGAAGAGCCACATCTTGACGGCGAGCTTCTCCGGGGCCTCGCGCTCCAGGATCTTGCGCATGCGCAACTGGGTCAGGCAGATGACCAGCCACACGAAGAGGGCGATGGCACCCGAGGAGTTCAGCAGGAAGCTGAAGACCGTGTCCTTGAAGGCGTAGTTGAAGTAGACGGCGACGAAGCCGAACACCACGGAGCCCAGGATGGCGGCCGTCGGGACGCCCCTCTTGTTGACCTTGGCGAAGGCCTTCGGGGCGTCACCGCGCTCGCCCAGCGAGAACGCCATGCGGGAGGCGGTGTACAGGCCCGAGTTCAGGCAGGACAGCACGGCGGTCAGGACGATCACGTTCATGATCTGGCCGGCGTGGGCGATGCCGATGGAGTCCAGGGCGGCCACGTAGGAGCCCTTCTCGACGATCGACTTGTCGTTCCACGGCAGCAGGGTCAGGACGATGAAGATCGAGCCCAGGTAGAAGATGCCGATGCGCCAGATCACCGAGTTGGTGGCCTTGGTGACCGCGCGGCGCGGGTCCTCGGACTCGCCGGCGGCCAGGGTGACGATCTCGCTGCCCATGAAGGAGAAGACGACCATCAGCACACCGGTCAGGATCGAGCCCCAACCGTTGGGCATGAATCCGCCCGCGTCGGTGAGGTGCGCGAATCCGGCGCCGGGGTTGTCCGAGCCCGGCAGCACGCCGAAGACGGCCAGCATGCCGATGATCACGAACGCGCCGATGGCGACGACCTTGATGCCCGCGAACCAGAACTCGAACTCGCCGTACGAGGCGACCGAGCCGAGGTTGGTGACGGTCAGGACCGCCATCACGATCAGAGCCCAGGCCCACTGCGGGACGGCCGGGACCCAGCCTTCGAGGATCACCGCGCCGGCGGTGGCCTCCACGGCCAGCACGACGACCCAGAAGAACCAGTACAGCCAGCCGATGGAGAAGCCGGCCCAGCGGCCGAGCGCACGGTCGGCGTAAGCGGAGAACGAGCCCGAGTTCGGGCTGGCGGCGGCCATCTCGCCGAGCATCCGCATCACGAAGACGACCATGGCGCCGACGAGTGCGTACGAGACGAGGATGGCGGGACCGGCCTTGGCGATGCCGCCGCCGGAGCCGACGAAAAGACCGGCGCCGATGACGCCGCCAATGGCGATCATGGACAGGTGGCGGTTCTTGAGACCGGCCTTCAGACCGTCGGAGGGCTTGGCGTCGCCGGGGGTGCCGGAGGGGTCGCCTGCCTTCTGAAGGGTCGTCGTGGAGCTCATGGACGATTCCTTAGGTTCTCGGGTTGCGAGCCCCGGCATTCAAACCTGAGTTACCTCCAATACGGAAGAGTTTCTTCCGATGGTTGCCTTGGGCACAAGCTCCGGGTCGAAGGTCCCGACCCGTCCTGTCTGGGTTCTTTGGGTTTATTTGAGGTTGAGAAGTGATTTACGCGACACCCGTTGCGAGCCGGCGGTCCGGCTCGTGCCACACTCGACCCATGCGCGTGTACCTCGGATCCGACCATGCCGGCTTTGAGCTCAAGAACCACCTGGTGGACTGGCTCAAGAACAACGGCCACGAGCCCGTCGACTGCGGGCCCCACATCTACGACGCGGTGGACGACTACCCGCCCTTCTGCCTGCGGGCCGCGGAGCGGACCGCCGCGGACGGCGAGGGCCTCGGCATCGTGATCGGCGGCTCCGGCAACGGCGAGCAGATCGCCGCGAACAAGGTCAAGGGCGTCCGCGCGATCCTCGCCTGGAGCGTGGAGACCGCCAAGCTCGGCCGTGAGCACAACAACGCCAACGTGATCTCCGTCGGCGGTCGGATGCACACGCAGGACGAGGCCGTCAGCTTCATCGAGGCCTTCCTGGCGACCCCGTACTCCGGCGAGGAGCGCCACACCCGCCGCATCGACATGCTCTCCGCCTACGAGCTGACCGGCGAGCTGCCCCCGATCCCGGCCCACCACCCGCAGGCCTGACACCCCTCCGCCGTGCCGCCGGAAAGCCCCGGTGGCGCGGCGGTTTCATGCCCGCCGTCCGGCGGTGCCGTGGCGCGGCCGCCCGGCGGTGCCGTCGCGGCCGCCCGGCCCTCCCGTCGTCGTGGCGTCCCGTCGTCCGTCGTCCCGTCGTCGTGTCCCAAGGAGCAGCACCGTGCCCGAGGGGCATACGATCCACCGCCTCGCCCAGGACCACACCGAGCGGTTCGCCGCCCGCCCGGTCCGGGTCAGCAGCCCGCAGGGCCGGTTCGCCGAGAGCGCCGCGCTGCTCGACGGCCGTGAGCTGGAGAGCGCCGAGGCGCACGGCAAGCACCTCTTCCTGGAACTCGGGGACGCCTGGATCCACATCCACCTCGGTCTCTTCGGCAAGCTCGGCTTCGGTCCCGCCCCGGCCCCACCCGCCACGGACACCGTGCGGCTGCGCCTGCTGAACGCGGACCACTGGGCCGACCTGCGCGGCCCCACCGCCTGCGCGCTGATCGGCGACGGCGAGAAGAAGGCGATACACGACCGGCTCGGCCCCGACCCGCTGCGCCCGGACGACGACCCGGACCGGGCCTGGGCGCGGATCTCCCGCTCCCGCACCACCGTGGCGGCCCTCCTCATGGACCAGAAGGTGATCGCGGGCGTCGGCAACGTCTACCGCGCGGAGGTCCTCTTCCGGCACGGCATCGACCCGTACCGCCTCGGCAGGGACCTCACCCGCCGCGAATGGGACGCGATCTGGGCCGACCTGGTCCTGCTGATGCGCGAGGGCGTACGGAACAACCGGATCGACACCGTCCGCGACGAACACCTGCCCGAGGCCATGGGACGCCCGCCCAGGGTGGACGACCACGGCGGCGAGGTGTACGTCTACCGGAGGGCGAACATGCCCTGCCACATCTGCGGGGGCGAGATCCGCACCGCCGATCTCGCCGCCCGCAACCTCTTCTGGTGCCCCGACTGCCAAACGCGCTAGTGCCCGACCGGGCGCCGCCGCCGTGCGACAGTCGCGCAACCCGTGCCGTGCCGCGACTCGGGCGCCCGCCGGAACCCGTGCAGCGCTAGAACCCGTGCGGCGCCGGAACCCGTGCAGCGCTAGAACCCGTGCGGCAGCCAGGGGGCCACATCGCCCCGGAAGGCGCGCGAGGCCTCCGCCAGGGCGCCCGGGCGCAGCTCGCGGACCCGCCCGGCGGCGGCCAGCGAGCCCAGGGTGATCCCGCCCAGATAGGCGGACCCGAGCTCCCGTACGGACAGCTCCAGCTCGGCCGGCTCGGCCGTCCGCACGCAGGACGCGCCGCCCTTCTCGTCGACGGTCAGCCGCCACCGCCCCTCGTTCCACGGACAGAACGCGTCCTCCACCTCCAGGACCACGTCCAGCGGAGCCTCGTACGCCCGCGCCTCCAGGGCCGCGCTGACGTCCACGAGCCGCACGTGCAGCGCGTCGCGCGGGAACGGCCGGGACCGCCGGACGTCGCTGACCAGGTGCAGCACCGGATCGTCCACCGGCCGCCGGGTCGCCCGTACGGATGAGGTCAGGTCGATCTCGAAGAGGTAGCGCCACAGCGCGGCCGTGGCCGCCGGATCCAGCGCGTCCAGGTCGGCCAGATCGACCCGGCCCTCGGCGCCGGTCAGCTCCCAGCCGGGCTTCACCCGATAGCGCGCGTACCCGACCACCTCCCCGTCCGGGCGCCGCGCCACCACGCACTTCAGCGGGGACGCCCCGTCCCGCATGCTCTCCGGGTCCAGCAGCGCCTGCCGCTCCCAGCCCGGCTGCCGGGCCGGCATCCCGGGCCGCCGGGAGACCAGCTCGGCGTACACCCGCTCGCAGTCGGGCAGCGCCTGCTCCGGGTCCACGAGCCGCAGCACGACCTCGTCCGTGCCCGGCGGCACGGCGAGCCGCACCCGGACCGTGTCGATGTCGACGGCCAGCCCGTACGCGCCGGTGCCGTAGCCGAAGCGCCCGTAGATCGCCGGTTCCGAGGCCGTCAGCACGGCGAGCGCCTCACCACCCGCCCGGATGTCGTCCAACTGGCGGCGCATCATCGACGTCAACACCCCGCGCCGACGGTGCGTCGGCGCCACACCCACCATGGTCACCCCCGCCGCCGGCACCACCGAGCCGCCGGGTACGGAGAGTCGGAAGCTGAACGCGCCGGCCGAACCCACGCAGGTCTCGCCGTCCCAGACGCCGAGCGAACGCTCGGTCTCCGTCAGAGACTTGTACAGTTCCCGCTCCGCCGGGGACTCGGGCACACCACCGAACGCCAGTTCCAGGTGGTCGTACCAGGCATCCCACTCATCAGCCTTCAATACGCGCGTCTCAAGAGCCATATGGCCATCCTTACCAGGGCATTCCGTCCCAGTCGAAATGATTTCGACCGGCGATGTGCCTCAGGTCCGGGGGTACCCCTGCGCACGCACAGCCAGGATGGATAGGGTCCCGATGCAATGGCCGGAGCACGTGTGGAGACGCTCATGGCCCGGACACGCATGCTGTGGCACCGGGCTCGCACCACCCTGCGCAAATCGGCGGTCGACTACTTCCGCGGCGACGGCTCGGACTGGCTCGCCTTCGGCGGCCTGCTCCTGACCATTCCCGCGATCGCCTGCGGCACGCTGATGATGCCCGTCTGGTTCTCGCCGGCCGCGCTGGTCCTGCCCATCGTCGCCGGCGGCCTGCTGCTGAGACCCGCCAGCCTGCTCGCGCTCTACGCCGCCTCCGCCGCCGCCCTGATCGTCGAGGCCCTGGTCCTCGGCCCGTACACCCAGGGCCCCGCCCGGGTCACCCCGGGCACCGTGCTCGTCGTCGCCGCCTGCGGGTTCTTCGGGCTGGTCATCGCCCAGTTCCGCAGCCGCGTCGGAGTGCCCTGGCGGCGCGGCGGCACCATGCTCTTCGACCTGCGCGAACGGATCCGGGTCCAGAGCAAACTGCCCTCCCTGCCACCCGGCTGGCACCGCGAGATGGCCCTGCGCCCCGCCGGCGGCCAGTCCTTCTCCGGCGACTTCGTCGTCGCCGCCCGCACCAACGGCGGCCGCACCCTGGAGATCGTCCTGACCGACGTCTCCGGCAAGGGCATGGAAGCAGGCTCCCGCGCACTGCTGCTGTCCGGCGCGTTCGGCGGCCTCCTCGGCGCCCTCCCGCCCCACGGCTTCCTGCCCGCCGCCAACGGCTACCTCCTGCGCCAGGACTGGGAGGAGGGCTTCGCCACCTCCATCCACCTCGTCCTGGACCTGGAGAGCGGCGACTACGAACTGCTGTCCGCCGGCCACCTCCCCGCCCTCCAACTCTCCGCCGGCACCGGCCGCTGGCGGGAGGTCTCCGGCGAGGGCCCGCTCCTCGGCGTCTACGACGGGGCCGAGTTCGAGCCCGCCCGCGGCAACCTCCGGCGCGGCGACGTCCTGATGCTCTTCACCGACGGCCTCGTCGAGACCGCCGACCGCGACATCAGCGAGGGCATCGACCGCCTCACCGGCGAAGCCGACCGGTACGTCGCCGCCGGCTGGGAGGGCGCCGCCTGGCACCTCATCGAGAAGGTCGCCAAGGACGTCAACGACGACCGCGCCCTGCTGCTCATCCGCCGCTCCATGTGACCCGGTGGTGGGGTTTACCCCACCACCGACCCGCCTGGTTCCGCCATGGTCCGCACCCCGACGTGCTCCGTAGCGTCGGAACCACGATCAGGACCTGATCGGCGGACACGGACGAACGGGCACACCATGGGGATCCTGCGGAACAGGCGGCGGCGCGAGGAGCGGGAGTCGGCGGCGGACGCCCGGTACGGATCCCCGTCCCGGACGGATGCCGCGTACGGGACGCCGTCCCCGGCCGACGCCCCGTACGGGACCCCGTCACCGGCCGACGCCCGGTACGGGACCCCGTCCCCGGCCGCCGTCGAACTGCGCGGCGTACGGCGCCGCTACGGGCGCGGCGCGGGCGCCGTGCACGCCCTGCGCGGCATCGACCTCAGCCTCCCGCGCGGCAGTTTCACCGCCGTCATGGGCCCCTCCGGCTCCGGCAAGTCCACCTTCCTCCAGTGCGCCGCCGGCCTCGACCTGCCCACCGAGGGCTCCGTCCGCCTCGGCGGCACCGAGATCACCGGCATGAACGAGAACCAGCTGACCGAACTGCGCCGCAGCCGCCTCGGTTTCGTCTTCCAGGCCTTCAACCTGCTGCCCTCCCTCACCGTCGAACAGAACGTCCTGCTCCCGATGCGCCTCGCCGGCGGCGGATCCGCCCGCCAGGGCCGGGCCCACGCCACCGAACTGCTCGCCCGCGTCGGCCTGGAGGGCAAGGGACACCGACGCCCCGCCGAACTCTCCGGCGGCCAGCAGCAGCGCGTGGCCATCGCCCGCGCCCTCGTCACCCGCCCCGACGTGATCTTCGCCGACGAACCCACCGGCGCCCTCGACGCCACCACCGCCGCCGAGGTCCTCGACCTGCTGCGCACCGCCGTCGACTCCCTCGGCGCCACCGTCGTCATGGTCACCCACGACCCCGTCGCCGCCACCCACGCCGACCAGGTGCTCTTCCTCGCCGACGGCCTCATCGCGGACCGGCTGCCGCGCACCGACGCCACCACCATCGCCGCCCGGATGCGCACCCTCGCCACCCGCCCCGCCCTCGCGGGAGCGGCGGCCTGATGCCCATCCCGAACGGACTGGCCCGCGCCGCGCTGCGGTTTCGCCCCGCGGCGTTCGCCGGCACCTTCATCGCCCTTCTCCTGACCGTCGCCATCGTGTCCGCCTGCGGAATCCTGCTGGAGAGCGGACTGCGGGCGAGCGTCCCTCCCACCCGCTACGCCCAGGCCCCCGTCGTGGTCGCCGCCGACCAGCGGGTCCATCTGCGGGCCGGCGCCGGCGAGGGCACCTACGAGGTCACCGCCGCCGTCCCCGAACGGGCCCGCGTCGACGCCGCCCTGTTGGAGCGGCTCACCCCGCTCGGCCGGGCCGTCCCCGACGTGAGCTTCCCCGTACGGGACGACGCCGGAGCCACCCTCGACGCCTCCGGCTGGGGCTCCACCGCCTTCACCGGCGAGCACCTCGCCGCCGGCCGGGCCCCGACCCGCCCCGGAGAGGTCGCCCTCGGCACGGCCGGCCCCGACCGGATACGCCTGGACACCCCCGCCGGCCCCCGCGAGTTCCGCGTCGTCGGACGTGCCGACCGGCCCGGAGCCTGGTTCTCCGACACCGAGGCCCGCGCCCTGTCCGGCCACCCCGACGCGCTCGACGCCATCGTGCTCCTCGACGCGGACCCGCGCGCCGACACCCCGGCGGTCCGCGCCGCCGTCGGCGACCGCGCCCGGATCCTCACCGGCGCCGCCCGCGTCATGGACCCGCGGCTGGAGGGCGCCAAGGCCCTGCTGTCCGGCCTCGGCGGCTCCTTCGGCGGCGTCGCCACCCTCGTCGCCGTCTTCACCGCCGCCGGCACCGTCGCGCTCTCCGTCGGCCAACGCTCCCGCGAGTTCGCCCTGCTGCGGGCCATCGGCGCCACCCCCCGCCAGATCCGACGCACCGTCGCCACCGAGGCCCTGCTCATCGCACCCGTCGCCGGCGCGCTCGGCTGCGTACCCGGCATCGCCCTGGCCTCCTGGTGGTTCGGGCAACTCCAGGAGAAGGGCGCCATCCCCGACGCCGTCGAACTGTCCGTCTCCTGGATCCCCCTGCTGTCCGCCATCGGCATCGGCCTCGCCACCGCCCTGCTCGCCGGCTGGGCCGCCGCCCGCCGACCCGCCCGGATCCGGCCCGGACAAGCCCTCGCCGCAGCCGCCGTCGAACGCCTGCGCCCCGGCTGGATCCGCACCCCGCTCGGCCTCGCCGCCCTCGCCGGCGGGATCGTCTGCGCGGGCCTGGCCGCCGGGAACACCGGTGAGGACGCCGCCAACGCCTCCCTCGGCGTGGTCATGCTCTTCATGCTCGCCGTCGCCCTGCTCGGCCCGCTCGTCGCCCGCGCCTGCGCGGCCGTGTTCGGCCTCCCGCTGCGCGCCACCGGGCCCGCCGGCCGCCTGGCCGCCGCCAACTCCCGTACCAACGCCCGCCGACTCGCCTCCGCGATCACCCCCATCGTGCTCGCCATGGCCTTCTCCTCGACCCTCGTCTTCCTGCACACCAGCCAGGACCGGGCCACCCGCCAACAACAAGAGGCCGGGCTGCTCGCCGACCACGTCGTCACCGACCCGCGCTCCACCGACGGAGGCATCGCCGTCACCCGGACCTCCGTCCTCGCCGTGATGGGCTCCGGCGCCGACCGGTGGCTCCAGTCCGCCACCGCCCAGGGCGTCTCCGGCGACCCGACCCCCGTCCAGGACCTGGGCGTACGCTCCGGCTCCCTCGCCCGCCTGCGTCCCGGCACCGTCGCCGTCGACCGCACCCTCGCCGACTCCGCGCACGCCTCGGTGGGCGACCGCATCGACCTGCGGCTCCCCGACGGCACCCCGAGCCGCCCCGAGATCACCGCCGTCTACTCCCGAGGCCTCGGATTCGCGGAGGTCACCCTCCCCGCCGCGGACCTCGCCGGGCACACCACCTCCGGCCGCCCCACCGAACTCCTCGTCCGAGGCCCCGTACCGGCCGACGCCGGCCCGGCGATCCCCGCCTCCCGGTGGACCGCCGCCCAGGACCTCGACCGCGCCCTCAACGCCTGGGCCAACAACACCATGGCGGCCGTACTCGGCGGCTTCGCGGCCGTCGCCGCCGCCAACACCCTCGTGATGACCGTCCTCGACCGCCGCCGCGAACTGCGCATGCTGCGCCTCGTCGGCTCCACCCGCCGGCAGGTCCTGCGCATGCTCCGCTGGGAGGCCCTGCTGATCACCGGCGCGGGCATCGCCCTCGGCTCCGCCATCGCCCTGGCCACCCTGATCCCGCTGACCAAGGCCGTCACCGGTGAGGGCCCGTACGTCCCACCCCTGGTCTACGCGTCCTTCGCGGCGTCCGCACTGCTCCTGGGCCTCATCTCCACGGCCCTCCCCGGCCGCCTCCTCACCCGCCGCCCGTCGCCGACGACCTGAACCGCGGTCCGGGGGGCTCAGGGGGGCGGGCCAATCCCACCCGATTGGCCCGCCCCCGCAGCCCCGCGAAGACCTACCGTGCCCCCATGCACCACACGCTCGCCGCCGACCTCGCCCGCCTCCCGGACCTCCTCGACGCCACCCGCCGGGCCGCCGTCGAGGCCCTCGCCGGCCTGGACGCGCGTCCCGTCGTACCCCCGCGCCCCACGACGGGCCCGCGCCCCGAACCCCTCCCCGTCCACGGGGCCGGCGCCGCAGCCGCCCTGGACGCCTTCCAACACCGCTGGGCGCCACTCCTGTCGGCCTCCGCCGGCCCCCGCTACCTCGGCTTCGTCACCGGCGGCGCCACCCCCGCCGCCCTCGCCGGCGACTGGCTGACCGCCGCCCACGACCAGAACTCCAACTCCGCCCTCGACGGCGCCGGCCAAGACCTCGAACGCGAGACCGTCTCCTGGCTCCGCGACCTCTTCGGCCTCTCCGACGCCCACACCGGCACCTTCCTCAGCGGCGCCACGATGTCCAACACCACCGGCCTCGCCCTCGCCCGCGAATGGCTCGGCGAACGGCGCGGGATCTCCGTCTCCGAGGACGGCGCGGCAGCGCTCGGCCCCGTCCGCGTCCTCTCCGGCGCCCCGCACTCCTCCATCGCCAAGGCCCTCTCCGTCCTCGGCCTCGGCCGCAACGCCCTGGTGCCCGTCCCCACCCTCCCCGGCCGGGAAGCCGTCGACCCCGCCGCCCTGGACCGGGCCCTCGCGGACACCCCCGGCCCGGCCGTCGTCGTCGCCAACGCCGGCACCGTCAACACCGTCGACTTCGACGACCTCCGCGCCATCGCCGCCCTGCGCGAACGCCACGACTTCTGGCTCCACACCGACGCGGCCTTCGGCGCCTTCGCCGCGCTCTCCCCGGAACACGCCCACCTCGTCGACGGGCTCGACGCCTCGGACTCGGTCTGCGTCGACCTGCACAAGTGGCTCAACGTCCCCTACGACAGCGCCGTCCAGTTCACCCGCCGCCGCGACCTCCAGGCCCGCGTCTTCCAGAACGCCGCCGCCTACCTCGGACCGCTCGGCGAACACCCCGACCTGGTCCACCTCACCCCGGAGAACTCCCACCGACTGCGCGCCCTCGCCGCCTGGTTCACGCTTCGCGCGTACGGCAGCGAGGGCCACCGGGAGATCGTCGAACGCGACATCGCCTGCGCCCGCTCCCTGGCCGCGGAACTCGCCGAGGACCCCGCCTTCCGCGTCCTGGCCCCGGTCCGCCTCAACGTCGTCTGCCTCACCCTCGCCGAGGCCCCCACCGCGGCCCGCCTGACCGCCCTGCGCGAAGCCGTCCAGACGGAGGTCTTCCTCACCCCCACCGTCTACGCGGGAACCCCCGCCCTGCGCGCCGCGTTCTCCAACTGGCGTACCACGCAGGCGGACGTACGCCGAGCCGCACAGGCTCTCCGCACAGCGGCAAGGGAGCTCACATGACCGATCGCGCACTCACCCTCATCGAGGTCGAGGCCCTCGCCCGCGCGGCACACGAGGGACAGACCGACAAGGCCGGTCGCCCCTACGCCGAACACCTCGCGGCCGTCGCCGAAGGCGTCCGCCTGCGCGGAGGCACCGCCGAACAACAGGCGGCGGCCTGGCTCCACGACGCGATCGAGGACGACGCCCTCACCCCGGACTGGCTCGAATCGGCCGCTCTGCCCACCCCCGTCAAGGACATGGTCCTCGCCCTCACCAAGGTCCCGGGCGAACCGGTCGAGGGGTACACGGCCCGCATCCTCGCCACCCCGGGCGCCCTCCTGATCAAGGAAGCCGACCTGGCGCACAACGCCGACCCGGTACGCCTGTCCGTACTCGACACCCCCACCCGCGACCGCCTGTCAGCCAAGTACGCGCACGTGCGCTCCCTCCTCGGCCTCACCACGCCGTGACCCCCGCGCCACGCCCGAAGCACGCGACCCTCACATCCCATTGACGGCAAAGTCACCATGCCCATTCCCCACGCGACGGATAGTCAGGCCCCGTTGGTGGGAGGATGGTGCGTGTGGGGGCATGGGCCCCAGGCCGACCAGGGGACGACCGAAGGTGTGATCAGAAGTGGCCATTTCGCTGTCAGTGGTGGTTCTGTTGGCGATCATCCTGGTGATCCTGATCCGCGGCAAGCACATCAAGGCCGGCCCCGCGATCATCGCGGTCCTCTTCGGCTTCTTCCTGGCGTCCAGCTCCATCGCCCCGGACGTCAACCGCTTCCTCAACTCCCTGGCGGACACGATCGCCGGCATCAAACTCTGAACCCCGGGCAGCGGGAACCGAACGAGCCGGCCGCACCACGGTGCGCCCCGCTCGTTCGTCACACCCCCCGCCCCGACGCTTCAGCCCGTCACCAGGTGGCGATCGTCGCGGAATAGTGGGAGCCGATCACGTCGCGGTCGAGCCCGACTCCCTCGGGCACCCGCAGGGGCAACCCGTTCAGATCGGGATAGGAGTGATAGCCGGCCAGGCTGGGCGCGACGTGTATCACCAGGTCATCGGGGCGAATGGCCAACAAGCCACTGTCGAAGAGCCGGTGGATGTCCGAACGCAGCAACAGCCCTTCCTCGACACGGTGCCGTGCGGTCTCCGAGAAGGGACGCAAGTGCGCGGCCTCCAGTACCTCCGCGGGCGCGGGACCGGTCATCGCGCAGATCAGGCCGTACCGGCGGATCAGGGCCCGCCGGAAGGCGTCCTGGCCCCGCCGCACGGCCACGTCCGCCCGCGTGTGACCTCCCGGCAGCACGAAGGGACGATGCCGTCGCCCCTCACGATCGGGGAGCCGGACCCCCCGGGACACGACTGCCGCCATGGTCCTCGCGCGGTCCATCGCCCTGATCGACTGCTGAGCGGAATTGCTCAGGCTCAACTCCGACAACTGTGCCTTCCCCAGACATCCCTCAAGCGGCTGCCAGGTTCCCCCGTAGTGAGCCCGGTACTCCGTCACCCGGATCGACTCCACCCGAGGGTGATCGAAGGCGGTCTGGCACGGGCTGCACTTGTAGCGCGGAAGTTCCCTCGTCCGCTCCTTGAAGCTCGTGCTCCTGCAGACCGGACACCGCCTGCGGTCCTTCGGACGATCGGGGAACACTTCCAGTTCCTCGATGTAGCCGATGCCCAGAGCCTCACGGCCGTTGCGCACCACGACCAGATCGCCCTCCGCCACCTGCTGGTGGTTCCCGACCGTCGAGTCGTAGCCGTAGGACTCCTCCACGACGTCCTCGTAGCCGTCGTTTCCCTGGAACTGCCGTTCGTCGCCGGCGACCAGGAACGACCAGGCCCTGCCCCCGATGACCGCCGCCGCGTTCTCCACCCTGTTCATCCGGCGAGGATAGAAGTACGCACCGACACCGGAGTTGACGTGGGGCAGGACGTACACCCCCGTGACACGCAGAGCCGCCCGCAGACGCGGAAGCGGCAGGCCCCCGCGCCCACGCCGCCGGGACCGCTCGACGTCCTCGAACCGGCCGGGCCGGAGACGACGCGTCCCGGAGCACACCGACCCAGGGAACGACGAAGGGCCAGGTCGAGGAAATCTCCTCTGACCTGGCCCTTCGTTCTTCTGAGCGGGTGACGGGAATCGAACCCGCGTAGCTAGTTCGGAAGGAAGCTGACCCGGACGAAATCCGCGTCCTGGCGGCAGACCTGACCACAGCACTGCCAGACACAGTCCGCGTAGCAATCAGCCGCGGCCATCGCCTAGTGACATCGGCAGCATCCGCTCGTGGAGAACGCGACGTCGTACCTCGTCCGCCGACGGTCGTGAGCTAGCGCCACCTCCACCCCAACGGCAGGAAGCCTCCAGACGAGCACTGGGGGCTTCGTTGTGTGCGCTGCGGCTTTCCAAGCTAGTTGCTGTTCCATGGCCTCGTGTACGAGGCTATCCACCTGTGTTCATGCCCCGGCGGCATCTCAGCTGGGTTCGGTTGCCGTCCAGCCCTGAGCGCCCGTGAACCGCACTGAACAGGACGGAACTGAGATGGGGGCTCCGGTGGAACGAGTAGAGGCTGAGCTGTTCACCTACGGCGGGAACGACGCCGTGGTGCGCCTCCAGGGCCGCAACTTTCCTGGTGTCCTGATCCAAGGGGACACCCTCAGCATCCTGCAAGGGGATGTGGCCGAGCTGATCGAGTTGTGTACGGCGGGTGACCTGGAAGAGGCCAAGTACGTGGCGGGCCTCATCCATGCCGATCTGGGGGAGAAGCTGAAGCGCTATACCGATGCGCTGGAGGCCCACGGGATCTCCCGCCCCTTCTGATCTGCAGCTCCAACCAGACCGTCAGCGATGGCCACACTGGCCGCTTCGAGGCTGCGGAGAGCCAATAGGTGTACATCCGCCGTCGGTGATGGCCGGCCGGCCGCTCTCACTCGTCGTCGCAGCGCTCCAGGACCAACCCGAGGGACCCGTCCTCCAGTCCGTTGCTGTCTTCGAGGTGCAGGTGGCTCCCATCGGGAACACCCTCCCCGGCAAGTACAAGCAGATGTCCTGCAAGCGTCCTGAGTCCTGCGGCATTCGCCTCAATCACGACTTCTCCCCCCAAGCCCCGCACCTCAATCCGCGCGTCCGCCTCCCACGTGAAGACTTGCGCGACACCATCGGTGACGGCCGTGACTTGGGTGCTCTCAACGGGGGCGCTGCGGGATTCAGAGGTCATGGCGACCATCATGCCGCCCAGCGCACACGGCTCCGGAGGCCCCGTGCGTCTCACACGTTTCAGCAGGTCGTGGCCTTGGACGCGCCTACCCAGCTTGGGCTGACGAGCTCGTGCATGGTTGGCAGTGAGACGCTGGATCTTGATACCTGATCATGTTCGTGTGGTGGGGAACGGTCTCGTGCAGCGATCATCAGCGATCGGCGGATCACAGGGTTGTCGGCCGAGGTGATCGCCGAACTCGTCGCCGAGGTTGGTCCGTTATGGCATGAACGGCATCGGGCGAGACTGGAGTCCAGGCCACGCAAGCGGGCCGTGGGCGCCGGGGCAAAGCATCAGCTGGTCTTTGTCGATCGGCTCCTGGCCACACTGGTCCACTTTCGCCGCGGTGCTACTCACGACATGCTGGCCTGCTGGTTTGGTGTGGACCGGCCGACACCAAACCAGCAAACGCGAAGCCCGCGGCCTGGACGACAACGAGCCGGACACCGTGCTCGTCCTCGCCTCCTGGCAGTACGCCGGCCACGGACACAGCCCGCGGGAGTCGGTACTAGCCGACACCATCGCCCGCGGCATCCAGCTGAATCGCCAGACCGCCCGCGAAGCCCTGCAGGGAGAGCAGCATGAATGAGCGTTTCCTCAGCGTCGTTCAGGTCGCCGAACTGCTCGGAACCACCGTGCGATTCCCCCGACGCCTCGTCGAGGAGCGGCGGATCACCTATGTGAAGGTCGGCCGGTACGTACGCATCCCCGAGAGCGCCGTTCAGGCGTTCATCACGGCGAACACCGTCGAGCCGCGCCGTCGCCGTCTGGGGGTGGCTGCCTGATGGCCGGAAAGCGCCGCCAGTTCGGCCGGGTCCGCAAGTTGCCCTCCGGTCGGTACCAGGCTCGGTACCTCGGTCCGGACGGGGAGCTCCGTCCCGCACCCGAGACGTTCCGTACGAAGAAGGACGCGGACGACTGGCTCGCGACAAGCAGACCGAGATGCGTAAGGGGGACTGGCACGACCCGGACGCCGGGAAGGTCGCCTTCGGACCGTACGCCGTCGTATGGATCAAAGAGCGCGAGCTGACCAGCACGACGAGACAGCTCGACTCCTTACTCCTCAAGCACCACCTGGAGCCGGCCCTCGGCGCCGTCAACCTGGAGGAGGTCTCTCCACCTCTCGTGCGCAGTTGGCGTGCCGACAAGCTCACCGCGGGCACCGGCCCCACCACAAGCGGTACGCCGAGGCCGGCGCCGACGGCCGCGTTTTCATCGGGGTCAAGGGGGCGACCCCGCGCCGGAACCACTTCAACCGGCTGTGGCACAAGGCGTGTGGTGAGGCGGGCATCAAGGGGCTGCACTTCCATGACCTTCGGCACACGGGCAACACGCTCGCCGCGTCGACGGGTGCCAGCACGCGGGAGCTGATGACGCGTATGGGCCACAGCACCGCCCGCGCCGCACTCATCTACCAACACGCCAGTGCCGATCGGGACCGGCTGATCGCCGACGCGTTGAGCGGGCTTGTGAACAAGAGCCGCAGGAACAACAAGAACAAGAAGTAAGGACGTGCGGGGCACGCGGGAAGATCCACGGCGGAAGGGGCACGCAGGGGACACGGAGAGCTGATCGCCGCCCCGGAAACGCATCGGGGCCAGGTCGAGGAAACATCCTCTGACCTGGCCCTGAGCCGTTGAGAGCGGGTGACGGGAATCGAACCCGCGTAGCTAGTTTGGAAGACTAGGGCTCTACCATTGAGCTACACCCGCAAGACGTGCGACGCAGGTCCGGGGACCGCGGCACGGACAGCATCCTAGCGGGTCGCGGCGGGGGATCGCACACCGCTTTCCGGGGTGGCGTCGTGCCCGGTGTCGGTCCGCCGCCCCACGCGCGCACGCCTCTGTGGGAAACGCGCGCGTCGGAGGGTCTCCGGGCATGTACCCTACGTGTCGCACCGACGGGGTGTGGCGCAGCTTGGTAGCGCGTCCGCTTTGGGAGCGGAAGGTCGTCGGTTCGAATCCGGCCACCCCGACCAGCCAGCCTTATCCGCACGATGATCGCGTTGTGGGCTGATTGCCGCTTGCGGTTACTATGCAAGCTGCGTGCCCGTGTGTCTGATGCCGGGCCGAATCCGCTGAACCGCTGAATCACAGCGTGACGGCAGAACCCCCAGCAGTCAGCCACAAGGAGACCGAACCGTGAAGAGCGCCGTGGAGACCCTGAACCCGACTCGGGTTCGGCTCACTGTTGAGGTGCCCTTCGAGGAGCTCAAGGACAGCCTCGACGCGGCCTACAAGAAGATCAACCAGCAGGTCACGGTGAAGGGCTTCCGCAAGGGCAAGATCCCGGCCCGCGTCATCGACCAGCGCTTCGGCCGCGGTGCGGTGCTGGAGGAGGCCGTCAACGACGCCCTCCCGAAGTTCTACACCGAGGCGGTCAACGAGGCCGACCTGAACCCGCTGGGCCAGCCCGAGGTCGACATCAAGGAGCTGAAGGACGGCGAGCTGCTGTCCTTCACCGCCGAGGTGGACGTCCGCCCCGAGATCGAGATCCCGGACTACGCGGGCATCGAGGTCGAGGTCGACGCCATCGACGTCTCCGACGAAGAGGTCGAGAAGGCCGTCGAGCAGCTGCGCGGTCGCTTCGCGTCCACCAAGGACGTCGAGCGCGCGGCCGAGGACGGCGACGTCGTCACCCTCGACCTTGAGGCGAAGGTCGACGGCGAGGTCCTCGAGGACGGCGTCGCCCAGGACGTCTCCTACACCATCGGCTCGGGCGAGCTTCTCGAAGGCATCGACGAGGCCGTCAAGGGCCTGGAGGCCGGTGGCGAGGCCACCTTCACCTCCCAGCTGAAGGGCGGCTCCGCCGAGGGCAAGGACGCCGAGGTCACCGTCAAGGTCACCAAGGTCTCCGCCCGTGAGCTGCCGGAGCTGGACGACGAGTTCGCGCAGATGGCGAGCGAGTTCGACACCCTCGACGAGCTCAAGGCGGACAGCCGTACCCGCCTGGAGAGCCAGAAGCAGTACGACCAGGCCACCCAGGCCCAGGAGCGCGTCCTGGAGAAGTTCCTGGAGCTCGCGGAGATCCCCGTTCCCGAGAAGCTGCTCGCGGACGAGGTCCAGACCCGCAAGCACAACCTGGAGCACCACCAGCTCGGCCAGATGGGTCTGACCATCGAGAAGTTCCTGGAGCTCCAGGGCAAGACGGTCGAGGAGTTCGAGGCCGAGACCGGCGAGCAGGCCGTCAAGGGCATCAAGACCCAGTTCCTGCTGGACGCCCTGGTCAACAAGGAGAAGCTGGGCGTGACCCAGGAGGAGCTCACCGAGCACCTCATGCGCCGCGCGCAGTCCTCCGGCATGTCCCCCGACCAGTTCGCCCAGGCGGTCGTCGAGGGTGGCCAGGTTCCGATGCTGGTCGGCGAGGTCGCTCGCGGCAAGGCCCTCGCGGTCGTCGTCGAGAAGGCCAAGGTCACCGACACCAACGGTGAGGTCGTCGACCTGTCCGACGAGGACGAGGACGAGGCCGCCGCCGAGGTCGCCGAGGTCGTCGAGGCCGACGCGGACGCCGACGAGGCCAAGGCCGACGAGGCCAAGTAACACCTCGGGCGACGCCTCGCGCGGAGCCCGCCCCGCATGGCTTGAAACATGCCCCGAAGGGCCCGGACGCAGCAGCGTGCGGGCCCTTCTGCGCTTGCCGGCGACGGCTCTGACCTTGCGCTCCGAGCGAACAGTTCGGGAAGCGGGATGGCGTTGTCCCACCTGCGCGTTAGGGTCCATGAATACGAGGGCACGGGAGTACCCGAAGCCGGCGGACGTCGTCCGTACCGGTTGGTCCGCGCCCCAGAACGAGACGCTGAGACGGCATGTGGCCGTCGGAGACGAGCAGGTGGATACGTGACGAATCTGAAGCCTTACGCCGCGGGTGAGCCGTCCATCGGTGGCGGCCTCGGCGACCATGTCTACAACCGGCTGCTCGGCGAGCGCATCATCTTCCTCGGCCAGCAGGTAGACGACGACATCGCGAACAAGATCACGGCGCAGCTCCTGCTCCTGGCCGCCGAGCCGGAGAAGGACATCTTCCTGTACATCAACAGCCCCGGCGGCTCGGTGACGGCCGGCATGGCGGTCTACGACACCATGCAGTACATCCCCAACGACGTCGTCACCATCGGCATGGGCATGGCGGCCTCCATGGGCCAGTTCCTGCTGACCGGCGGCGCCAAGGGCAAGCGCTTCGCCCTGCCGAACACGGACATCCTGATGCACCAGGGTTCCGCCGGCATCGGTGGCACCGCGTCCGACATCAAGATCCAGGCCCAGTACCTGCTGCGCACCAAGCAGCGCATGGCCGAGATCACGGCGTTCCACTCGGGCCAGACTGTCGAGGCGATCATCCGCGACGGTGACCGCGACCGCTGGTTCACCTCCGAGGAGGCCAAGGAGTACGGCCTCATCGACGAGATCATCTCGGCCGCGTCCAACGTTCCGGGCGGCGGCGGCACCGGGGCCTGATTCCCGGCAAGCACCGTCAGTCCCCAGTCGACAGCCCGCAGAACGCCACCAGGATGGTGAACACCCAGATGCACATGAACAACCTCTCTCCCGCGAGCGGCCTTTACACCGGCGCTCAGGTGGACAACCGCTACGTCATCCCGCGCTTCGTCGAGCGCACCTCGCAGGGCGTGCGCGAGTACGACCCGTACGCGAAGCTCTTCGAGGAGCGCATCATCTTCCTCGGCGTGCAGATCGACGACGCCTCCGCCAACGACGTCATGGCGCAGCTGCTGTGCCTGGAGTCGATGGACCCGGACCGCGACATCTCGATCTACATCAACAGCCCCGGCGGCTCGTTCACCGCGCTGACGGCGATCTACGACACGATGCAGTTCGTGAAGCCGGACATCTCGACGGTCTGCATGGGCCAGGCGGCCTCCGCCGCCGCCGTCCTGCTCGCCGCCGGCAGCCCCGGCAAGCGTCTCGCCCTGCCGAACGCCCGCGTGCTGATCCACCAGCCGTCCGGCGGCACCGGCCGTGAGCAGCTCTCCGACCTGGAGATCGCGGCCAACGAGATCCTGCGCATGCGCGACCAGCTGGAGAACATGCTGGCCAAGCACTCGACGACGCCCATCGAGAAGATCCGCGACGACATCGAGCGCGACAAGATCCTCACTGCCGAGGACGCGCTCGCGTACGGCCTGGTCGACCAGGTCGTGTCCACTCGGAAGATGAACGCGGCCTGATCCTTGCCGCCAGTTGACGTGGGTCCGTCGCCGGATTCGGCGATGTGAACCACGTCAAGGGGGCCCCGCACGGGGCCCCCGGCAAGGTACCGTCGGATATGAGGCACCAGGAGTCGCTGAACCAGGCGGCTCCCAGGCGAAGGGGAAGCACCTCGTGGCACGCATCGGTGACGGCGGCGACCTGCTCAAGTGCTCGTTCTGCGGAAAGAGCCAGAAGCAGGTGAAGAAGCTCATCGCAGGACCCGGTGTGTACATCTGCGACGAGTGCATCGACCTCTGCAACGAGATCATCGAGGAGGAGCTCGCCGAGACCTCCGAGGTCCGGTGGGAGGAACTCCCCAAGCCTCGTGAGATCTACGAGTTCCTGGAGAGCTACGTCGTCGGCCAGGAGCCGGCGAAGAAGGCGCTCTCGGTAGCGGTGTACAACCACTACAAGCGGGTCCAGGCCGGCGAGAACGGCGGCGCGCAGGGCCGGGACGACGCGATCGAGCTCGCGAAGTCCAACATCCTGCTGCTGGGTCCGACGGGCTCCGGCAAGACCCTGCTGGCGCAGACGCTCGCGCGCATGCTCAACGTCCCGTTCGCCATCGCCGACGCGACGGCGCTGACGGAGGCCGGCTATGTCGGCGAGGACGTCGAGAACATCCTGCTGAAGCTGATCCAGGCCGCTGACTACGACGTCAAGAAGGCCGAGACCGGCATCATCTACATCGACGAGATCGACAAGGTCGCCCGCAAGAGCGAGAACCCGTCGATCACGCGCGACGTCAGCGGCGAGGGCGTTCAGCAGGCCCTGCTGAAGATCCTGGAAGGCACGACGGCCTCGGTTCCCCCGCAGGGCGGGCGCAAGCACCCGCACCAGGAGTTCATCCAGATCGACACGACGAACGTCCTCTTCATCGTGGGCGGCGCGTTCTCCGGCCTGGAGAAGATCATCGAGTCGCGCGCGGGCGCCAAGGGGATCGGCTTCGCGGCGACGATCCGCTCCAAGCGCGAGATCGAGGCGAGCAACCAGTTCCAGGAGGTCATGCCGGAGGACCTGGTGAAGTTCGGGATGATCCCCGAGTTCATCGGCCGTCTGCCCGTGCTGACCTCCGTGCACAACCTGGACCGCGAGGCTCTGCTCCAGATCCTGATCGAGCCGCGCAACGCCCTGGTCAAGCAGTACCAGCGGCTGTTCGAACTCGACGGTGTGGAACTGGACTTCGAGCGCGAGGCGCTGGAGGCCATCGCGGACCAGGCCATCCTCCGCCAGACGGGCGCGCGAGGCCTGCGCGCCATCATGGAAGAGGTCCTGATGTCGGTGATGTACGAGGTTCCGTCCCGCAAGGACGTGGCCCGCGTGGTCATCACCGCGGACGTGGTCCGCTCCAACGTCAACCCGACGCTGGTCCCGCGGATCGTCCCGAAGGACCAGGGCCCGCACGAGAAGTCGGCGTAACGGCAACGCGGTTGTGTGAAGGGGGCGCCCCGGCCGGTCGGCCGGGGCGCCCCCTTCTTCACGTCGTGTCCAGGCCTCGGGTGACCGGTGCGGCGTGATCGGTTCGACGGCCTTGACGCCTGCCGGGATCGAGTGCTCGCCGCAAGTGCCGAAGGGGCGCCCCAGGCCGGGGCGCCCCTTCGGTGCTGAATGGTGAAGCGGTGCGGGCGGGGGTTATGTCCCGCCCGCTCGGATCACCCCTTGACGCGTGCCGTGTTGTACAGCTTCCCGGCGTACTCCGCGGTCTGGTCGAGGGTGAAGCCGTTCTTGTTGGTCACCGCCGCGCCCAGGTCGATGGGCATGATCATGCCCATGGTGCTGTAGTCGGTCCAGATGCACATGGACATCGAGAACTCCTTCGGGGCCAGCGGATTGGTGGAGGCCGTCTTGGGCTTGAACTTCGCCTCCTGGCACTTCATGAGCGCGCCCTTGAAGCCGGCCGGCTTCTTCGTCGTCGCCTCGCCGACGAAGGTGATCTCGTTCTTCTTGTCCTCCTTCTCGGCGCTGGCCTTCATCAGGTTGAAGGACGCGTCAAGAGTCTTGGCGGGGTCTTCGATCTCACCGTAGATGCCGGAGAAGCTGAGGATCTTGGCAGTGAGGGGGTTGGTCTTGGGATCGCCCGACTGGTAGTCCTGGGAGGCCTGCTGGGGGTTCTTGATGCCGATCCCCTCGGCTTCCTTCTTGTCGTCCGGGTCGAAGGTCTTGTCCGTCGAGCTCTTATTCGGGGGCTTCGTGAACTCGTTCACCGACTGGGGCGGGACGATCTTGAAGCCCTTGGTGTCGTCCGACACCGAGCCCGCGCCGCCGCTGCCCAGGAAGTACCACGCGCCGCCCGCGATGGCCGCCACCAGCACGACCGACAGGACGATCACGCCGGTCTTCGACTTCTTCGGCGGCTGCTGCGGCGGCATCCCGCCGTACGGCGGCTGCTGGGGCGGGATCCCCGGCTGCTGCGGGTAGCCGTATCCCTGCTGCTGCGGGGGCTGCTGGGGGTAACCGGGCTGCTGCGGGTACCCCTGGGGGGCGCCCGGCGGGGGCGGCTGCTGGGGGTAGCCGTAGCCGGGCTGCGGGGCCGGCTGGCCGTACGGGTTCGGCTGCTGCGGAGGCGGACCTCCGTAGGGCCCGGGCTGCTGCGGCTGCCCGCCGCCGTACGGTCCCGGCTGGTTGTAACTCATGACCGCGTCCCCCTTTAGGAACTTCTTATGTTCCTCTCATCCTGACGGAAGGACGCCGGGTTCCGGCCGCCGGGGCCCCAGGCGTTACGGAACCACGACGCCGACGCGGCCCCGAACCGCGAGGTCGGCCGGGAGCGGGCCCGGGAGGCGGAATGGATTCGTGGCCGGGGCGGCACCGCCCGTATCCTGTGCCCCGTGACCGAGAACACGCAGACACCCAGCGCCCCCACCTCCGAACTGCCGACCCAGTACGCGCCGGCCGAGGTAGAGGGAGAGCTCTACGAGCGCTGGGTCGAGCGCGGTTACTTCACCGCCGATCCGGCGAGCGAGAAGCCGCCGTACACCATCGTCATCCCGCCGCCGAACGTCACCGGCTCGCTCCACCTGGGACACGCCTTCCAGCACACGCTGATGGACGCCCTCACCCGCCGCAAGCGGATGCAGGGTTACGAGGCGCTGTGGCTGCCGGGCATGGACCACGCCGGCATCGCCACCCAGAACAAGGTCGAGCAGCAGCTCGCCGAGGAGGGCAAGTCCCGCCACGACCTGGGCCGCGAGGAGTTCATCGAGCGCGTCTGGCAGTGGAAGGAAGAGTACGGCGGCAAGATCCTCGGCCAGATGCGTCGCCTCGGCGACGGCGTCGACTGGTCGCGTGAGCGCTTCACCATGGACGAGGGCCTGTCCAAGGCCGTCCAGACCATCTTCAAGAAGCTCTACGACGACGGTCTGATCTACCGCGCCGAGCGCATCATCAACTGGTGCCCCCGTTGTCTGACCGCCATCTCCGACATCGAGGTGGAGTACCAGGACGACGCGGGCGAGCTGGTCTCGATCCGTTACGGCGAGGGCGAGGACAGCCTCGTCGTCGCGACGACCCGCGCCGAGACGATGCTCGGTGACACCGCCGTGGCCGTCCACCCCGACGACGAGCGGTACAAGCACCTCGTCGGCACCCGGATCAAGCTTCCGCTGACCGACCGGACCATCCCGATCGTCGCGGACACGCACGTCGACCCGGAGTTCGGCACCGGCGCCGTCAAGGTGACGCCCGCGCACGACCCGAACGACTTCGCGATCGGTCAGCGCCACGACCTCGAGTCCATGACGATCATGGACGAGCGCGGCGTCATCACCGTCCACGGCCCCTTCCAGGGCCTGGACCGCTTCGAGGCCCGTTCGGCCGTCGTCGGCGCACTGCGCGAGCAGGGTCGGATCGTCGCCGAGAAGCGTCCGTACCAGCACTCCGTCGGGCACTGCTCCCGCTGCAGCACCACCGTCGAGCCGCGCCTGTCGCTCCAGTGGTGGGTCGGCGTCAAGCCGCTCGCCACGGCGGCCGGCGACGCGGTCCGCGACGGCCGGGTCACCATCCACCCGCGCGAGATGGAGAAGCGCTACTTCGACTGGGTCGACAACCTCAACGACTGGTGCATCTCGCGCCAGCTGTGGTGGGGCCACCGGATCCCGATCTGGTACGGCCCGGAGGGTGAGATCGTCTGCGTCGGACCGGACGACGAGATCCCGACCGGCGAGGGCTGGACGCAGGACACCGACGTCCTCGACACGTGGTTCTCCTCCGGCCTGTGGCCGTTCTCCACGCTCGGCTGGCCGGAGAAGACCCCGGACCTGGAGAAGTTCTACTCCACCGACGTCCTGGTCACCGGCCACGACATCATCTTCTTCTGGGTCGCCCGGATGATGATGTTCGGTTTGTACGCCATGGACGGCGAGGTCCCCTTCAAGACGATCGCGCTGACCGGCCTGGTCCGTGACGAGCGCGGCAAGAAGATGTCGAAGTCCTTCGGCAACGTCGTCGACCCGCTGGACTGGATGGACAAGTACGGTTCCGACGCCGTCCGGTTCACCCTCGCCAAGGGCGCCAACCCCGGCACCGACGTCCCGATCGGCGAGGACTGGGTCCAGGCGTCCCGGAACTTCGCCAACAAGATCTGGAACGCGACCCGCTTCGCCCTGATGAACGGCGCCACCGTCGAGGGCGAGCTGCCGGCCCCCGAGCAGATGTCGGCGACCGACCGCTGGATCCTGTCGCGGCTGAACAAGACCGTCGAGCAGGTGGACGGGTACTACGAGGACTTCCAGTTCTCGAAGCTCAGCGAGGCGCTCTACCACTTCGCGTGGGACGAGGTCTTCGACTGGTACGTCGAGCTGTCGAAGACGACGTTCTTCGCGGGCGGCGAGGGCGCCAAGGTCTCCGGCCGCGTCCTCGGCGAGGTCCTCGACGTGACGCTGCGCCTGCTGCACCCGGTGGTCCCCTTCGTCACCGAGACCCTGTGGACCACGCTCACCGGCGGCGAGTCCCTCGTCGTCGCCGACTGGCCCAAGGACAGCGGCTTCCGCGACGAGGCCGCCGAGCGGGAGATCGAGAACCTCCAGGCCGTCGTCACCGAGGTCCGTCGCTTCCGCGCCGACCAGGGTCTCCAGCCGGGCCAGAAGGTCCCGGCCCGACTGGACCTGGCCGGTACCGCGCTGGCCGCGCACGAGGGTGCGATCCGGCAGTTGCTGCGCCTCCAGCCGGAGGGCGAGGACTTCAGCGCCACCGCGACCCTGCCGGTCGCCGGCGCCACCGTCGCGCTCGACCTGTCGGGCACCATCGACGTGGCCGCCGAGCGCAAGCGGCTGTCGAAGGACCTGGCCGCCGCGGAGAAGGAGAAGCAGCAGGCGGAGGGCAAGCTCGGCAACGAGGCCTTCCTGGCCAAGGCTCCCGACAACGTCGTGGACAAGATCAAGGGCCGGCTCGCCAAGGCCGAGTCGGACATCACCCGGATCAAGGCCCAGTTGGAGACGCTGCCGCCCGCGTAGCGGCCGTCGGCAGGGCACGGGCGAAGGCCCCCACACCGTCGAGCGGCGTGGGGGCCTTCGCCGTACTCGGCCCCCCGCCGCCTCGGTGGGGCCGGCCGGCCCTGCCGGAAATCATCCCGAGTGCCGCAAATCACTTCTTATGCCCCGTCACCTCATTCGATCGGGGCCGCTCACCACGGATGATGGGGGACATGCACGCCAAGCCCGTCGTCTCGGCGCTCCGCCAAGCCGCGGCCACCGGCCGCCGCCTCGGCGAGGGCTGGGCCGGGTCCCCCCGGGCCATGGACGTCCTGACCGCCCTGAGCTGCCTCGCACTGATGGCACTGGACCTGCCGGGCCTGGCCGCCGCCGACAACTCGCTCAACGGCTGGATGGCCGCCGCCGTCCTCACCGCCGGCTGCGCGAGCCTGCTGGTACGGCGCCGCATGCCCTGGCTCGCGTACCTCACCGCGCTCCTGTTCGTCGGATGGCTGCACGAGCTGACGCTGATCCAGTTCGCCCTGTACTCGGTCGGCCGCTACCGGGGCCGGCGGGCCGGAATCCTGGCCACCCTCGGGTACGTGGCGTTCGCGCTCGCTGTGTTCAGCGTTCCGGGATGGCCCGAGCCGCGGGCGCAGAGCCTCAGCGCCTTCCTCAGCCTGGTCGTGCCGATCGGGGTGCTCGCCTCGGCCGTGGGGATCGCCGCGTACCGGCACGACCTGGTGCGCGAGCTGGACGTCCGGCGGGCCGAGTCGGCCGTCCTGCAGGCCGTCCAGCAGGAGCGCACCTCCGTCGCCCGGGACGTGCACGACTTCGTCGGGCGGGAGCTGACCCTGCTGACCGTGCGGTCCGAGGTCCTGTCGACGCGGGCGCGCGAGACGGCGTACGCGAAGGACTTCGAGGAGCTGGCCGACACCGCGCGCCGGGCACACCTGGTGCTGAACGAGATCATCGTGCAGCGCGGCGGGCCGTCCGCGACCCCCGGCGTCGACGGCCTGGCAGCGCTGGCGCAGGAGAGCGGCCGGGCCGGGTCACCCGTTCGCCTGGTGATGGATCCCGAGGTGCACGAGGTGTCGCCGCTGCGTCAGGCGGCGGTCTACCGGGTGGTGCAGGAATGCCTCACCAACGCGGCCAAGCACGCCCGGGGCGAGACCATCGACGTGTCGATCGAGGCCGCGGGCCCGCACCTGCGGATCGCCGTCATCAACAGCCTCCCCGAGCGCACCCCGACCCGCGCCCCCGTCTCGGCGGGCTCGGGCACGGCGAGCATGTCCGAACGCGTGCGCAGCCTGGGCGGAACCCTGAAGGCGAAGCGGACCGACGAGTCGTACGTGGTGATCGCCACGCTGCCACGCGGCTGAGCCGTCCCTCACGGGTCCGCGCGGCCCGGCGGTCAGGCCTTTGCGGGGGAGAGCAGGCCGTTCAGGGTGTCGAGGTCCTCGACGCACTTGCCCGACCCCAGTGCCACGCAGTCCAGCGGGGCGTCCGCGACGAACACCGGGATGCCGGTCGCGGAGGCCATGCGCAGGTCCAGGCCGGGAAGCAGGGCGCCGCCGCCGGTGAGGACGATGCCGTGCTCCATCACGTCGCCCGACAGTTCCGGCGGACACTCCTCCAGGGTGCCGCGCACGGCGGCGATGATCGCCTCGACCGGTTCGTCGAGGGCGGCCCGGACGTCGCCGGCGGTCAGTTCCAGGGTCTTCGGCATTCCCCCGACCCTCTCGCGGCCCCGCACGGTGAAGGCGCGGGTCTCCGCTTCCGGCCGCTCCGGGACCGGCCAGGCCGAGCCGATGGCGACCTTGACGTCCTCGGCGGTGCGCTCGCCGATGAGCAGCCCGTGCTCCTTGCGGACATGGTCCATGATCGCCGCGTCCAGTCGGTCCCCGCCCACCCGCAGCGACCGGGCGGTGACGATGCCGCCGAGCGAGATGACGGCCACCTCGGTGGTGCCGCCGCCGATGTCGACGACCATGGAGCCGCGCGCCTCGGACACGGGAAGCCCGGCGCCGATCGCCGCCGCCATCGGTTCCTCGATCAGGTGCACGGTCTTGGCGCCGGCCCGGGTGGACGCGTGCACGATGGCCCGTCGTTCGACCGGGGTGACCCCGGACGGCACGCAGACCACCATGCGGGTGCGCGGGCGGCGGCCCGGGACGGCCTTGCGGACGAAGTGCCGGATCATCTCCTCGGCGGCCTCGTAGTCGCAGATCACCCCGCCCTGGAGGGGGCGGATCGCGGTGATGGAGCCGGGGGTGCGGCCGATGGTCTCCTTGGCCTCGGTTCCGACGGCCAGCGCGGTGGTCGTACCGGCCCTCACGGCGACCACGGACGGCTCATTGAGGACGATTCCGTGGCCCCGGGCGTAGACGAGCGTGTTCGCGGTCCCCAGGTCGATCCCTATGTCGCGGCTGGACTTCGTCTTGTTGCTGCTGGCCTGCGGCATTTGTTCCCCTATCTCCTGCCCGCAAGGCTTGCATAACGATCCGGTCGCTTTGATCGCCGAAGGTCCTGAAACGGCCGGGCCGAAAGTCCCGCGGGTCCTCGTCCGTAGACTGGCCCCGTGAGTGAGCAGCAGCCCGAGAGCCATGGCCCCGACGAACCGGGCCGCCCCTTCGACGGGATCGACGCGTTCGACCAGATCATCGCGGAGGAGTCCGACCGCGACCCCGACCTGGCGGTGATCGAGGCCGGCAGTCGCACCCTGCGCGCACACGGCGGAGCGCCGCTGGGCGAGCAGGTGCCCGCCGTCCCCACCGACCCGGAGGTGGCCAAGGCGCTGCAGGAGGTGGAGCAGGAGCTGGCCGGCCGCTGGGGCGAGACGAAGCTGGAGCCGTCCGTCTCGCGGATCGCCGCGCTGATGGACGTCCTGGGCGAGCCGCAGCGCGCGTACCCGTCCATCCACGTCACCGGCACCAACGGCAAGACCAGCACCGCCCGCATGATCGAGGCCCTGCTGAACGCCTTCGAACTGCGCACCGGCCGCTACACCAGCCCGCACGTGCAGTCGGTCACCGAGCGGATCAGCCTGGACGGGGCGCCGATCACCCCGGAGCGGTTCGTGGAGACCTACCACGACGTCAAGCCGTACGTGGAGATGGTCGACGCCGCCGAGGAGTACCGGCTGTCGTTCTTCGAGGTGCTCACCGGGATGGCCTACGCGGCCTTCGCGGACGCCCCCGTGGACGTGGCGGTCGTTGAGGTCGGCATGGGCGGCACCTGGGACGCCACCAACGTGATCGACGGCGTGGTCGCCGTGGTCACCCCGATCAGCCTCGACCACACCGACCGGCTCGGCTCCACCCCCGGCGAGATCGCGCAGGAGAAGGGCGGGGTCATCAAGCAGGACGCCACCGTCATCCTGGCGCAGCAGCCGGTCGACGCGGCGCAGGTGCTGCTGAAGAAGGCCGTCGAGGTCGACGCGACCGTGGCCCGCGAGGGCATGGAGTTCGGGGTCGTCTCCCGCGAGGTGGCGGTCGGCGGCCAGATGCTGACCCTGCGCGGCGTGGGCGGCGAGTACGACGGCATCTTCCTCCCGCTGTACGGCGCCCACATGGCGCACAACGCGGCCGTGGCGCTGGCGGCGGTCGAGGCCTTCTTCGGGGTCGGCGCGGAGCACGCGCGGGAGCTGGACACGGACACCGTGCGCAAGGCCTTCGCCTCGGTGACCTCGCCGGGCCGCATGGAGGTCGTGCGGCGCAGCCCGACCGTGGTCCTGGACGCGGCGCACAATCCGGCGGGGGCCCGGGTGACCGCCGAGGCCGTCACCGAGGCGTTCGGCTTCAGCCGGTTGATCGGGGTCATGGCCGCCAGCGAGGGCAAGGACGTCAGGGGCGTCCTGGAGGCCTTCGAGCCGATCTTCGCGGAGATCGTGGTCACGGAGAACTCCAGCCACCGGGCGATGTCGGCCGACGAGCTGGCGGGCGTGGCGGTGGAGGTCTTCGGGGCCGACCGGGTGCAGGTGGAGCCGAGGCTGGACGACGCCCTGGAGGCGGCGATCACCCTGGCGGAGGAAGAGGCCGAATACGGCGGGGCCGGGGTCCTGGTGACCGGCTCGGTGATCACGGTGGGCGAGGCCCGCCTGCTGTTCAAGAGGGGCTGAGGGAATGCGCACGCTCTGCGCGAGCACGCTGATCGGCGAGTTCTTCGTGATCGGTTTCGCGGGCCTGGTGGCCATGAAGGACCCGGACCTGACCCAGGCGACCGTGTGGACGGTGTGCGGCGTCGCGATGCTGCTGTCGATCCTGCTGTGCGGGATGCTGTCGCGGCCCGGCGCGGTGCAACTGGGATGGGCCCTTCAGGTGGGTCTGATCCTCAGCGGTTTCGTGGTGCCGACGATGTTCTTCCTCGGGGCGGTCTTCGCCGGTCTGTGGTGGTGCTCCGTGCACTACGGACGCCGCATCGACGACGTGAAGGCCCGTTGGGCCGCCGCCCATCCGGAGCACGAGGCGCAGGCCTGAGGTCACGGGTGCGTCACCCCTGGGCGGCCGGCGCCCGGCGGGCGCGGTCCGGCCCCGCCGCACCTGTAGATTCGTCCCACCGCACCCGTTTGCCGCAAGGAGTTTCCACATGACCCAGCGCACGCTCGTCCTGCTCAAGCCCGACGCCGTCCGTCGTGGCCTGATCGGCGAGATCATCGGCCGCATCGAGCGGAAGGCCGGCTGGACCATTCCCGCGCTGGAGCTGCGCACGCTCGACCAGGAGACCCTGGAGGCGCACTACGGCGAGCACAAGGGCAAGCCGTTCTACGAGCCCCTCATGGGCTTCATGTCCGGTGGCCCGGTCGTCGCCCTCGTGGTCGAGGGCGAGCGCGTGATCGAGGGTGTTCGCGGCCTCGCCGGCCCGACCGACCCGATCGCCGCGGCGCCCGGCTCGATCCGCGGCGACTTCGGTTCCATCACCCGGGAGAACCTGATCCACGCCTCGGATTCCGAGGAGTCCGCGGAGCGCGAGCTGAAGCTGTTCTTCCCCGCGCTCTGAGGCCGTTCCCCCATCAAGCGGAACGCTGCCACCGCAGTCTCCTCTGACGCGAGATCAGCCGAATAGCGCTCACGACCTGGGGCGACCGAAGTAATTTCGGTCGCCCTTCGGTATTACCGGCGCAGACGGGGAACGCATGTGCAGGACACGACGTCACCACTAAGGGGGCGGGTATCCGTTCCGGCGGGATTGCCGGAGTCCCGTCGCGCGATGTCCGTACACGCGGCACTACGATGGGGCCTCCACCCACACACCCACCTCGCCGACCTGACAGCAGCCGCTATCAACTGGAAGGCCAGACGCTCCTCATGGGGAACAAGGGGAACACTATGTCGTTCATCGGCCGTGACATGGCGATCGACCTCGGGACCGCCAACACGCTGGTGTACGTGAGGGGCCGGGGGATCGTCCTGAACGAGCCGTCCGTGGTCGCCATCAACACGAACACCGGTGGCATCCTGGCGGTCGGCTCCGAGGCGAAGAAGATGATCGGCCGGACGCCCGGCAACATCGTCGCCGTCAGGCCCCTCAAGGACGGCGTGATCGCCGACTTCGAGATCACCGAGCGCATGCTCCGGTACTTCATCCTCAAGATCCACAAGCGCCGTTACCTGGCGCGTCCGCGCGTCGTGGTCTGCGTGCCCTCCGGCATCACCGGAGTGGAGCGCCGCGCCGTCATCGAGGCGTCCACGCAGGCCGGCGCCCGCCAGGTACACATCATCGAAGAGCCCATGGCCGCCGCCATCGGCTCGGGCCTGCCCGTCCACGAGGCCACCGGCAACATGGTCGTGGACATCGGCGGCGGCACCACCGAGGTCGCCGTCATCTCCCTCGGCGGAATCGTCACGGCGCAGTCCATCCGGGTGGCCGGTGACGAGCTGGACAACGCGATCATCCAGCACATCAAGAAGGAGTACTCGCTCCTCCTCGGTGAGCGCACCGCCGAACAGATCAAGATCACCATCGGTTCGGCGTACGACCTCGACAAGGACGAGCACACCGAGATCCGCGGCAGGGACCTGGTGTCCGGGCTGCCGAAGACGGTCGTGATCTCGGCCGCCGAGGTCCGCAAGGCCATCGAGGAGCCGGTCAACGCCATCGTCGACGCGGTCAAGACGACGCTGGACAAGTGCCCGCCGGAGCTCTCCGGCGACATCATGGACCGCGGCATCGTCCTGACCGGCGGCGGCGCGCTGCTGCGCGGCCTGGACGAGCGGCTGCGCCGTGAGACCGGCATGCCGATCCACATCGCGGAGGATCCGCTCGACTCGGTCGCGCTCGGCTCCGGCAAGTGCGTGGAGGAGTTCGAAGCGCTCCAGCAGGTTCTGGACGCCCAGCCCCGGCGGTGATCGACTCCCCGTCCACGGGGCACGCGGAACACAAGGATCCGCCGTACGGGTGCTAGCGCGCCGGTGCGGCGGATCGTTGATATACAGGCAACAGTCCGGTGTGATCACAGCTGCACGTCTCACCGGAGCGGCTCTGCCGCACGGGTATCTACGAGGAAGGCACGGCCGCCGCACGTGAGGGACACACGAGAGAGCCGGCTGCTCCTGGTGCTTCTGATCGCCATCGCGTTCGCATTGATCACGGTGGACATCAGAGCGGGCGAGGAGTCACCGGTCGACGGTGCCCGACAGGCCGCCGCAGCGGTCTTCGGCCCCGTCGAGAAGGGCGTGGCGACGGCGGTGGATCCGGTGGCCCACGCCATAGGAGCCGTACGCGACTCCGGCGAGCGCCACAACCGGATCGCGACGCTGGAGCGCGAGAACACCGCGCTCAAGGCCAAGCTCGGCAGCGACGACCAGAACCGCAGCCGCGTCCGCGAGCTCGACGAGATGCTCAAGCGGGCCGGCGCGGGCCAGTACGGCATCAAGGGCGCCGAGGTCATCGCGATAGGAGCGGCCCAGGGCTTCTCCTGGACCGTCACCATCGACGCGGGCAGCAAGGACGGCATCGAGCGCGACATGACCGTCCTGAACGGGGAGGGCCTCGTCGGCCGGGTCTCGACCGTCGGCCCCGACACCGCCACCGTGGTCCTCGCCAACGACCCCGACTTCACCGTCGGCACCCGACTGGAGAAGACCGGCGAACTCGGCTTCGCCACCGGCCAGGGCGACCGCGCCCTGTCCGTGCAGATGCTCAACGGCAAGGCCAAGATCAACGCGGGCGACCGGCTCGTCACCTTCGGCTCGCGCGGCAACAAGCCCTTCGTGCCCGGCGTGCCGATCGGCGAGGTGGTCAAGGTGGACCCCTCCCGCGGAGACCTCACCCGTACCGTCTGGGTGCGCCCGTTCGTGGGCTTCTCGCGCCTGGACATCGTCGGCGTCGTCGTGATGCCGCCGCGCGAGGACCCGCGCGACGCGGTCCTCCCCCCGAAGCCCGCGGCCCCCAAGCCCACCCCGACGGTCACCGTCACGGTCACCCCGTCCGCCAGTGTGCCCGGCAAGCCGGACGACGAGTAGGAGCTGACCGTCCATGCGTTTCAACCGGATCCTGCTCTCGGCCACGCTCGTGGTGGTCGCCCTCGTGGTCCAGGTCGCCGTTCTCGGCCGGCTCCAACTGCCCGGCGCGGTACCCGACCTGGTCCTCCTCACCGTCGTCGCCCTCGCCCTGGTGTACGGCCACCTCAGCGGGGCCGTCATCGGCTTCGGCGCCGGCCTGCTCGCCGACCTGGCGCCGCCCGCCGACCACGCCGCCGGGCGGTACGCGCTCGTGCTGTGCCTCATCGGCTACCTCGTCGGCCTGGCCCGCCCCGACAACGGGCGGTTCCGCTCGGCCTGGGGTCCGATGCTGACCGTCGTCGCCGCCGCGATCGGCTCCACCCTGCTGTACGCGGGTGTCGGCGCCCTCGTCGGGGACACCGCCGCCCGCCACGTCGGCCTGGCCGGCCTGCTGTTCACGGCGACCCTCTACGACCTGCTGCTCGCGCCCTTCACCGTGCCGTTCATCATGGCGCTCGCCCGGCGCGCCGAGAACGACCCGATGGCCGTCGAGGCCGGCGGCGGCCCGCCCCAGGGCAAGGACGTCTCCTCCGGCTGGCTGGCCGGCGGCACGGGGCTGCGCATCGGCAGCCAGCGCGGTGGACTGCGCCTGAAGACCGCACGCGGACGCGCCAACCGGGCCGGCCGCATAAAGGGCGTCAAGGGTGTGAAGAGCGTCAAGAAACTGTGAGGGAGGAGAAGGCGTGAGCAACAACCCCGACACCGGCCGCACCTCCCGGGTGCGGATCCGACTCGTCATCATCCAGGTGCTCGTCTTCTCCCTGCTCCTCACCCTCGGCGGGCGCCTCTGGTACCTCCAGATCCGCAACGGCGACGAGTACTACCACGAGGCGAAGAACAACCACGTCCAGCAGGTCGTCCAGCCCGCCGTGCGCGGTTCGATCCTCGACGCGCGCGGCATCGCGCTCGCCGACAACGAGACCCGTCTGGTCGTCTCCGCCAGCCGCACCGAACTGATGAAGATGAAGGACAAGGGCAAGGGGGTCCTCACCCGGCTCTCGGACGTACTGGACATGACGCCGCAGGACGTCATGGACAAGGTCCGGCTCTGCGACTCGCGGACCCCCCAGCCCTGCTGGAACGGCTCCCCCTACCAGCCGATCCCGGTCACCAACAAGGCCACCACCCAGCAGGCCCTGCAGATCCGCGAACGCCCCGAGGAGTTCCCCGGGATCACGGCCGAGCCCACCGCGGTCCGCCGCTACGCCGCCCCCGGCGGCGCCAACACCGGACAGGCGCTGGGCTACCTCTCCCCGGTCACCGACGGCGAGATCACCCGGGCGAAGGACACCAACTCGCCCTTCCTGCGCTCCGACCAGGTGGGCCGCTTCGGCCTGGAACGCACCTACGACAGGCACCTGCGCGGCAAGTCCGGCGTGACCCGCTACGAGGTGGACAACCTCGGCCGGGTCATCGGCATGGCCCAGAACGATCCCGCGATCCCCGGCGCCAACCTCGTGACGAGCATCGACGCGCGCGTCCAGGCCGTCGCCGAGTTCGAGCTGAACGAGGCCATGATCGAGGCGCGCAAGCAGATCGACCGCAACACGGGCGTTCCCTACAAGGCCGACGCGGGCGCCATCGTCGTCCTGGAGTCCAAGACCGGCCGCGTCGTCGCCATGGCCTCCAACCCGACCTACGACCCGAACGTCTGGGTCGGCGGGATCTCCGCCAAGGACTACGCGAAGCTGACCGCCAAGGACTCCAACGTCCCGCTGATGAACCGGGCGATCCAGGGCCAGGCCGCGCCGGGCTCCATCTTCAAGGTGATCCCGACCGCCGCCGCCGTCAACGCCGGGTACAAGTTCGACGGCGAGTACCCCTGCCCCAGTTCGTACTCCATCGGCGGACAGGTCTTCAAGAACTTCGAGTCCCAGGGCCACGGCTCCATCACCCTCGGCCGGGCTCTGGAGGTCTCCTGCGACACCGTCTTCTACGCCCTCGGCCACCAGCAGTGGCTGAAGGACGGCGGGCTCAAGCCGAAGAAGCGCCCGGCCGAGATCTTCTACAAGACCGCCCACCAGTTCGGGCTCGGCGCCGAGACCGGCGTCGACCTGCCGGGCGAGGAGAAGGGCCGGGTCCCGGACCGCCAGTGGAAGCAGCGGTTCTGGGCGGCCAACAAGGACGTGTGGTGCAAGACGGGGAAGAAGGGCGGCACCTACGTCGAGCTGCTGTCCTACGAGAACTGCCTCGAAGGCAACCTGATGCGCGCCGGTGACGCCGTCAACTACTCCATCGGCCAGGGTGACACCCTCGTCACGCCGATCCAGATGGCCACCATCTACGCGGCCATCGCCAACGGCGGCACCATGTGGAACCCGACCATCGGCAAGGCGATCATCAGCGCCGACGGCAAGCGGGTCGAGAAGATCCCGCCGCGCGCCCACGGCCGACTGCCGGTCACCAAGGAGACCCTCGTCAAGATGGACGGCGCCCTCGCCGGCGTCGCCACCGAGGGCACCGCCGCATGGCGGTTCGGCGGCTGGCCGCAGAAGGAGATCCCGATGCACGCCAAGACCGGCACCGCCGAGGTCTACGGCAAGCAGACGACCTCCTGGTTCGCCACCTACACCTCGGACTTCACGATCGTCATGACGATCTCCCAGGGTGGTACCGGTTCCGGGGCATCCGGCCCCGCCGTGCGCAACGTGTACAACGCCATCTACGGTCTGGACATGGCCGGCAAGCAGGACGTGAAGAGCGCCCTGCTGATCAAGCCGGAGGCGAACCTGCCGACCATCCAACCCGACGGATCCATCGACGCCCCCGTGGTCAGGCCCTACGTGCGCCCGTCCCCGGAGGAGGTGCCCGCGCTCGCCGGGCCGCCCGCACCGCCCGCAGCAAGGCAGGACTGATGCAGACCGCGAACAAGTTCTCCGTAGCCCGGTACGCCCCGGAACGCGGAGCCATGGCCAAACTCACCGCCCGCGACTCGGTGGTGCGCCGGCTCGACTGGCCGATACTCCTCTGCGCGCTGGCGCTGTCCTTCATCGGCTCCATGCTGGTGTGGTCGGCGACCCGCAACCGGACCTCCCTGAACCAGGGGGACCCGTACTACTTCCTCTTCCGGCACGCCCTGAACACCGGCATCGGCCTGGTGCTGATGATCGGCACGATCTGGCTCGGGCACCGCACCCTGCGCGGCGCGGTCCCGGCCCTCTACGGGCTCTCGCTGCTGCTGATCATCGCCGTGCTCACCCCGCTCGGCGCGACCATCAACGGCGCGCACGCGTGGATCGTGATCGGCGGCGGATTCTCCATCCAGCCCTCCGAGTTCGTCAAGATCACGATCATCCTGGTCATGGCGATGCTGCTGGCCACCCGGGTGGACGCGGGCGACCTCGCTCACCCCGACCACCGCACCGTGGTCAAGGCGCTGTGCCTGGCCGCCGCCCCGATGGGCATCGTCATGCTGATGCCCGACCTCGGCTCGGTCATGGTGATGGTCGTCATCGTGCTCGGCGTGCTGCTGGCCTCCGGCGCCTCCAACCGCTGGGTGCTGGGCCTCATCGGCGCCGGCGCCGGCGGGGCCATCCTGATCTGGCAGCTCGGCGTCCTCGACGAGTACCAGATCAACCGCTTCGCCGCCTTCGCCAACCCCGAACTCGACCCGGCCGGCGTCGGCTACAACACGAACCAGGCGCGCATCGCCATCGGCTCCGGCGGACTGACCGGCTCGGGCCTCTTCAAGGGCTCGCAGACCACCGGCCAGTTCGTGCCGGAGCAGCAGACCGACTTCGTGTTCACGGTCGCGGGGGAGGAGCTCGGCTTCATCGGGGCCGGGCTGATCCTCGTCCTGCTGGGCATCATCCTGTGGCGGGCCTGCATCATCGCCCGCGAGACCACCGAGCTGTACGGGACGATCGTCTGCGCCGGGATCATCGCCTGGTTCGCCTTCCAGTCCTTCGAGAACATCGGGATGACCCTGGGGATCATGCCGGTCGCGGGGCTGCCGCTGCCCTTCGTGTCCTACGGAGGCTCGTCGATGTTCGCCGTGTGGATCGCGGTGGGGCTGCTGCAATCGATCCGGGTGCAACGGCCCCTTTCGGCCTGATCACCCGGGCGGCGGGTTTGGCTCCTGCCGACCTTCTCGCCGCCGGCCGGGCGGGACTAGATTCGAAGCATGGCCGAGACGAAGCGCGAGATCGAGCGGAAATTCGAGTTCACGCAAGCCGACGCGGGGCGGGGGAGCGGTTCGGGCTCCCCCGACCGGTCCGGTCCCCCCGACCGGAAACCGGCCCGGAAGGACCGCCCCCGGCTGCCGGACCTGACGGGCACCGCGGGCGTCGAGACCGTCTCCCCGCAGGGCACCGTCGACCTCGACGCCGTCTACTGGGACACCCCCGACCAGCGGCTCGCCGCCGACGGGCTGACCCTGCGCCGCCGCACCGGCGGCGCCGACGCCGGCTGGCACCTCAAACTGCCCGTCTCCCCGGACGTCCGCGACGAGGTCCGGGCACCGCTCAGCGACACCGTCCCCGACCGGCTCGCCGAACTGGTCCGCTCCCGGGTGCGCGACGGCCGTCTGGAACCGCAGGTACGGCTGCGCTCCTCCCGCGAGGTCAGCCACCTGCTCGACGCCGACGGAGCCGTGCTCGCCGAACTGTCCACCGACACCGTCCGGGCCAGGCGGGGCAAGGCCAGGGCCACCTGGACCGAGGTGGAGGTGGAACTGGCCGACGGGGTGGACCCCGAACTGCTCGACGCCGTCGAACGGCGTTTCCGCGAAGAGGGCCTGCGGGTCTGCGAGGCCCCCTCGAAACTCGCCCGGGCGCTCACGGAGACGGGCGGCGCGCCCCCCGCCCGGACCGAGACCGGGCCCGCCGAGGACACGGCCGGCGCGCGGGTGCTCGGGTACCTGCGCGAACAGCGCGACACCCTGGTCGCCCAGGACCCCGCCGTCCGCAGGGACCTGCCCGACTCCGTCCACCAGATGCGGGTCGCGATGCGGCGGATGCGCAGCGCCTTCAAGACGTACCGCAAGGTCCTCGACCGGGCGGCCACCGACCCGCTCGGGGAGGAACTGCGCCGGCTCGCCGCCGAACTCGGCGTCGCCCGCGACCAGGAGGTCATGGCCGAACGCCTCCTGACGCACCTCGGCGAACTCCCCGACACCCTGCGGCTCGGCCCGGTCCGCGGCCGACTGCGCGTCTGGGACACCACCCGCGGCCACGCCGCCCGGCAACAGGCCCTCGCCGCACTCGACAGCGACCGGTACGTCGCCCTGCTGGACGCCCTCGACGCCCTGCTGGCCGACCCGCCCCTGCGCGAGGCCGCCGGGCGCCCGGCCGAAGAGGTCCTGCCCACAGCGGTGACGCACGACTTCGAACGGCTCGCCGGCAGGGTCGAGACGGCACTCGACCTCGCCCCCGGACACGACCGGGACCTGGCCCTGCACGCCGCCCGCAAGGCCGCCAAGCGGGCCCGCTACGCGGCGGACGCCGCCGTACCCGCCCTCGGTAAGCCCGCCGCACACCTGTCCAAGGCCGCCAAGAAGGTCCAGACCCTGCTCGGTGACCACCAGGACGGCGTGGTCGCCCGCGAGGCCCTGCGAACGATCGCCGTCCAGGCGACCGCCGCGGGCGAGTCCGCCTTCACCTGGGGCCTGTTGTACGGCCGCGAGGAGTCGTTGGCCGAGCGGAGCGAACGCCGGCTCCCGGAGGTCTGGCGCAAGGCGGCGGCCGTACGGGACCGGGTGGACCTCAACGGATAGGTCCCGCCGTGGCCGGTGATCTTGGCGGCGGGCGGCCGCCGGGCATCGGGGTACGCTTGAGAGTCGCCCCCTGCCCGCTTCACGAAAGTCGCGTGATGTCCGAGTCGGTCTTCCCACAGCTCGAAGCTCTGCTCCCGCATGTGCAGAAGCCCATCCAGTACGTCGGTGGTGAGCTGAACTCCACCGTGAAGCCCTGGGAGAGCACGGACGTCCGCTGGGCGCTCATGTACCCGGACGCGTACGAGGTCGGTCTGCCCAACCAGGGCGTCATGATCCTCTACGAGGTGCTGAACGAGCGCGAGGGCGTCCTCGCGGAGCGCACCTACAGCGTGTGGCCGGACCTCGAAGAGCTGATGCGCGAGCACAAGGTCCCGCAGTTCACCGTCGACTCCCACCGCCCCGTCGGTGACTTCGACGTCTTCGGGCTCTCCTTCTCCACCGAGCTCGGCTACACCAACATGCTCACGGCGCTGGACCTCGCGGGCATCCCGCTGGAGGCCCGCAACCGCACGATCGACCACCCCATCGTCCTCGCGGGCGGCCACGCGGCCTTCAACCCCGAGCCGATCGCGGAGTTCATCGACTGCGCGGTCATCGGCGACGGCGAGCAGGCCGTCCTCGACATGACCGAGATCATCCGCGCCTGGAAGGCCGAAGGCCGACCCGGCGGACGCGAGGAGGTGCTGCTGCGCCTCGCCAAGACCGGCGGCGTCTACGTTCCCGGGTTCTACGACGTCGAGTACCTGCCCGACGGCCGTATCGGCCGTGTCGTCCCGAACCGCTCCGGCGTCCCGTGGCGCGTCTCCAAGCACACGGTCATGGACCTCGACGAGTGGCCCTACCCGAAGCAGCCGCTGGTCCCGCTCGCCGAGACCGTCCACGAGCGGATGTCCGTGGAGATCTTCCGCGGCTGCACCCGAGGCTGCCGCTTCTGCCAGGCCGGCATGATCACGCGCCCCGTGCGGGAGCGAAGCATCACCGGCATCGGCGAGATGGTGGAGAAGGGCCTCAAGGCGACCGGCTTCGAGGAAGTCGGCCTCCTGTCGCTCTCCTCGGCGGACCACACCGAGATCGCCGACATCGCCAAGGGCCTGGCCGACCGCTACTCCGACGACAAGGTGGGCCTGTCCCTCCCGTCGACCCGCGTGGACGCCTTCAACGTGGACCTCGCCAACGAGCTGACCCGCAACGGTCGCCGCTCCGGCCTGACCTTCGCCCCCGAGGGCGGCTCCGAGCGCATGCGCAAGGTCATCAACAAGATGGTCTCGGAAGAGGACCTGATCCGCACCGTCGCCACCGCCTACGGCAACGGCTGGCGCCAGGTGAAGCTGTACTTCATGTGCGGCCTGCCGACCGAGACCGACGAGGACGTCCTCCAGATCGGCGACATGGCGGTCAACGTCATCGCCAAGGGCCGCGAGGTCTCCGGTCAGAACGACATCCGCTGCACGGTGTCGATCGGCGGGTTCGTGCCGAAGCCGCACACCCCCTTCCAGTGGGCGCCGCAGCTGAGCGCCGAGGAGACCGACGCGCGGCTCACCAAGCTCCGCGACAAGATCCGCGGCGACAAGAAGTACGGCCGCTCCATCGGCTTCCGCTACCACGACGGCAAGCCCGGCATCGTCGAGGGCCTGCTCTCGCGCGGCGACCGGCGCATCGGTGACGTCATCCGCGCCGTGTACGAGTCCGGCGGCCGTTTCGACGGCTGGCGCGAGCACTTCAGCTACGACCGCTGGATGCAGGCCGCCGAGAAGGCGCTGCCCGCGTACGGCGTGGACGTCGCCTGGTACACGACCCGCGAGCGCACCTACGAGGAGGTCCTGCCCTGGGACCACCTCGACTCCGGTCTCGACAAGGACTGGCTCTGGGAGGACTGGCAGGACGCCCTCGACGAGACCGAGGTCGAGGACTGCCGCTGGACCCCGTGCTTCGACTGCGGCGTCTGCCCGCAGCTCGACCTCGACATCCAGATCGGCCCCACCGGCAAGAAGCTGCTGCCGCTCACGGTCGTCAAGTGACCGTCGTGCGAAGGCGGTGACCCGACGGCTGTCGAAGACGGCCATCGGGTGACGCGCCTCGGTCACATTCGGTAACACCTCGGTCTCGACAGGCCCCCACTCGCAACGGTGGGGGCCTGTCCCGTGTCCCTACCTGCATGGAACTCGACAAGGGGCGACCGACGAACGGCGGCGAGGGCTGCCTCGTCGGCGTCGTCCGCATCCCCGTGAAGATAGTGACCGTGCTCGTCGTACTGCCCGTACGAGTGGTGTGGGACCTGCTCGTGGCGTTCGGGCGGACGCTGAACCGGCACCTTCTCGGCCCCATCGGCCGCGGCCTGTCCTGGTGCCACCGGACGGTCGTCCGCCCGGTGGCGCGCACCCTCGGCCTGGTCCTCGTGACCCTGCTGAAGCTGGTGTTCGTCTGGCCCTGGGCGGGACTGTGGCGGTACGTCCTGGTCCCGGTCGGGCAGGGCCTGGCCCGGCTCGGGAGCGCCCTGACCAGCCACGTCCTAGCCCCGATCGGCGGCGCGCTGCTGCGGTACCTGCTCCGGCCCGCCGGACGGGGGATCTCCCGGCTGGCCCGCGCCGTGTACGCCCGCCTGCTGACCCCCCTCGGCCAAGGGTCCGCCCGCCTCCTGTCGTTCCTGGGCAAGGTGCTGTTCGTATGGCCGTGGGTGGGTCTGTGGCGGTACGTCCTGACGCCCGTCGGTCGGGGTGTGGCCTGGTCGGCGCGGTGGATCGGCGCGGGTCTCGGGTGGCTGGCGAAGGCGCTGTTCGTCTGGCCCTGGGTGGCTTTGTGGCGGTACGCCGTCGCCCCGATCGCGGTCGGCGCGTACCGGTACGTGCTCGCCCCCGTCGGGCGCGGGCTGTACACGTACGTCCTCACGCCCCTCGGACACCTGCTGCGCGGAGCCTGGTACCTGGCCGGCCGGATCAGCCGCACCCTCGGCCGCGGCCTGCTCCTCCTGTGGCGCGGGCTCGTGGTCCGGCCCGCCCGCTGGGCCCACCGGCGCATCGCCACCCCCGTCGGGCACCTGGTCCGGGAGGTGTGGCGGACCTCCCGCACCGCGGTGCGGGAAGCGCGGGCCGAGGTGCGACGGGCGCTGTTCGGTACGCCTCCGAGGGAACCGGCGAGGTCACGGGCGCGTAGTCTGGGTAGTACGACAGTCGCAGGCAACACGCCCGCCCCCGAGATCTCCCTCCACAAAAGGCAGGGGTGAGCCGGCCGGTGGGGCGTGGCCGGCAGGCTCACCAGACCTCAGGGCGACGCGCGAGCCGCGAAGCCCCGCACAAGGAGAAGAACCACTGGGCAAGCGACAGCCCGAAGGCCCGCCTCCCGCACCGGTGGTGCAGCGCATCCGACTGCGCTACACCAAGCGCGGCCGCCTCCGGTTCACCAGCCACCGGGACTTCCAGCGTGCCTTCGAGCGGGCCCTGCGCCGCTCGGAGGTGCCCATGGCGTACTCGGCCGGCTTCACCCCCCACCCCCGGGTCTCCTACGCGAACGCCGCACCCACCGGCACCGGCAGCGAGGCCGAGTACCTGGAGATCGCCCTCGCGGCACCCCGCGACCCCGACAAACTCCGGATCCTGCTCGACGAATCGATGCCGGTCGGCCTCGACATCGTCGACGCGGTCGAGGCCAGGACGTCCGGGCTCGCCGAGCGACTGACCGCCTCCGTGTGGGAGCTGCGCCTGGACGGCGTCGAGCCCGCGGACGCCGAGCGGGCCGTGGCCGCCTTCCTCGCGGCCGACACCGTCGAGGTCCAGCGCCGCACCAAGAACGGCATGCGGACCTTCGACACGCGCGGCGCCGTGGTCAGTCTCGAAGCACATCCGGCCCCGGCTGATAGGCCTCTGGACAATGCCTGTGCGATACTGCGGCTGGTTGTTCGGCATTTGACACCTGCCGTACGACCCGACGACGTCCTGTCCGGTCTCCGAGCTGTGGCCGACCTGGCGCCGCCGGTCCCCGCAGCGGTGACCAGGCTGGCGCAGGGGCTCTTCGACGAGGAGTCCGGCACGGTGACCGACCCGCTCGCGCCCGACCGCGAGGCTGTCACGGCCGCCCCACCCACGGCCGCCGTAGCCGCCGACGCGAAGGCGCCGGAAGGTCCCGCCGCGTAAGGAACGCCGTTGTCGCGCCGCCCTGGCACTCGGAAGCCTCCTGGGCCGGGCAGCGCACACAGACCTGAAGACTTCCGCCAGGCCGTACGGACAACACGTACGGAACCGGCGGCCATGAAACTGAGCTCCCGTGTGGCGAACGCGCCCCGGAGGCCGGTTCCGCGCTCATTACGCGGCGCCGTGCCGGACCGGATGTCAGCCGCGGCGCCCGGGAGCGTGACGGGAGAACCGCCCGCAATGCTCAACAACGAAACGTCTGAGAACAACCACACCGCCGGCAACGCCGATGGTGGAAGCCCCAGCGACAACCTGCCCCCGCGCAGGCGTCGCCGCGCCGCCTCACGGCCCGCGGGCCCGCCCGGCGCCACCGCCGCCGAGGCCGTGACCGAGACCCCGGCCGCCGCCCCCGCCGCAGTCGCCGCCGAAGAGCCCGCAGCCCCCGCGCCGCGTGCCCGCCGCCGTGCCACCCGCGCCGTCGCCGCGCCGGCCGCTCCCGCCGCCGAGGCCGCCCCGGCGCCCGCGGTCGAGACCCCGGCCGTCGAGACCCCGGCCGCTCCCGCCGTCGAGGAGCCCGCGGCCCCCGCGCCGCGTGCCCGTCGCCGTGCCACGCGTGCGGTCACCGCCCCGGAGGCACCCGCCGCCGAGGTCGCCCTGGAAGAGCCCGCCGCCGTCGAGGACCCGGTCGCCCCGGCGCCCCGTGCCCGTCGCCGTGCCACCCGCGCCGTCGCCGCGCCGGCCGCTCCCGCCGCCGAGGCCGCCCCGGCGCCCGCGGTCGAGACCCCGGCCGTCGAGACCCCCGTCGTGGAGGAGTCCGCGGCCCCCGCCCCGCGTGCCCGTCGCCGTGCCACCCGCGCCGTGACCGCGCCGGCCGCTCCGACGGCCGAGGCCGTCGTGGAGACCCCGGCCGAGGCGCCCGCCGCCGTCGAGGCCCCGGCCGTCGAGGAGTCCGCGGCCCCCGCGCCGCGTGCCCGTCGCCGTGCCACCCGCGCCGTCGCCGCGCCGGCCGCTCCCGCCGCCGAGGCCGCCCCGGCCCCCGCCGCCGAGACCCCGGCGCCGGCCGTCGAGACCCCGGTCGCCTCCAAGGCCACCGTCACCGTCGCCGACGCCGTGGACTCCCCGAAGCGCGGCGGCCGTCGTCGTGCCACCCGCTCCGGCGCCGTCACCCCGGCCGCCGCCGCGCAGCCCGCCGCCGAGGCCGAGGCGCCCGCCGCCCCGACCCAGTCCCGCGCCGGCCGTCGCGCGGCGCGTCCCGCCGTGGCCGTGTTCCAGGCCCCGGTGTTCGCCGAGCCGATGTTCCAGACCCCGGAGACCGCCGCCATGGCCGCGGCTGCCGCTGCCGCCGCCGGCCAGGTCGACGAGGAAGAGGACGAGGACGACACGGAGGTCGTGGCCGAGGCCGTACAGGCTCCCGCCGCCCAGCCGGCCGGTCGTCGCCGTCGCCGCGGTCGTGGGGCCGCCGAGCCCGCGGCCCCGGCCGTCGAGTCCGCGCCCGTCTCCCTCGCCGATGTGGAACTGCACCAGGCCGAGGAGACCGAGGGCGAGGCCGAGTCCGCCGACCTCGACGAGGACGAGAACGACGGCGAGCGTCCGTCGCGTCGTCGTCGTCGCGGGGGCCGTCGCCGCCGTCGCGGCGAGGCCTCCGACCTCGACGAGTCCACCGACGAGGACACCGAGTCCGAGTCCGCCGACCAGGAGACCGAAGAGGAATCCGCCGAGGAGGACGACGAGTCCGACGACGGCGCCCTCGGCTCCAGCTCCAGCCGGCGTCGCCGGCGTCGCCGCCGCCGCAGCGGTGACGGCGGTACCGACGCCGACGCGGCCGAAGAGGACGGCGTACGCACCGTCGTCAAGGTGCGCGAGCCGCGTCCCGCGCGCGAGCGCTCCGAGTCCGCCGCCGGTTCCGGCTCCACCTCCTCCGACGAGGTCCAGTCCATCAAGGGCTCGACCCGCCTGGAGGCGAAGAAGCAGCGCCGTCGCGAAGGCCGCGAGCAGGGCCGCCGCCGCGTGCCGATCATCACCGAGGCCGAGTTCCTGGCCCGTCGTGAGGCCGTCGAGCGTGTGATGGTCGTCCGCCAGGCCGGCGAGCGCACCCAGATCGGCGTCCTCGAGGACGACGTGCTCGTCGAGCACTACGTCAACAAGGAGGAGGCCACCTCCTACGTCGGCAACGTCTACCTGGGCAAGGTCCAGAACGTGTTGCCGTCGATGGAGGCCGCCTTCATCGACATCGGCAAGGGCCGCAACGCGGTCCTCTACGCCGGTGAGGTCAACTTCGAGGCGCTCGGCATGGCCCACGGCCCCCGCCGCATCGAGTCCGCCCTCAAGTCCGGCCAGTCGGTCCTGGTGCAGGTCACCAAGGATCCGATCGGCCACAAGGGCGCCCGTCTGACCAGCCAGGTCTCGCTGCCCGGCCGCTACCTCGTCTACGTGCCCGAGGGCTCGATGACCGGTATCAGCCGCAAGCTGCCCGACACCGAGCGCGCGCGCCTCAAGACCATCCTCAAGAAGATCGTCCCCGAGGACGCGGGCGTCATCGTGCGCACCGCCGCCGAGGGCGCGAGCGAGGACGAGCTGCGCCGTGACGTCGAGCGCCTCCAGGCCCAGTGGGAGGACATCCAGAAGAAGTCGAAGCAGATCTCGACCTCTTCGCCGAGCCTCCTGTACGGCGAGCCGGACATGACCGTCCGCGTCGTGCGCGACATCTTCAACGAGGACTTCTCGAAGGTCATCGTCAGCGGTGACACCGCCTGGGAGACCATCCACGGCTACGTGAACCACGTGGCCCCGGACCTGGCCGACCGGCTCTCGCGCTGGACCTCCGAGGTCGACGTCTTCGCGACGTACCGGATCGACGAGCAGCTCGCCAAGGCGCTCGACCGCAAGGTGTGGCTGCCCTCGGGCGGCTCCCTCGTGATCGACAAGACCGAGGCGATGATCGTCATCGACGTCAACACCGGCAAGTTCACCGGTCAGGGCGGCAACCTCGAAGAGACCGTCACCAGGAACAACCTGGAGGCGGCCGAGGAGATCGTGCGCCAGCTGCGGCTGCGCGACCTGGGCGGCATCGTCGTCATCGACTTCATCGACATGGTCCTGGAGTCCAACCGCGACCTGGTCCTGCGGCGCATGCTGGAGTGCCTGGGCCGCGACCGCACGAAGCACCAGGTGGCCGAGGTCACCTCGCTGGGCCTGGTCCAGATGACCCGCAAGCGGGTGGGCCAGGGCCTCCTGGAGTCCTTCTCCGAGACCTGCGTCCACTGCAACGGCCGCGGTGTCATCGTCCACATGGAGACCCCGACCGTGGTCGGTGGCGGCGGCAACGGCAAGCGCTCCAAGCGCCGCGGCGGCCGCACCCAGGACCACGACCACGACGTCGAGTCGGTCGAGTCGACCGACACCGGTGACACCGAGGTCTACGAGACCGAGGAAGAACTGGCCGCCGAGGTCTCCGCGCCCCGCGCGCTGCCCGAGCCGGAGTTCGTCCCGGACGAGGAGCTGTACGGCAGCCGGGCCGAGGCGGAGGCCGCGGCCTCCGGCGTGAGTGGTCGACGCAACCGTCGCCGTGCCACCCGCAAGGCGACCGCTCCGGCGGGCGCCCCGCGCGGCGCGGCGGCCCCGGAGCGGGCCCCGGCCGTCGTGGCCGAGCCCGAGCCGGTCGTGGAGCCCGTCGCCGAGCCGGTGGCCGTCGTCGAGCCCGAGCCCGTCGCCGTCGCCCCGGTCGAGCCCGAGGTCGCCCCGGAGCCGGTGGTCGAGGAGGCCCCCAAGGGCCGTACGCGTCGCCGTGCCACCCGCAAGGCCACCGCCCCGGCGGGTGCCCCCGCGGTCGCCGCCGAGGCCGCCGCGGAGCCGGAGCCGGTCGTGGAGGCCGTCGTCGAGCCCGTCGTGGAGCCGGAGCCCGAGCCGGTCGTCGTCGAGACCCCGGCCGAGCCGGTGGCCGAGCCCGTCGCGGACGCCGCGCCGGCCCGCCCGCGTCGCCGTGCCACCCGCAAGGCCACCGCACCGGCCGGTTCCCCGGCGGGCGCGGCCGAGGCGGCCGTCCTGGTCGTCGAGGCCGCTGCGGCAGCCGAGTCGGAGCCCGAGGCGGCCCCGGTCGAAGCCGACGCCGAGCCCGAGGCGCCGGTGAAGAAGAAGGCCGCCCGCAAGGCTCCGGCCAAGAAGGCGACCACCACCGCGGCGAAGAAGGCCCCGGCCAAGAAGGCGGCGGCCACCAAGACCGCCGCGAAGAAGACCGTCGCCAAGAAGGCCGCCACCACGGCCAAGAAGGCGCCGGCGAAGCGGGCCACGAAGAAGACCGCGGCGGCGGAGCAGCAGACGCTCCCGTCCGTCTCGGCTCCCACCGAGGCCTGATCCGCGTCACACCCGTGGGCCCCGCCGAACGGCGGGGCCCACGGGCGTTCCGGGCCCGGTTTGACCCCCTGGAACCGGGCCCGTAACCTAGACCGTCGGCATGTCCTAGATGATTTTCCGTCTAGTGCGCGTCGCGCTCCTGAGCACCTTCCTCCTCTGTACCTCCGCGTACGCGCCTCGCGCGTGCGCGCCGCCGGGGAGAGGCCGCTCGTCCAATCCGGATCACCGTGGGCCTCGGCCCGCGTGAGCGGCTGGCTTCAGGAGCATCCGTCCCGAGTGAGAGAGAGATCCGCGTGTACGCCATCGTGCGCAGCGGTGGTCGCCAGCACAAGGTTGCTGTTGGTGACATCGTTGAGGTTGACAAGATTTCCACTGCCAAGGTTGGCGACACGGTCGAGCTCTCGACCCTGCTCGTTGTCGACGGCGACGCCGTGACCAGCGACCCGTGGGTGCTGGCCGGGATCAAGGTCCAGGCCGAGATCGTGGACCACCACAAGGGCGCCAAGATCGACATCCTGCGCTACAAGAACAAGACCGGCTACCGCCGTCGCCAGGGTCACCGCCAGCAGTACACGGCGATCAAGGTCACCGGTATCCCCACGGCTGCGAAGTAAGAGGGACTGAGACATGGCACACAAGAAGGGCGCATCGTCCACCCGGAACGGGCGCGATTCCAATGCTCAGCGGCTCGGCGTGAAGCGCTTCGGCGGTCAGGTCGTTTCCGCCGGCGAGATCCTCGTCCGCCAGCGCGGCACCCACTTCCACCCGGGTTCGGGTGTCGGTCGTGGTGGCGACGACACGCTGTTCGCGCTGCAGGCCGGTTCGGTCGAGTTCGGCACGCACCGTGGCCGCAAGGTCGTCAACATCGTTCCGGCCGCCTGATCCAGCTCCTGCTGCATCACACGCGTTCGTAACACCCCGAGGGCGGATCTCAACTCTTCCCGGCGGAAGCCGGGAAGAGAGGTCCGCCCTCGGCGCGTTGTCACATAGACACGTTTAATGGGCGGCAAGGCCTGCCCGGGACATTCCCGTATGTATCTGGAGGAACACCCATGACCACCTTCGTGGACCGCGTCGAGCTGCACGTCGCCGCGGGTAACGGGGGCCACGGCTGCGCCTCCGTTCACCGGGAGAAGTTCAAGCCGCTCGGCGGCCCCGACGGCGGAAACGGCGGCCGTGGCGGTGACGTCATCCTCGTGGTGGAGCAGGCGGTCACCACCCTGCTGGACTACCACCACAGCCCGCACCGCAAGGCCACCAACGGTCAGCCCGGCGCCGGCGACAACCGCTCCGGCAAGGACGGCCAGGACCTGATCCTGCCCGTGCCGGACGGCACCGTCGTCCTCGACAAGGAGGGCAACGTCCTCGCCGACCTCGTCGGCCAGGGCACCACCTACGTCGCAGGTGAGGGCGGCCGCGGCGGCCTCGGCAACGCGGCCCTGTCGTCGGCGCGCCGCAAGGCGCCCGGCTTCGCGCTCCTCGGCGTCCCCGGCACCACCGGTGACATCGTCCTGGAGCTCAAGACCGTCGCCGACGTGGCGCTGGTCGGTTTCCCGAGCGCCGGCAAGTCCTCGCTGATCTCGGTGCTCTCCGCGGCCAAGCCGAAGATCGCGGACTACCCGTTCACCACCCTGGTCCCGAACCTGGGCGTCGTCACGGCCGGCTCGACGGTCTACACGATCGCCGACGTCCCGGGCCTCATCCCCGGCGCGAGCCAGGGCAAGGGCCTCGGCCTGGAGTTCCTGCGCCACGTCGAGCGCTGCTCGATCCTCGTGCACGTGCTGGACACCGCCACCCTGGAGTCCGACCGCGACCCGGTGGCCGACCTCGACGTCATCGAGGAAGAGCTCAAGCTCTACGGCGGTGGCCTGGAGAAGCGCCCCCGCCTCGTGGTCCTGAACAAGGTCGACATCCCGGACGGCCAGGAGCTCGCCGACATGGTCCGCCCGGACCTCGAGGCGCGCGGCTACAAGGTCTTCGAGGTTTCCGCGGTGTCCCGTACGGGCCTGAAGGAACTCTCGTACTTCCTCGCCGAGGTCATCGCCAAGGCCCGCGCCCGCAAGCCGAAGGAGGAGGCGACCCGCATCGTCATCCGTCCGAAGGCCGTCGACGACTCCGGCTTCACCGTCACCTACGACGAGGTCGAGGACGTCTACCAGGTGCGCGGCGAGAAGCCGGAGCGCTGGGTCCGCCAGACCGACTTCAACAACGACGAGGCCGTGGGCTACCTCGCCGACCGCCTCGCCCGCCTCGGCGTCGAGGAGGCGCTGAAGAAGGCCGGCGCCCGCGCCGGTGACGGCGTCGCCATCGGCTCCGAGGAGAACTCCGTCGTCTTCGACTGGGAGCCGACCATGATGGCCGGCGCCGAGATGCTGGGCCGCCGTGGCGAGGACCACCGCCTGGACGCGCCGCGCCCGGCCACCACGCGCCGCAAGGACAAGGAAGCCAAGCGCGGCGACTCCGCCCAGCAGGAGTACGACGAGTTCCGACCCTTCTAGGACATGTCCGGATCCTGACGGCGGTCCGCCGCCGTCAAGGGTCCGACGGGGGTCTTGAGGCGACCTTTACCCGGGTCGCCTAGGATCCAGCGGGTGACCAGCATCAATCCCGCCACCGTCTCCGTCGTGGTGATCGCGTACAACGACGCCGGGCTCGTGGGCGAGGCCGTCTCCTCGGCTCTCGACCAGGGCCCGGTGGTCGACGAGGTCATCGCGGTCAACGACGCCTCGTCCGACGACACCGGGCGGGTCCTGGACGAGCTGGCCGCCCGCCATCCCCGCCTGAAGGTCCTGCACCGCACGGAGAACAGCGGCGGCTGCGGGACCCCGCGCAACGACGGGATCGCGGCCGCGACCGCCCCGTACGTCCTCTTCCTCGACAGCGACGACGTCCTGCCGCCCGGCGCGGCGGACGCCCTCGTGAGAGCCGCCGAACGGCACCGCGCGCCGGTGACGGTCGGCGCGTGCGTCCGGCGGGAGCTGCCGCAGCGTCAGGACGTGCCCTGGGTACCGGGGCTGTACACCGCGGGCGACGTCATCGAACGGCCCGCCGACCGGCCCGAACTGGTCCGCGACACCCTCTGCGTCAACAAGCTGTACGCGCGCGCCTTCCTCGACGAGCACGACATCCGCTTCCCCGACGGCCGCTTCGTCTACGAGGACTTCGTCTTCACCGCCCGCGTCCTGGCCGCCGTGCCCCGCGTCGCCGTGATCGACGACCTCGTCTACGTCTGGCACGTGCGCCGGTCCGCCGCCCAGGTGTCGATCTCCCTCGACCGCAAGGACGTCGCCAACTGGCTCTCCAGGATCGAGGCGCACCGCACCGCCGCCCGGATCCTCACCGCCTCCTCGCCGGAACTGGGGCACGCCTGCCAGGTCAAGTTCCTGGAGTACGACCTGCGCATGTACCTGCGCGAACTCGGCGAGGACCCCGACTACCAGGCCGCCTGGTGGACCGCGACGCGCGACTACCTCGACGGGTTCACGGACGCCGACGTCGAGGCCGCCGGGGCGCACGCGCGCTGGATCGTACGACTGCTGCGGGCCACTCCGAAGCCGCCCGCCGACGTGGAGCGGCTGACCCGCTTCGCCGCCGAGCCCCCGCGGCTGCTGCCGCCGTACGCGAGCACCCCGGAGGGGCTGCCCGTGTGGAGCGAGGAGCTCCCGGTGGTGCTGGACGGCATGGCGACGCTGCCGACCGGGGAACTCCCCGTCACCGTCGACGCCCGCCCGAGCGGAACCGCGGGCCTGCGGATCCGCGTCCACGACATGTACGGACGGCTCGCCGCCGCCGGGCCGCGCACCGCGTGGTTGGACTTCCAGGCGCGCTCGGGCGGGGACCCGGTCCTCGGCGAACCCGTGGAGTTGACCCCCGCGACCGACGGGGACGGCTGGACGGCCGAGCTGCCGTTCCGGCTCACCGCGCTCGCGGAGGCCGGACGGCGACGCGGCGGACACGGGATGCAGGCGTGGGGGGTGCGGATCGGAGTGCGGTGTGCGGACGGGAGCTCCCTCGTGATCCCGCCGCGGCCCCTCGACGACCTGCTGCGACGGCGGGCGCTGCCCAGCAGCCGGTACGGTGTTCTGCTGGCGCAGCCGTACCGCACGGCCGCGGGTTCGCTGGGCGTGCGGCTCGCGCCGGGCGCGTCCGGGGCCATGAGCCTCGTACGCAACCGCCTCGGCAGGTTCAAGGCAGGCCTGCGGTCGAGCTGACATAGGGACCCCGGTCGCAGACGGCCGGCGGAATCGGACAGGACTCGGGAGAACACGGCATGACTTTTCTGATCACCGGTGGCGCCGGATACATCGGCTCACACGTCGTCCGCGCGATGAGGCTCGCGGGGGAGGAGGTCGTCGTCCTCGACGACCTGTCCACGGGCAACGAGAACCGCGTCCCGGACGGCGTCCCGCTGGTCATCGGCTCGGTGCTGGACCGGCCGCTCCTGGACAAGACCCTCGCGGAGCACCGCATCACCGGCGTCGTCCACCTCGCCGGGAAGAAGCAGGTCGGCGAGTCCGTCGAGAAGCCGCTGTACTACTACCACGAGAACGTGCAGGGCCTCACGGTGCTGCTCCAGGCCGTGGCAGAGGCCGGCATCCGCAACTTCCTCTTCTCCTCCTCCGCCTCCGTCTACGGCATGCCCGACGTGGACCTGGTCACCGAGGACACCCCCTGCCTGCCGCTGAGCCCGTACGGCGAGACCAAGCTCACCGGCGAATGGCTCGTCCGCGCCGCCGGCAAGGCGCACGGCATCTCCACCGCCTGCCTGCGCTACTTCAACGTGGCGGGCGCCGCCACCCCCGAACTCGCGGACACCGGGGTCTTCAACCTCGTCCCGATGGTCTTCGAGCGCTACGAGGCCGGCGAGGGCGCCCGCATCTTCGGCGACGACTACCCGACCCCGGACGGCACCTGCATCCGCGACTACATCCACGTCGAGGACCTCGCGGACGCCCACGTGGTGGCGGCCCGCAAGCTCGCCGAGTGGGGCGCGCAGGGCGAGTACAAGGACCTCACCGTCAACATCGGCCGCGGCGAGGGCGTCTCCGTCCGCGAGATGGTCGAGTTGCTGAACGCCGACACCGGCAACGACTTCGCGCCGGTGGTCACCCCGCGCCGTCCCGGCGACCCGGCGAAGGTCGTGGCCTCCGCCGACAGGATCGCCGCCGAGCTGGGCTGGAAGGCCCGCCACGACGTCCGCGAGATGATCACCTCGGCGTGGGCGGGCTGGCAGGCCAACAGGGTGGCCGCGCAGCGCTAGGCCGCGCCTCCCCGGACCCCGTCGTCCGCTTCGGACATGCCACCGGCCCGCCGCCCCGATCACCCGGGCGGCGGGCCGGTGCGCGTGTCAGCGGGCCGGCGTGCGCACGATCCGGGAGACCGTCCGGCGGGCCTGCCGGCCGAGCCGGCGGTGCAGCGGCAGCGGTACCCGTACGGTGAGCGCCACCCCGTCCGCCGAGTGCACCGGCAGCTCCCGGCTGAACCCCCGGTCCCGTATCCGCAGCCGAACCTGCCACTCGCCCTCCGGCACGCCCCGCACCTGCGACCGCACCCGCAGCCGGCCGTCCGGATCGGCGACACCCACCGCCGGCGTGCTGAACGGGGCCCGGCCCGGCGCGTGCAGCACGAAGTCCACCGGCGCGCCCGCCGGCCAGCCCGGTATGGTCGCCGTCGCCTCCAGGACCGGGGCGCCCACGACCCGGGCGGCGGCTGTGCCGCGCGCGTCGCCGGCCAGCGGTATCCGGGTGGCGCCCAGGTCGAGGTTGACGTGCTGGTGAGCCTCGGAGTGGAACACCGTCGCGGCCTGCGGCGGCTCCCCGGGCGTGCCGTGCACGATCCGGGGCACCGGGGCGGCGTCGTACTCGGCGGCCTTCGGTCTCGGCAGCCAGGCCTCCTTGACGAGGGAGCCCGCCGCCACCGCGACCCGTACGGTCCATATGCCGTCGTCGAGCCGGAGGCCCTCGGCGGCCCGGTTGACGTCCACCGCCGCCTCGTAGCCACCCCGCTCGTCGGTCCGCGCCGCCGGTATCCGGATGGTGTGGCCCTGCCGCCGCAGCAGCAGCGACACATCCTGCTCCTCCGCGCCGCCCACGCCGTCGAGCCGGGCCGTCCCGCGCAGCCGCAGCACCGGACCGTCCCAGTCGTACGAGGCCAGCTCCTGCCGCAGCACCACCCGCGAGGTCAGGTCGTACAGCTCGTCGGGCAGGCCGGCGGCGGGGTCGCGGAAGAACGGGTAGGCGGCGAACGCCCGGCCGTCCTCGATCAGGGCCGGACCGAGCCCGTCCACGGTGTCGGCGGCGATGACGGCGGTCAGCTCAGGGGCGCGTCCCGCCCCGATCAGATGGGCGCGCAGCCGCAGCCGGGGCGGCAGCGCGGCGCTGACCCGCTCGGTCAGGTACGCCTCGACGAGCGGAGCGGCGGCCCGGACCATCGCCTCGCGGCCCGCCTCGTCGCGCGCCAGGTACGGCTCGGCGAACATGCCCAGCACCTCGCCGTGGAAGTGGCGCTCCATCAGCTTGTCCCGCTCGGGACCGGCCGGCACGTGGGCGGCCACCATCTCCAGGACCTCGCCGACGTAGGCCAGCTGCGCCACCCAGTCGGCATCCTGCTCGGTGGCGTTCGTGCCGTCGCCGCGCCCCTCCAGGTAGTAGCAGTCGTGATCGGCCACCACCGAAATCCGGCGGGCGTGCAGCAGGGCGTGCGCGCTGAACGGCACGTCCTCGCCGAGCAGCCGGCCTTCGGTGAACCGCAGCCGGTACTCCTCGACCAGGCTGCGGCGCCACAGCTTGTAGGCGGCGAGCGTCCAGTACACGGGGGAGTCGTAGAGGGAGACCTCGCCGCTGGTGGTGCGCAGGTCCACCGGGGCGGCCCGCCCGTTGATCCCGACGATCCGCCCGTACACGACGTCGGAGTCCTGCTCCTCGGCCATCGCGACCAGCCGCTCCAGGGCCTCCGGGCCCAGGTAGTCGTCCGAGTCGAGGAAGAACAGGTAGTCGCCGGTGGCCGCCTCGATACCGACGTTGCGCGGCTTCCCGGCGCCGCCGGAGGCCGGCTGGTGGATCACGGTGGTGTTCGGGTGTTCGGCCGCCCAGGCGTCCAGCCAGTCCCCGGAGTCGTCGGTGGAGCCGTCGTCCACGGCGATGACCTCGATCCGGTCCGCCGTCAGGGTCTGGGCGGCCACCGAGTCGAAGCAGCGCTGCAGGAAGCGCCGGGTGTTGTGCACCGGTACGACGACGCTGACGCTCACTGGGGAGCTCATGGGCGGTTCCTCGGATTGGTTGGTCACGTGGCTGGCTGTATCAGCGAGGGTATGTCGGCCGGCCGCCGCCGAGGAAGGGCCGAAGGGCCGGCGGCTCTCCTTCGGCGGACCGCGGCCCGGCCCGGCGCGCCGGTGGGCCGCGGTGGAAGAGACGAGGCCGCCCGCCCCGGAAGGATCCGGGGCGGGCGGCCTCGTACGTGTTCACCGGCGGGAGCTCAGCGCTCCAGGAAGGAGAACAGCTCCTCCCACCGGTCGGTGATCTCGGCGCTGGAGTAGCGCTTCACGTTCCGGAAGGCGGCGTCCCCGAGCCGGTCGCGCAGCTCGTGGTCCGACATCAGCGCGTCCAGGTGCGTGGCCAGCTCCATCGTGTTGCCCAGCCGGGCCAGCAGCCCGTCCTCGCCGTGGCTCACGATCTCCCGTACGCCCGGCGCGCAGTCGAACGCGGCCGCGGGCACGCCCGCCGCCATCGCCTCCAGCAGAGTGATGGGGAACCCCTCGGCCCGCGAGGCCTGCGCGAAGACCGAGGCCTCGCACAGCGCGCCCAGCACGTCGTCCGTGCTGCCCATCCACTCGACGCTCTCGTCCAGCCCGAGCGAGGTGCAGTGCGCCCGCAGCGCGGGCTCCTCCGGACCGGCCCCGTAGATCCGCAGGACCCAGTCGGGGTGCAGCGGGACGGCGTCCGCCCACGCGTCGAGCAGCAGGTCGAGGCCCTTCTCGAAGGCCAGGCGGCCGACGCTGGCGACGACCTTCGCGGTCCGCGGGGCGGGGGACTCCGGCATGAACGGCAGCGGGTTCGGCATGCTGCCCACGTTCTCCATGCCGGCCCTGATCCACAGGTCCGCGTCCTCCGGCGTCAGCACCAGCAGCCGGTCGACCTCCGTGTAGTGCAGGCGGACGCGTCCGCCCCGGCTGGACTTGGCGCTGGCCTCGAAGGACTCGTGGCTCATGCCGATGACGCTGAGCCCCTTGGTGTCGGCCAGCGTCACCCACTCCATCGCCCAGACCTGTGTGACGATCACCACGGCACCCGGGCGGGCCGCCTGGAACAGCGCGCCCATGGTGTCCGCCTTGGCCTGCATCTGCGCCCGGCGGGCCGACTGCCGGCGCCGCTCGGGGGCGTTCAGCCTGCCCTTGATGCCCTGGAGCCGGCGCGCCCCCGGGGGGCGGGCGGAGTACAGGGTCGTCGTCGCGTAGGGGAGGTCGCGCGGCAGCTTCTGCCGGAGCTCGTCCTCGACCGGCGCGATGCCGATGACGTGTACCCGGTGCCCCCGGTCGGTGAGCAGCCTGGCCATCTGGTGCGACCAGGTGGTCACGCCACCGAGCTCGTCCACGCTGTTGGCGACGAGGAAGACGTCACGTCCGCCCGAGACGGGGACGACGGACGGCTCGTCGGCGGTCTGCTGGCTCACTTGCCGCTCCTGGTGAAGAACTTCTCGACGATCTGGCGGGCCGCGTCCCCGCGGTCGTACTCGCCGAACTCGGTCAGGAAGCGCCGGCGCGCCTCCGCGTACTTGGTGTCGGCCTCGTCGAGGACGGCGACGGCCTGCATCAGCTCGTCGGCCGTGGCCACCACCGGGCCCGGGGCCTTCTCCTTGAGGTCGAAGTACGTGCCGCGGATGTCCGTGGAGTACTTCTCGTAGTCGTACGCGAAGAACACCATCGGCCGGTCCAGCACCGAGTAGTCGAACATCACCGACGAATAGTCGGTGATCAGCCCGTCCGCCAATTCCAGCAGCGGGGTGATGTCGTGGTGCCGGGACACGTCGATCACCCGGCCCGCGACGGACGGCGGCAGCGACACGCTGTTGAGGTAGTGCGTGCGCACCAGCAACGTGAAGCGGTCGCCGAGGCGATCGGCGAACTCATCCACGTCGAAGGGGAACGTGAAGCCCTCCACCGCGCCGTCCGCTTTCGACCGGAACGTCGGCGCGTAGAGCAGCACCTTCTTCTCCGGGTCGATGCCGAGCTCCGCCGCGAGCGGACCGCGGACGCGCTCCCCGGTGTCCGCCTCGGCGCGCTGCGCCTGGACCAGGGCGTCGTTGCGCGGGTAACCGGTGCGCAGCAGCACCTCGTCCCGCAGCCGGAAGCCCTTGGCCAGGGTGCGGGTGTCGTGCTCGGAACGGATCAGGAAGTGGTCGAAGCGGTCGACGGCGGCCTGGAAGCGGTCCTGGCCGGCCTTGCCCTGCGCCTTGGTCCGGGGCTCGTGGAAGCCCATCCGCTTGAGCGCGGAACCGTGCCAGGTCTGGATGTACGTGGTGCCCGCGCGCTTGGCCAGCGCCAGCGGGAAGCCCTGGTTGTCCACCCAGAACTCGGCCTGGGCCAGAGCCCGCAGGTACGGCCAGCTCCAGCGCCGCACCAGGGTGGCCTCCGGCGGGAAGCCGGTGGGCTTCGCGCCCGCGTACGACCAGATCCCGTCGAACCGCACGCCCTGGCGGACCATCTCCTCGTAGATGGCCTTCGGGCTGTCGCTGTACTGCTTGCCCATGTGGCTCTCGAAGACGACCGTGCCCTTCTTGATCGGCAGCTTCGAGAAGACCTCGTGGTAGATCTTGACCTTCTGCTCGCCCGAGCCTAGGTTGCGGCGGGCCTTGAGGGCGCGGCGCAGGTTGCGCTTGACCAGGCCCGCGGTCCTGCCGTGCATGGCGTTGTTGATCAGCGTCTGGGTGCGCACGGCGGCGGCGCCCTCGGCCGTCAGGACGTAGGAGAGGTTGCCCTTCTTGGTCATCTCCGGCTCGAAGCGGTCGGAGACCAGGCGGGTCAGCCTCGGGCGCACGCGCAGCCGGGCCGCCGACTCCAGGTCGAGACCGTCGACCGAGACGCGGGTGGTGATCTTGGTGCCGCCGGCGTTCAGCTTCAGCCGGACGTCCCACACGGCGTCGATGATGCCGAGGGGGCGCACCGTGCTCCCGACGTCCGCCGTCGTGCTCCACTCGATCTTGTCGTCGGCGCGGTGCACGGCCTCCACGGGGAAGCTGAACGAGCGCACCCCGATCTGGCGGCGGGCCCGGAATTCGAGGGTGGCCTTCAACGCGGTCCCGGCCTTGATGCGGCCGAGCGGGTTCACGATCGCCCCGGAGAGCGTGACCGTGCCGCGTCCGTCGTCCTCGTACGAGGTGAGGCGGTTGCCCAGGGCCATGGAGCCGAGCGGGGCGGTGTGGAAGCCCTGCGCGGTGACGTCCAGTATCCGGCGGCCCTCGACGTCGTCGAGGTGCTCGGCGCACCAGTAGACGCGCCCGTCGCGCTCGGCGAGCGGGGAGGTCAGCCGGCCGCTGTTCGTCATCGCGGCGGCGGCCGGGAGCAGGTTCTCCCAGTCCTCCTTGCCGAGCAGGTAGGCGCAGATGGCCTGGAGGTACGTGACGTTCTCGTACGCGGCGGGGTCGATGCCCGCCAGGTAGCCGTTGGCGAGGCGGGCGAACTCGTGCCGGTACGCGTCGTCGAGCAGCGGCAGGTCGCGCAGGTGCAGGACCAGGTCGTGCTTGAGGAACTTGGTGTCCTTCGCCGACTTGATCTGGTCGTGGCCCTTGGCGGCGAGCAGGTCGTCGACGCGGCGGTGGATCTCCATCCGGTGGACGAAGTTCTCGATCTCGTGCCGCCGGTTGCTGATCGACTTCGACGCGGCCTTCTCGACCACGTTCCAGAAGTAGACGTGGTTCGGGATCAGCGTGATGCGGCGGGCGGCGACGTAGGCCTGCGCGGAGAAGAGCAGGTCCTCGTAGTGGATGCCGACCGGGAACTTCAGGTCCTGCTCCAGCAGGAACGCGCGCCGGTAGCACTTGTTCGTGGAGAGGGTGTCGAAGACCAGCAGGTCCGGGTACTCGGTGATCGACTCCAGCGTGCGGGTGTGCGAGTAGATCCAGGGATACCACTCGGTGGTCTTGTTCGACCGGTTGTCCAGGTGCACGCGCACACACATGCCGGACACCAGGTCGGACCCGGTGCGCTCGGCGGCGGCCAGCATGTTCCGGCAGGCGTTCCGCTCGAGGATGTCGTCACTGTCCAGGAACATGACGTACGTACCGGTGGCCTGCTGGATGCCGTGGTTGCGGGGGGCGCCGCAGCCGCCGCTGTTCTCCGGCAACTGGTAGGCGCGCACCCTTTCCGGATGTGCCGCTTCAAGTTCTTTCGCGACCGAGAATGACCGGTCCTTGCTGCAGTCGTCCACGATCACGACTTCGACCCCATGCAGGGTCTGGTCCAAAACCGACTGGACGGCTGTCGGCAGACGCTCTGCGTCGTTGTAGACGATGACGACCACGGAGACGTCAGGCACGTGCACCTCGATCCCTTTGTTCCAATGCGTTTATCCCGACAAAGCTACCGTGTGCGGCACTCGACTCGGGCAGCGCGGCTCGGCCGTGCATACTTCTCAAGAGGTGGTGGTGTCGAGCCAGTCGTCGACAATCACCCGTTCGGATCCGGCAGGAAGTGTTCATGACCAAGCTGTCCGTAGTTGTTCCTTGCTACAACGAAGAAGCCGTCATCGACAGCTTCGACGCGGAGATCCGCAGGGTCCTCGACGCCCTGCCCATCGAGTACGAGGTTTGCTACGTCGATGACGGTAGCCGGGACGGCACGCTGGAGAAACTTCGCAAGATCGCCGCGGAGTACGGCGACCAGACGCGCTACGTCTCCTTCAGTCGTAACTTCGGCAAGGAGTCCGGCATGCTCGCCGGGCTGCGCGAGGCCACCGGCGACGCCGTGGTGATCATGGACGCGGACCTCCAGCACCCGCCGGAGCTCATCGCCACCATGCTGGAGCACTACCGGCAGGGACACGACCAGGTCATCGCCCGCCGCACCCGCGAGGGCGACAAGAAGGTCCGTTCCGCCCTCAGCCGCATGTACTACCGAGGCGTCAACCGCTGGGTGGACGTCGAGCTCACCGACGGGGTCGGCGACTTCCGACTGCTCTCGCGCCCCGCCGTGGACGCCCTGCTCGCGCTCCCCGAGTACAACCGCTTCTCCAAGGGACTCTTCTCCTGGATCGGCTTCGACACGGTCCACTTCGACTACCGCAACGCCCAGCGCGAGGCCGGCGAGACGAAGTGGAAGTTCGGCGCCCTGCTGAACTACGGCATGGACGGGTTGATCTCCTTCAACAACCGTCCGCTCCGGATCGGGATCTGGCTCGGCGTGTCGTTGGTCGCACTCACGGGCCTATACGCCCTGTGGACCACCGTGATGGCGATCACGTACGGGGTCGAGTCGCCGGGTTACGTCACGCTCGTGGCGCTCATCACAGGCCTGGGCGGCGTGCAGATGATCATGCTTGGGCTGATCGGCGAGTACATCGGCCGCATCTACTACGAGTCCAAGCGCCGCCCGCACTTCCTGGTCAAGGAGGCGCACGGCGCGGAGCGGGTGCCCGGCGTCTCCGAAGCCGTGATCTCGGAGCGCAGCCGCCGATGACTTCGAACGTCCCCGCTCCCGGTCACCCGCCGGTGACCGGGAGCGCCCCGGCGCCCCCGAGCACCCGACGGGAACAGCTGGGGCAGATCGTCCGCTTCGGCCTGGTGGGCGGCGTCAACACAGCGACCTTCTTCGGCATCTACCTGCTCCTGCACCCGTGGATGCCGTACTTCGCCGCGTACACGCTCGCCTTCCTGCTGTCGATGGTCGGCTCGTTCTTCATGAACACCTACTTCACCTACCGGACCCGGCCCACGTGGAAGAAGTTCGCGCTCTTCCCGCTGACGAACATCACCAACTACGTGATCCAGTCGGTCGGCCTGTTCGTCCTGGTGCAGTGGGCCGGCATGGACGACCGGATCGCCCCGCTCGTCGCGGCCGTCGTGGCCATCCCGTTCACCTTCCTGCTGTCCCGCAAGATCCTGGTCCCGGGCGCCGCCGCCGCGACGGAAACCGAGCCGGTCCGCGGTTCGTCCACCCTCTGAAACCCGCGCGCGGCCCCGACGGGCCACCCCGTAGATTGAGTTCCCGGCACCTGCGGCAAGGCGCCGGGAACATCAGGCAAGGGGCAAGGGGACAGACGTGTCAGCGGCTAGGCAGAGCGTCGTGGACGCCCGCAGGATCGTGGTCAAGGTCGGCTCCTCCTCCCTGACCACCGCCACCGGCGGCCTCGACGCGGACCGGGTGGACGCCCTGGTCGACGTACTGGCCAAGGCCCGCAGCGGCGGCGAGAAGGAGATCGTCCTGGTCTCCTCCGGCGCCATCGCCGCCGGCCTCTCCCCGCTGGGCCTGCGCCGCCGCCCCACCGACCTGGCCCGCCAGCAGGCCGCCGCCAGCGTCGGACAGGGCCTGCTCGTCGCCCGGTACACCGCCTCCTTCGCCCGCTACGGCGTCCGCGTCGGCCAGGTCCTCCTGACCACCGACGACACCAGCCGCCGGGCGCACTACCGCAACGCCTACCGGACGCTGGACCAGCTCCTCGCCATGGGCGCGCTCCCGGTGGTCAACGAGAACGACACCGTCGCCACGGACGAGATCCGGTTCGGCGACAACGACCGGCTCGCCGCCCTGGTCGCCCACCTCGTCCGCGCCGACCTGCTCGTGCTGCTGTCCGACGTGGACGGCCTCTACGACGGCGACCCCTCGCTCCCCGGCACCACCCGCATCGACGAGGTGCGCGGCCCCGAGGACATCGCGCACGTCTCCATCGGCAGCGCCGGCAAGGCGGGCGTGGGCACCGGCGGCATGGTCACCAAGGTCGAGGCCGCCCGCATCGCGGCGGCCGCCGGCATCCCCGTCGTCCTGACCTCCGCCAGCCAGGCCACCGACGCCCTCGCCGGGCGCGGCACGGGCACCCTCTTCCACTCCACGGGCCGCCGCTCGGCGGACCGGCTGCTCTGGCTCCAACACGCCTCCACCCCCCAGGGGCACCTCGTACTGGACGACGGGGCGGTCCGCGCCGTCACCGAACGCGGCAGTTCCCTGCTGGCCGCCGGGATCGCCGGCGTCGAGGGCGACTTCGTCGCCGGGGACCCGGTCGAACTGCGCACCACCGACGGCCGCGCCGTGGCCAGGGGGCTGGTCAACTTCGACGCCAAGGAACTCCCGCAACTCCTCGGCCGCTCCACTCGCGAGCTCGCGCGGGAGCTCGGACCCGCGTACGAGCGGGAGGTCGTCCATCGTGACGATCTGGTCCTGCTGCAGGGCTGAGGTTCGGCAAAACCGCCGCGCGGCCGGCCGAGGACTGGTCAACTGTGTGGGGCGGACACGCGTAGCGCAGACAGGAGGCGGCTGGTGAGACGAGCGCTGACCAGCGTCGGCACCGGGGACGGTGACGGCGGCGTTGGCGGGGGCGGCAACGGGGACGGGCCGGACACCTCTCGCCTCTGGCACGTCACCCTGAGCGTCTCCGGCAAGCCGGCGCCGTTGTCCGAGGTCCGGCGCGGGCTGGAACAGCTCGCCCACGACCATCCCTTCCTGCTGACCAGCCGGTACGCCGACGACCACGCCGAGATCCGGTACTGGGAGGAGGCCCGCGACCTGCACGACGCGGCCGCCGTCGCCCTGCGGCTCTGGGGCGAGCACCGGTCCTCGGCGCAGCTCCCGCCCTGGGAGATCGTCGGCCTGGAGGTCATCGACCGCGCGACCTACCACCAGCGCGTGGCCGAGGGCTACGGGCCGCCCCCGGCCCACCCCGTGGGCGTGCACCCCTACTGAACGCGAGCGCGGGACGGGTGAGGGCGCCCGCGCGACACCGCCGCCCCGCCGTGACACCCCCGTCTCGCCGCTGCTCGTCCCGCCCCGCCGCGTCCCGCCCCGCCGCGGCCCGTCGCGCGACGGCCCGTCGCGGGCGACGGCCCGACTCCCGGGGTGTCCCGTCTCGCGGGGTGGAATCCCGTCGGACCGGCCCGGACCGGGGCTTACCCTGGGCCGCATGACCTCGCTCGACGACGCCACCGCAGCCTCCCCCGTGATCGCCACCGCGCGAGCAGCCCGGACGGCCGCCGCAGCCATCGCCCCACTCCCGCGGTCCGCCAAGGACACGGCCCTCCTGGCCATCGCGGACGCGCTGGAGGCCCGTACCGCGGAGATCGTCGAGGCCAACGCCCTCGACACCGCCAAGGCCCGGGAGGCGGGCACGAGCGAGACCGTCATCGACCGCCTCACCCTGACCCCCGAGCGCGTCGCCGCGATCGCCTCCGACGTCCGCGACGTGGCCGCCCTCCCGGACCCCGTCGGCGAGGTCGTCCGCGGTTCCACCCTCCCCAACGGCATCGACCTCCGCCAGATCCGGGTACCGCTCGGCGTCGTCGGCATCATCTACGAGGCCCGCCCCAACGTCACCGTCGACGCCGCCGCACTCTGCCTCAAGTCCGGCAACGCCGTTCTGCTGCGCGGCAGTTCCTCCGCCTACGCCTCCAACAGCGCCCTCGTCGCCATCCTCCGGGACGCCATCGAGTCCGCCGGACTGCCCGCCGACGCCATCCAGCTCGTCCCCGGGGAGTCCCGCGACTCCGTCCGCGAGCTGATGCGCGCCCGCGGCCTCGTCGACGTGCTGATCCCGCGCGGCGGAGCCTCGCTCATCAAGACCGTCGTCGAGGAGTCCATCGTCCCGGTCATCGAGACCGGCACGGGCAACTGCCACGTCTACGTCGACGCCCAGGCCGACCTCGCCATGGCCGTGGACATCCTCGTCAACTCCAAGGCGCAGCGCCCCTCGGTCTGCAACTCCGCCGAGACCCTCCTGGTCCATCGGGACATCGCCGCCGCGTTCCTGCCGCTCGCCCTCGACGCCCTCGCGGACGCCGGAGTGACCGTCCACGGCGACGGCGAGGTCCTCGCGTACGCCGAAGGGACCAAGGTCACCGCACTGCCCGCCACCGACGAGGACTGGGCGGCCGAGTACCTCTCCTACGACATCGCCGCGGCCGTCGTGGACTCCCTCGACGACGCCGTCACCCACATCCGCCGTTGGACGTCGGGGCACACCGAGGCGATCGTCACCACCTCGCAGGCCGCCGCGCGCCGCTTCACCCAACTGGTCGACTCGACCACGGTGGCGGTGAACGCCTCCACCCGCTTCACGGACGGTGGCCAGTTCGGTTTCGGCGCGGAGATCGGCATCTCCACGCAGAAGCTGCACGCCCGGGGCCCGATGGGCCTTCCGGAGCTCACCTCCACCAAGTACATCGTCACCGGAGACGGTCACGTTCGGTAGTCGGACCCCGAACGTCGGGTGGCCGGGATTCGGCGGACACCCTGCCCAAAGCGGCCCCCCAGGTCTACGCTGGTCCCGTGCCGGACGACGTGGGGGGCAAGCCGTTCCCGGACGACGGGGAGCCCGACGACGACCGCGGAGGCGCGGATCAGCACTTCGCCTCCGTGGTGTTCGACGAGGCCTTCGTCCGGAACGCCGAGATCCATGAACCGAGCGCGGCCGAGCGCCAGCGGGCCGCGGACCGGGCGCGTGCCGAGGCCGAGGCCGCACGCGTGGCCGGCGGTTGGACGACCGAGGACGAGCACGACGGGTACTCCTACGGCCACCCCGACGGGTACGGCCTCGACGAGCCGGGCTGGGAACACGGCCCCTACGGCCACGGCCACGGCCACGGCTACGCGGAAGGCCCTTACGGCGTCTACGGCGGCAGCATGCGCCCCTACCGCGGCCGGGCACCCTGGCTGCGCCCCGTCGCCTGGGTGCTCGCCTTCGTGATGGGCCTCGGAATGATCGCGCTCGCCTTCAGCGCCGTGTACCGCAGCGCCTCAGGAGACGCGGACCACGCACCCGCCCCAGCCAGCACCCCGCAGCGCGAAGTGACCGGCGTCGGAGCGTTTACCTACCCCGTCGGCCGCCAACCCTGAAAGTACGCCCCGCTTGCGTTCACCGGATTCGGGGGCTTCTCTGAAGCGGGGACAGCGGGGAGAAGCGATGGCCGTTCCAGGAGATCCACCCAACGGCGCCCCCGACGGCATCGGCGAGGGCGATGACGAGTTCCGGTCGGACGAGTTCCGGTCGGTCGTGTTCGACGAGAACTTCGTGCGGGCCGCGCGGCTCCAGGAGTACTCCGCCGAGGAACGCATGGGCGAGCACGCCCGGGCGGTCCGCAGCCGCTCCCTCTGGACGGGAGGCGGCTCCTCGGGCCATCACGACGGCACACCGAGCCACGGTGCCCGCCAAGGCCTGCTGATCGTGCTCCTCATCGCCACGGCCTTCGCCGCCGCCGTCTACATGGGCCTGCGCAGCCCGTACGTGCCCGCGCCCGGCACCACCGCGGAACCGCTCGCGGCCACGATCGTCCCGCTCGCACCGACCACCGCCGTGCCCGGCGGGAATCCGGCCGACCTGTTCGCGAAGAGCCCGGCGGCCGAGTACCGCATCGGGGCGGCCGGGATCACCCTGCCGGCCGTACGCCGCACCCACCATTTCAGCGAGAGCCAGATCGTCTCCGCGCTGTCCATCGCCAAGGACTACCTGGTGCAGTCGGCGCTGGACCCGGACGTGCTCGCCGGGACCGCCTCACGGCCCGTGCGGGTGCTGCTCGACCCCGACCAGCTCGCACAGTTCGACCGGAGCATGACCGCGCCCGTCGGTGACGGGAGGCACGCCGCCACCGGATGGCTGGTGCGCTTCGACCCCGCCGTCGCGGCCGTGGCCGACCCCAGGGTCCGGGTGAGCGGAACCCTCGCCTACCAGGAGGTTTCCGCCCAGGTGCTGGAGGTCACCACCGACCACACCTTCGTCTACGCCGTACGCTCCGCCGGCGGGCAGCCGTCGGCCGCCGACGGCGCCTCGCTCTTCACCGTCCGGCGGGAACTGCGGCTGCGGCTCGACCGCGAGGACCTCGTCGCACGCCGGGCGGAGCTGGCCTCCGCCTACGTGATGGCAGGCCCCCAGGACTGCGCCTCCGAGCCCGCGGCGGGCTTCCGGCCGCTGCTCGCCGGGGCCGGACCCACCACCGTCGGCCCGGCCGCGAGCGACCCGTACGCCTCCGGCCACCCGCGGCGCTCCGCCGGGCTCTGCGGGGTCCTGGCGCCGCCCACGAACCCCCAGGACCCTCCTCCGCCGGCAGCCGTCGGCCCCGTCAGCCCGGCTGTTCCGTAGCGCCGCCGGGGGCGCCCTTGCCCTCGCCGGCGCCCGCGGAACCGTTCGCCGCGCCGGCGCCGGCCCCGGTGAACTTGTCCCGGAGCTTGCCGCCCAGGTCGCCCGCACCGCCCGCGAGGTCGCCGACCAGCTTCATCAGCGGGTCCTTGCTGGTGCGCACCGAGTCGGCGTAGTGCGAGGCGGACTGCCGGAAGGAGTCGCTCACCGAGGCGTCCTTGTCCTCGTCCCGCCGCGGGTAGTGGCCGTCCATGATCCGCTGGTAGTCGCGGTTCTGCGACCACTTCTTCAACTCGGCCGCGCGGACCGTGGTGAAGGGGTGCGAACGCGGCAACACGTTGAGGATCTTCAGCACGGAGTCCCGCAGGTCCCCGCTCGACTCGTACTCCTCGGCCTGGGCCAGGAAGGCGTCCACGTTCATCTCGTGCAGGTGGTTGCCGCCCGCGATCTTCATCAGGCCGCGCATCGAGGCGTTCACGTCCTGACCCACCAGCAGCCCGGCCCGGTCCGCCGACAGCTCGGACTTGCGGAACCACTCCCGCAGCGCGGTGACGAGCGCCATGATCGCCACATTGCCCAGCGGGATCCACGCGACCTTCATCGCCAGACCCGTCAGGAACAGCAGCACCGTGCGGTAGACGGCGTGCCCGGACAGCGCGTGGCCCACCTCGTGGCCCACGACCGCCCGCATCTCCTCCTCGTCGAGGAGTTCGACGAGGCCCGTCGTGACGACGATGATCGGCTCGTCCAGCCCGATGCACATGGCGTTGGGCTTCGGGTCCTGCTGCACGTACATCTGCGGGACCTTCTCCAGGTCCAGGATGTAACAGGCGTCCCGCAGCATCCCGTGCAGGTGCGGGAACTGGGTTTCGCCCACCCGCACCGACTCCGACAGGAACAACAGCCGCAGGCTGCGCTCGGGCAGCAGCCCGCTCAGCGCCTTGAACACCGTGTCGAAGCCGCTGAGTTTGCGCAGCGCGACCAGCGCCGAGCGGTCCGCCGGATGTTCGTACGCCCGCGAGGAAATGCCGGGGAACCTCCTGCGGTTCCGCGCCGGCACCTTCTCGAAACCGGTGTCCGTCATCTTGCCCTCCCCCTTGATCGACCTGTCCGCTTCTGCGTCCATCCTCTCCAACGTCCGAGTCGGCGTGAGCGTGCCCAGGGGCCCCGCATACGATGTGAGCGAAGTCTCCGCCCGGTCCCCGACTCGATAGGTATCTGCCTGATGAGCCTCTCCACCACCGCCCACAACCTGGTCGTTCTCGCCTCGGAGGGTGGCGCCGAGCACGGCGGCAACCACGACAGCCTGAGCCCGTACCTGACCGGTGGCGGCGCGTTCGTGATCCTGCTGCTGATGCTCTGGGTGACCACCCGCCTGAACCGCGACCGCTAGACGGCCCAGTGCCGTGACCGGATGGGTTTGCCGCCTCACCGGGCCAGTAGGCTCTGCGCTCATGGGAGAGCAGGAAATGCCTACCGGCCCGGTCAAGCGCCGGCTCGGCGTGATGGGCGGGACGTTCGACCCGATCCACCACGGACACTTGGTCGCCGCCAGCGAGGTGGCCGCCCTCTTCCACCTCGACGAGGTGGTGTTCGTACCGACGGGCGAGCCGTGGCAGAAGTCGCAGCGGGCCGTGTCGCCCGCCGAGGACCGCTATCTGATGACGGTCATCGCGACGGCTTCCAACCCGCAGTTCTCGGTGAGCCGCATCGACATCGACCGCGGCGGCCCCACCTACACGATCGACACCCTGCGGGACCTCAAGGCCATCAACGACGACGCGGACCTGTTCTTCATCACCGGCGCCGACGCCCTCGCGCAGATCCTCACCTGGCGCAACGCCGACGAGCTCTTCTCGCTGTCGCACTTCATCGGCGTCACCCGTCCGGGTCACGTGCTCACCGACGACGGTCTGCCCGAGGGCGGCGTCTCCCTGGTGGAGGTCCCCGCGCTGGCCATCTCGTCCACAGACTGTCGTGCGCGGGTCGCCAAGGGCGATCCTGTCTGGTATTTGGTGCCGGACGGTGTCGTGCGCTACATCGACAAGCGTGAGCTGTATCGGGGAGCCTGAGCTTCCGGTTTCGGAGAGAGGGGCCCGCGGTGAACGACCGACAGGATCCGTACGACCCGTACGCAGCCCAGGAGCGGCAGCTCATCGGCTACGACGCGTACGGTCAGCCGGTGTACGGACCGGTGCCCGCGCAGCCCGCCGACCAGGCGCCCCGGTACGAGCAGCAGCCGGGCCCCTCGTACGAGCAGCAGCGGTACGCGCAGCCGTATCAGCAGGAGTATCAGCAGTACGAGCAGCCGCAGCAGTACGGCTACGACCAGCAGGCGTACGGGCAGCAGTACCAGGCGCCGCAGCAGACCTCCCCGGGCGATCCGGGCCGGGAGCACGCCGGGGAGCCCTACGCCCAGGCCCCAGACCAGGGGTACGACACCCCGCGGTCCCCGCAACAGACCCGGCAGTGGATCCCGCGGCAGGGCGCCCCGCAGGCGCCCGCCGAGCCCGATCCGGCCCCGGAGCCCGCCGCGTCCCGGGTCCCCGAGCCGCGCCGGCCCGACGCCGGATCCGAGGGGGACCGGGACTACGACACCGGGATGTTCGCCTTCATCGACCAGCCGGACGAGGAGTCCGACGACGTCATCGACTGGCTGGCCTTCACCGAGAGCCGCACCGAGCGCCGCGAGGAGATCCGCCGCCGGGGCCGCAACCGGGTGGTCGCGCTGATCGTCGTCCTCGCCGTGTTCGTCGTCGGCGGCCTCGGCTACCTCTGGTACGCGGGCAAGCTCCCCTTCCTCGACGGCCCCGGGGAGAAGAAGGGCGCCGCGGCGGCCCCCGGCGCCCAGAAGCGCGACATGATCGTCGTCCACGTGCTCAACACCAAGAAGGGCGGCACCTCCACGGCGCTGCTCGTCGACAACGTCACCACCGGGCAGGGCGCCACCGTGCTGGTGCCGAACACCCTCGGCTTCCCCCAGACGGACGGCACGGGGACCACCCTCGGCAAGTCCGTCGAGGGCGGCGGCCTCGGCACCAAGGACTCCCTCGACTCGGCCCTCGGCACCCACATCGGCGGTACCTGGCGTCTGGACACCCCCTTCCTGGAGAGCCTGGTCGAGCTGATCGGGGGCATCGAGGTGGACACCGACACCGCGGTCCCGGCCGACGACAAGGCCAAGACCCCGGCGGTGGGCAAGGGCCCCAAACAGAGCCTCAACGGCGCGATGGCCGTGGCGTACGCCACCCACCGCGGCCAGGGCGAGCCGGAGGTCAGGCAGTTGGACCGGCTGGGCAAGGTGCTGTACGCGGTCCTGCGGAAGATCCCCTCCGACCCGAAGGCGGCGGCCACCACGGTCGAGAGCATGGGCCAGATCCTGGACCCGGCCCTCGACGCGCAGAACCTCGGCGGCCTGCTGTCGCGGATCGGCGAGCACGCCAAGGTGGGCGACTACCGCACCGACGTCCTCGGGGTGAAGCCGGACGGCGGCCTCACCGACGAGGCCAACAAGAAGATCGTCAAAGAGGTCCTCGGCGGCTCCGCCACGGCCGCACCGCCCGGCGCCACCCCCCGGGTGGGTCTCAGGGACGCCACCGGGAACGAGAAGACACAGAACGCGGCGAAGGCGGCCCTGCTCAACGGCGGCTACACCTTCGTCGACGGAGGCAAGGCCGACGACACGGCCGGGACCTCGCAGATCACCTACCAGGACGACGCCCAGCGGGAGCGCGCCGTCGAGGTGGCCAAGACACTGGGGCTGCCGGAGACCGTCGTGAAGAAGGCCGAGAACGTCGTCAACGCGGACGTCGTGGTGGTCCTGGGCCGGGACTACAAGGCGTCCTGACGCCCCCGATCCGGCCCTGAGCTGTGATTTCGCCCGCGCGGAACGTTCCGCGCGGGCGGGGTCGGCGGTACATGAGACCCTTGTAAGGATCTGCCCGCCAACCCGAAAGCATGGCCAGTGACCGCCACGGACCGCTCCATCGAGCTCATCACCGCCGCCGCCCAGGCCGCGGCCGACCGGCTCGCGCACGACATCATCGCGTACGACGTCAGCGACGTGCTGTCGATCACCGACGCCTTCCTGCTCGCCTCCGCGCCCAACGACCGCCAGGTCAAGTCGATCGTGGACGAGATCGAGGAACAGCTGCTCAAGAAGCTCGGCGCCAAGCCGGTGCGCCGTGAGGGCGACCGCGACGCCCGCTGGATCCTGCTGGACTACGTCGACATCGTCGTCCACGTCCAGCACAGCGAGGAGCGCGTCTTCTACGCGCTGGAGCGCCTGTGGAAGGACTGCCCCGAGATCGAGCTCCCCGAGGACGCCAAGCTCACCATCGGCAAGGCCGAGGAGCACGCCAAGCTGCGCGAGGCGCAGGGCGACGACGAACTGGACGGTGATCTGTTCTGAGCGGGACCGACACGGGCACGACCACGTCGACCGGGACGGACACCTCGTCCGGCTCCGGCTCGGGCAGGACCGGCAGGAAGATCGTCCTCTGGCGACACGGTCAGACCGCCTGGAACCTGGAGCGCCGCTTCCAGGGCTCCACGGACATCGAGCTGACCGACACCGGTGTGGCGCAGGCGCGCCGCGCCGCCCGGCTGCTCGCCTCGCTGAAGCCGGACGCCATCGTGGCCTCCGACCTGCGGCGGGCCGCGGACACGGCCGCCGAACTGGCCGCCGTCACGGGGCTGGCGGTGGACCACGACGAGGCGCTGCGCGAGACGTACGCCGGCGAGTGGCAGGGCCTCACGCACGACGAGATCCTCGCGAAGTACGGCGAGCAGTACGCGGCGTGGAAGCGCGGCGAGCCCGTCCGCCGCGGCGGCGGGGAGTTGGAGACCGAGGTCGCCGACCGGGCCGCCCCGGTCGTGCTGCGCCACGCCGACCGGCTGCCGCAGGGCGGCACGCTGGTCGTGGTCAGCCACGGCGGCACCATCCGCACGACCATCGGCCGCCTGTTGGGCCTGGACTCGTACCACTGGGAGGGTCTCGGCGGGCTCTCCAACTGCTGCTGGTCCGTCCTCGGCGAGGGTGCGCGCGGCTGGCGTCTGATGGAGCACAACGCCGGCACGCTGCCGGAACCGGTGCTCGGCGACGACGACTGAGCGCTGCTCGCGGAGGCTTCCACCCGGATTTCACTTTCCGGCTGGTCACAGGCTAGAGTTCTTCTTGTTCGCAGCGCGGAACACCGGAAACGGGGGAAGCGTGGCGGAGAGCGGGGCTATAGCTCAGTTGGTAGAGCGCCTGCATGGCATGCAGGAGGTCAGGAGTTCAATTCTCCTTAGCTCCACAATCAGGATCCCGTCCCCAACTGGGGGCGGGATTCTTGCGTTTGTTCCTTTTGCGTCGGCTGACCTGGCCCGTACCGGCATGGCAGAATCGGACGGCCGGAGGGGGACACGACGGCCCGACGCGGGAGGGAGTCGCTGACGGATGGGTGCACACCGGCGGCGGTGCGACTGGTGCAACAACGGCACGCCGATCGTGCGTGACATGGACCCGGTCAATCCCGACTACCAGTACTGGTGCGAGGAATGCGCGCGGGCGCTGATCATAAAAGGCGACCCGATCGAGACCTACCGCGAGCTGGAAGGGGAACCGATCTACGGCCGCCTGCTCGACGAGCACTGCACGCTCAAGCGGTTCTATCAATTCGCGAGAGCGTGACCCGCGCGGCAGACGCGACCGGTACGGCGCGAGTGACCGGCGAGGCACGCGTGGCCCCTGGGGCACGCGTGGCCGGTACGGCGTGAATGTGTGACGGAGTGGAATATTTCGGACATGGCCCGAGGTCGCCGAAACCGATTTTTGGACCAGGGCCATGACCGTGTAATGTTTGGGACGTCGCCAAGGGGAACCGGCAAGGGAAACCGAAACGACAAGCACAACAAGGGGCTATAGCTCAGTTGGTAGAGCGCCTGCATGGCATGCAGGAGGTCAGGAGTTCAATTCTCCTTAGCTCCACAGTGAAGAGAAGCGGGGGCCCCCCCGCCGGGGGGGGGGGGGGGGGGGGGGGGGGGGGGGCGGCGGGGGGGGGGCGGGGGGCCC